>JAYSYN010000210.1:0-12185 GCA_043727575.1 Fimbriiglobus sp.
GCGAAATACTCGGCCATGACCGTGCGGATCGCTTTGTATTCTCCTTTGACGTAATACTTCGGCGAACTCAGAGCATCGACGAAGACCTGTTCCGGCTCGCCAGAATTCAGTCCACGTCCGGCAGATCCTTCAAGATCTCCGGCTTGCCGAATTGCGTCGGGTCGAAGGTGCCGCGGACTTCGGATTCGAGCATCTTGATCCGCGATTCCATCTCGCGGAATTTGATTTCGTATTGGTCGAACTTCGACGCGATGTCTTCCCGGGGCCGGGGTCGCGGCACTTCCGGGTAATTCAATTGCCGCTGCAACGCCGCGAATAAAAAGAGGGGATCGCGCCCCAAACTCGCTTTGGCGATCTTACCCTCGCGCTCGGCGAAGATCGGCGGCAGGGCCGGGATGTAATGCGGGTTCCGCCGGCGTTGTTCCGCGACGTAGTACTCGGAGCGCAAATACACCAGATCGGCGAAATCGATGATGCCGACCTGCCGGCGGACCAGCTCCGCGTAGTCTTTCCAATCGCCGTCGTAGAACGGATCGCCGCCGACGGCGTCGAGACCGTAATCGTACCCGAGTCGATTCCGGCAGATCGCCTCGAACTGGTACACGAACAGCCCCGATTGGCTCGGCTGCTCGGCTTTGTACGCGGCCTCGCGCTCGAGAATTTGCAGCCCGACGAGCGTGGTGAACTTGGACGTTTCGCTGTCGGCCTGCCGCATGACGAAAGTTTGGAACGGCGTGAAGTAATGCGGCAACTTGGCGAAGCCGTCCGACAATCGGCCCGAGTGTTTGAGTTCGAGCGACAGAAATTGCACGGCGAACGGCATCTTCGTGGAACTGAGCAATTCCTCGTGCAGCCGGGCCAGCGTCTCTTGCGCCGGGATGTTGGCCCCGATCCGTTCGCGAAAAATGCGAAAGAAATAGGCCTGTTCGATGCACTCGTCGCGGTCGGGGGGGATGCCGGGGATCATGCTGCGATTGTATCGCAGGAGGGGGTAGCCGGGTCGGAATCGAAGATGAAGCCGAAATTATCATCGGTTCACCGCGACTTTATCTGCCGCGATTACAATCCCGCATGACCATCGCGGGGAGGTCGACGCGGGAATCGTTTTTCCGTGTCGGAGCCCCGGCAGTCGATCGTAGAGGAACGGACTATATGGATCAGGCAGGCGGGGATCGTCGGAGTGTTCGCGGGGCTCGTGGCACTCATCGCGTTCGGTGCGCCGGGACGCGCGGGACCGCAAGATCGAGTGGCCCCGAAGGAAGTCAAAGCGGAGAAGGATGCCGCGGTGTGGACGGACACATTCGCCATCGAAGCGGGCGACCTCGGTCCGACGGGGAGCAATCCGTACTTCATCTTGGAGCCGGGGCCCTTCCGCATTTTGCGGAAGGGCACCGAAGAACTCACCATCACGGTGCTCGACGAAACGAAGAAAGTCGATGGCGTCGAGACGCGCGTCATCGAGGAGAAGGAAACCAAGGACGGTAAACTCGTCGAGGTTTCGCGCAACTTCTTCGCCATCAGCAAGCGCACCAACTGCGTCTACTATTTCGGCGAGGAAGTGGACATTTACGAGGACGGCAAAATCATCAACCACGACGGGGCCTGGCTCTCGGGCGTCAAAGGTGCCAAGTTCGGGCTGATGATGCCCGGCACGCCGCTGGTCGGCAGTCGATTCATGAACGAAGTGGCCCCGGGTGTGGCCTTGAATCGATCCGAAATCGTGAGCGTGAAAGAAGCCTTCAAGGCCATCGCGGGGATGTTTAACGACTGTGTCAAAATCCGAGAAACGACCACGCTCGAGCCGGAGAGCAAAGACTTCAAAATCTACGCGCCCGGTATCGGCTTGGTGGGCGATTCCAACTTCGAACTCGTCAAACACGGTAAGTTCGACAAACCCAAGAAAAAGGGATAAGCGATGATTGCGCCTCTCACATTCTGCCGGGGTGCGGCCCTGGTCCTGTTCGCGGTCGGCGTCGCCGGCGCGGGAACCCCCGTCAAGTTGGAAGACGTACCGAAGCCCGCCGTCAAAGCGGTCCGAGATCGCTTCGCCAAGGCCACCGTCAGTTCGGTCGACAAAGAAACCAACGGCAACTTCGAGTTCACCATGAAGGAAGGCGACCGCGTCTTCGACGTCGGCGTGAAGCCCGATGGTACCCTGATCGATATCAAGGAAGAGAAGTTGCCGAAAGCCGTCAACGATGGCTTGTTGAAACAGCATCCGGGTGCGACGATCGTCGAGACCGAGAAAGTCAACGTCCTCGACGGAAAAAATGAGACGGTGACATTCGAAATCAAGATTAAAGAAGACAAGAAGACCTCGGAAGTCGTCCTCGACGAAGAGGGCAAACCGGTCGGCAAGTGAGTCGGACTCGGTCGCGTTGCCGCCGGCCCCGCCAGGGGTCGTTCGGCGACCAACCACCCGGCGCAGGGAGTCGGGAATGTTATTCGGCTACAACACCAACGGCTTCGCCCACCACCGGTTGGAGGATTGCGTCGGCATCCTCGCGGCCCAAGGGTACCGGGGCATCGCACTGACGCCGGACGTCCACCACCTCAATCCGTTCGATCCGGATTTTCCGGCTCGCACGGCCGAGTTCGCTGAGATGCTGGCCGAGAAAGATCTGCGCTGCGTCGTCGAAACCGGGGCGCGATTTCTCCTCAACGCGCATTTCAAGCACCAGCCGACGCTCATTTCCAAAATGCCCGACGACCGCGATTACCGCTTCGAGTTCCTCAGCGCAGATTGCGTCGGATTGGCGAAGGCACTGAATGCCGACTGCGTCAGTTTCTGGAGCGGCGCGGCCACCGACGACGCCGCGCCGAGCGAGTTGATGGATCGCCTCGTCGAGCAGTGCGTCCGCCTCGCCGACTTCGCGGCCGCGCGCGGTGTGAAGCTCGCCTTCGAGCCCGAACCGGGGATGTTTCTCGACACCATGGACAAATTCGCCGAACTCCACGGCCGCGTGAACCGGCCCAACTTCGGCCTGACCGTCGACATCGGCCACCTCGTTTGCCAAGGGGACGTGCCGGTTTCGGAACAATTGGTGAAGTGGAAAGATTGGCTTTGGAACGTCCACATCGAGGACATGCGACCGGGGGTCCACGACCACATGATGTTTGGCGACGGGGACGTCGATTTCGCCGATGTCTTCGCCGGTCTCTGCAGTGCCGGATACGACCGGGGCGTCTACGTCGAACTCAGCCGGCACAGCCACGACGCCGTCGCCACGGCGCGGCGGTCGCTGGAGTTTTTGAAAAAAGCGAGCGGGTAGGGCGCCCCCGGACTTCACCTTGTCCCCAACGCCGACGGCGCGGTATCTCTGCGGCGGAACGATTCCGACCGCGAGGGGACGATGCGCACGAAGCTGGACAATTTGCAAGGCCTGCGGGGCGTCGCCTGCTTATTGGTGCTCGGCGTGCACGCCGGCGGTTGGGAGAGCGACTTCGGCGTCTCCCGCGAATTCCTGCGCCCGTTCCGCTGGTTCGGCTTCGCCGGCGTCGACTTGTTCTTCGTGATCTCCGGGTTCATCATCGCCCACACGCAAGCCGGGTCGTTCGGGAACATCCGAGCGATCCCCGTATATCTGTTCCGAAGATTTTGGCGCGTCTATCCGTTGTTTTGGATCACGATGCTGATCGCCGTACCGGCCATCGGCGCGGCACTCAGCCCGACTCCGTTTCCGGATTGGCCCGCGTGGCTGACGCTCACGCCGTCCGAGTTCCCCAACTACTACATCACACCCGCGTGGACGCTGACCTACGAGGTCGCGTTCTACGCCGCCTTCGGCCTGCTCTTGGCGCTCCCGCGACGCTGGGCCCCGTGGGTGCTGGTCGCCTGGGGCGCCGTCATCGTGGCGGTGGTGGCCCGACAAAGCGAAGTCCCGTACTACGCGGCGACGGTCGGCGAAACCCTCGTCAGCCCACTGATTTTGGAGTTCCTGCTCGGCTGCGCGGTGGCGGCCGCCGTGCGGCACTTCCCCCCGCGCGGGGGTCGGCTCGCGGTCCTCGCCGGCATCGCCTGGGGAATTTGCTGGGCGGTGTCGTTTTCGGTACCTGGCCGGCCATACGCCCTGTGTACCCTGCCGCTGGAGCGCGTTTGGTCGTTCGGCCCCGCGTCTACGCTGATTGTCTACGGGTGCATCGCGGCCGAGCGGCAAGGGACCCTGCGATTGCCGAGATGGCTGCGGGCCACGGGCGACGCGTCGTACTCCATCTACCTTTGGCACGGCCCCATCGGCATGGCGCTACACTTCAGCGTGCTGTGGTGGCCGCACCACACGGCCCCGCACTTGGCATGGCTGGCGTTCATGCTGTCGGCCACGTGGGGCGGCGGGATGCTGCTGCACCGCTGGGTCGAACGACCGCTGTTGAACTTGGTGAAGCGCCGGCCGCAGGAACCCGAACCGGTGATCTTCGAAGCCCGCGTATTACTTGACGACGAAGGGCAACACGACGGACGTCTCGCCGGCGTTCTCGGGGATCGGTCGGATCACGTCGATCTCGAAGGCCCGGCCGACGCGGTTGCCGCAGACGTCTTCCAACCGCTTGTCGATCACGAGCTGATATTCGCCGGCTACCCAGAGTTGGGAAGTCGGCCGGAGTTCGACACCGGTCTGGCTCGCGTTGACCGTCACGGTCACTGACAGCGGCTTGTCATCGGGGCCGCGCACGGTGAGCATGCGATCGGCGAGGGCGCGGTCGAGCGGTTTCTCGAAGGTCACCTTCAGCGCGCCTTTGGCATCGGTGGGCCCGGCCAGCTTCCACGATTTCGGATCGATGGGGGCGTCGTCCGGTTTGGTCACCTTGAAGGTTTTCTTCAGCGATTCTTTCAGCGGGAAGCCGGCCTCGTCTTCCCAAGCCTTGTCGATGATCAACGTGTACGACTTCCCCTCGATCAAGACCGGCCCATCTTCCTCGCGCGGCTTCAACCCGCGCTTCACGCGGCCCGGGTCGAAGAAGACCGTCAGCCGTTTGCCATCGGGGCTCCAGAGTTCCTCATCGAGTTCGAGGAAGGGGTGGATCACCGGCTTGCCCCGCTCATCGAGCAAGCGCAGATGCCGGTAAACGTCCCCGCGCGCCATCGGCGCGCTGAACTGGATGTACCAACGCAGCGTGTTCTCTGGAAGGATGTCGGCTGTGGGGAAGAGGTGCTCGATCTCCGTCGGCTTGACGGGGGGGACTTTGCGAAGAGAGATTTTGGAGACGACGTTTTTCAAAAACTGATCGCAAACGAGAACTTTGTGATCAATTTCGACCGAGTACTCAACCCCCGGCGTAGGTGGGAACCGCGGGGTGAACATCAATCGAGTCCCATCACGGGAGTAAGTGCCTTCCATGAATTCGATACCCTCACCCGTCCGATTCACCCGAACTTTGAATTCGTAATGCGTCAATTCGAACTCTGTCCGTTCCGCCAATTTCTTGCGATGGGCCTCGCTGAAATTAGAAACGATGAACGCCAGGGGTTCACCCGGCTTCGGAGCCGCGATCCGGATTTGAAGCGAGTTCGCGCTGGGAGTGAGGAATGCCTTCTTGGTCGCATCCACCTTGATGACCCCGTACCAGCGGGCGCTCCGCAATCCGTTGAGATTGTCCGTGAGCCGATCCTCCACATCGTCGTCGGTGTGCCCGAGGATGTTGAACGGCCCCGCGTAGCCGCTCGCGAGGATCGACGCGAACACCGTGGCGTCCTCCGGCCCATCGGAGATGATTAGCAGCTTATTACCGTTCTTGTCGCCGTCCTTTTCCATGCCGTTGAGCGAGATCGAATACAGGTGCGGCTTCATCAGTTTGAGGTAGTCATCGAACTTCGCCAAATGCTCGTGGCCGTGGTGGAGGTTGTAGACGATGCCGACGTTCTTCTGCTCGCTGGCCTTCAACACCGCGACCATGTTCTCCGGTTCCCCGGCCCAGCCGCCGTGGTTGTAGACGCCGATCTTACACCCCTGCGGCGCGACCTTTCTCGCGAGCGCGGCCAGGAACGCCGCCGTCGTTTTCACTTTGTCGTCATGGCTCAACTTCGCGTCGGGTTGGGGCAGCATCACCCAGAGTTCGGTTTCGAGTTTGTGTTTCTTCAACAGGTCGAGGATCAACTCGCCGTCCTTGCCGACGCCGGTGGGGAACCAGACGCCTTGCAGCGCGATCTTCTCGTGTTTCAGCAGTCCGAGTTCCTTGTCGAATGTCGGCAGGTGCTCGGCGCGCCAGTCGTAGGCGTAGCGCGTGAAGCCGAGGCGCTTGAGCATGGCCACGCGCTCTTCGGGGCCGCGCTTCTTGCCGTCGAAGGGGACGATGCACCACGCCGTGAGGTTTTCGGGGGCGAATGGCTTCGGTTCCGCAGCCCCGGCGAATGGTGGAGTGGACAGCAGGGCGAACAGGAGCAGAGATCGCATCGACGCACCCTCGGGACCGGAATGCGTATCTTCCGCGATCAGCGGGCGAACCGCAACAGGCCGCGCTTCGGTTCGGGTTTTACGCGGCAACATGGGGCCGCATCCGGGAGCCAAATCGAGGGCGGGAGCCAGCCGCAAGCGAGCGGCGGATGCCGGCGGAGGTAAAGATTCAACGAACGATCCAAGAGCAGATCGCGTGGGGCCGTCGCCGACGGGCGGGCGGTCTCGAAAGGGATTAGCCCCGCGTACACGATGGCCTCGACGATGACTTCGCTGCAAACCGAATCGTCGCGGATGCCCTTGGGCTTACCGTCGAAAAAGGTCCGGATCGGTCCGCGCGGACCGTGCGGCGAAAGGAACGCGAGGTCGAACGCCCGGAGTTTGCTGTAACCGGTATTCTCGGACAAAACTGCAAACTCATTCAACCGGCGCTCTTGCTCGGCCGTCAGCGGAGTCGAACGCCGGCGTATCCAAACCGTCCGGTCTCCGGCGCGGGAGAAGCGGGTCTCGAGCGGTGTTGTCCGCGTCCGGAATTCCCCGCCGCCACCGGCTTCGAGGACGCCGAGGGCGCCGTCGGGCATCCGCACCACGATCCCGGCGTGCGTCGGGATGCCGACGAGAACGAACCGGTACAACAACGCGATTTTGCGATTCTCCGTCAGCGAGAACACGATGTCGCCGACGGCGGGGGAATACGGGGTGAAAGGGCCGACGGCTGCGGTCTGGACGCTGGAATCGGGCCGGGCGAGCCGGCCGAGCGACGCAGGGGCGGATTCGGCGGAAAGGGTCGCCGTGAGAAGCATCCACACGAAACCGGCCATGGTCGCATCCGTGCGAGAAAGTGTTTTCAACGGAACAGATCGACATGATTAATGGATTGTGTTGAAGTGAACCGCCGACGCAAACCGCCGATTCAAGAATCGAATCCGCAAAAAACGCGAGAGCCGCAAAATCGAATCGGGAACGGGTGTTGGCCACCGTCCCAAATTCTTCTCTTGCGGATCTCGCGTTTTTTGCGGCCCCTATGCCCATGCCATGCCCTTAAGGCAGCGGGATCGACTTCAGCGAGTAGCTTTTGTCTTCGGCTTGGATGAGCAACACGGCCCGGCCGGCATCGAGCTTGTCGAGCTGCATGACGCCGACGAGTTCCTTGATGGTTTCGAACTTCACCCCGGCGGTGCCGCCGCCCTTGACCGGATCGGTGATCCCGCCGGCTTTATCGAATGACTCGGTCGGGATCTTCATGACGCCGCGGGCGCTGTTGGCCATCAACACGAAATCCTGTTTGTCCTTCGTGTAGACGATCATGTCGAGGGGTTTGTTGCGGTTGCCGAGTTCGCCGATGGTCGTCGCTTTGATTTTCGCGCCCGGCTTGAGGTCGGCGACCGCCACCTTCACCAGTGGCGTGCAGGTGTAGGCCGCGAAGAGATAATCGGCTCCGCTGATCTTGTACGGCACGAACGACCGGATCGGCGAGTTCGTTTCGGTCTTGCCGTGGGCCGCGTGGTACATCTCGACGCTCGTCGGCTTGTCGCCTTCGGTGAACGGATACGCGATCGTCCGGAGCGAACTCGAAAACTCCTCGTTCGACAGCCCGGCGATGATCACTTTGCCCTCGACGTAGGCGAGGCTCGTGATGGCGTCGGCTTTGTTTTTGTCCGACAGGCCCCCGAGTTTCACCGAGGCGAACGGGACGTCTTTGAGGGCGAACTCGGAGAGTTTGCCATCGGTAAGCTTCATCACGAGCGGACCGCCGCCGGTGCCTTTGCGGGTCACGGCGAGGTAAACTTGCCCCGAGGCCGGGTTCACTTTGACGTCGTTGATCGCGATATTCGTGGCCGTCGTGCCGAGTTTGTCGGCGAGGATCGAATCGATTTTTTCGACGAGGATATCCGCTTTCGCTTTCGGCTTGCCATCGTCGGTCCCCACGGCGAACAGGGTGGCCGATTGGGCATCGGCTATGAAGAGCACGCCTTCGGGGCTGAACGCCAAGGCCGAGATCGACTTCACTTCGGGCGTGCCTTTTTTCAACTCGGCACCGTCGGCCATCGTCGCGATACTCAACAGGGCTGCGGCCACCGCCGCCATCGTCCTACGCATTGGGAATCCTCCGGAGGGGAATGGTGGGATCGTTCCCACGCGATCATTCTGTCGGAACCGGAGGGGCGAAGCAAATGAGTTTGCCGGATTCGGGCGATCCGTCACGCCTTCCAAAACCGCGGGAGTTCGTTTCTCAGGAACTTCCACAGCCCCTGCACCGTGAGCCAGCTTTTCCGGGCTTTCTCGCGGCGACCGGTGGCGTAGCGCACCGCCGATTGCAGCGACTTCTCCAACATCTGCACCGGGATGTCGAGCGTCACGAGGATTTTGTAGACGAGCAGAGCCCCGCGACCGACGCCCGCTTTGCGGAAGTAATGAACGTAGCCGATGGCCACGTTCGGCTGCGAGAACCCGACGTTGGCCCGGCTCGACACCCGGCCGTAGTGCAGGATCTCGACGTCGCTGAAAAAGACGACGTCCCCGTGCCGGCCGGCTTGGGTCGACAGGTCGAGATCCTCGCCGCCGAAGCGGTAGCGTTCGTCCCAACAACCGGAGCGTTCGAACGCCGAGCGGGGCAGAAACACGGCCGCCCCCATCAGCACTTCGACGGGCCGCACGGCGCGCGGATCGAAGGTCTCGCGGCGGTAGCGGTAGTACGCTGGCCGAAACAGGCCCGTCCAGCGCAGCAGGCTGATGCGGTGGAACAGCGCGCCGATCGTCGGCTTCGTGCGGTACGAAATTTGGGGTTGGCCATCGGCCCCGAGCAAACGCGGCCCGATCATCGACACTTCGGGATTGGCTTGGGCATACTCCACGAATTCCACGAGCGTGTGCGGCGGGACTTCGGTGTCGTTGTTCAAAAAGAACAAGTAATTGCCCCGGGCCAACCGCGCGGCTTGGTTATTGGCCTTGCTGAAACCGACGTTCTCGCGGTTGCGGACCAACACGACGTCCGGGAACTCCTCGGCGACCATCTCGGCCGCACCGTCCACGGAGGCGTTGTCGACCACGATCACTTCCAGCGCCACGCCTTGTTCTTGCTCGAGCAGCGACAGCAAGCAGGCGCGCAGCAACTCCCGGCAGTTCCAATTCGCGATGCAGACCGAAACGAAGGCCGGCGGCGCCGGGGAATCCGGGTAATACGGCGGGGCGAAAGTCGGTGCATCCTGCACGGTGCGAAGCATTCTCATTCCCCGAATGGGGCTGCGGCCGAGCCCGCGTCCGTGCGGGCGGCTCTCGTAGCGGGGACATTAGCACGACTCGAAAGGGAGTGTCAATTGCGACATGGGGACGGCGTACCTCGGTTGTACCGGATTCTCCCCTACCCATCTGCTGGACGCTGGCTACAATCTCAGACTACCGACCGAACTGACCAATAGCGGACGACAGACATGTACGCGATTTTTGAAGACGGCTCCCGCCAATACCGCGCCGAAGAGGGCGCCACCGTCGTCATCGACTACCGCGATGTCGAAATGGGCGCCACCGTCGAACTGACGAGCGTCCTGCTCATCGAGAACAACGGCGACGCCAAGATCGGCACGCCCCACGTCGCGGGTGCCAAAATCGTCTGCGAAGTCGTGGAGTTCCCGAGCACGAAGACCGTCGCCCAACTCTTCCGCCGCCGCAAGACGATCCGCAAACTCCGCGGCCACCGCCAGCCATTCCTGCGTTTGAAGATCATGCAAATCGTCGGGTGAGGTTATTCTGACCACGTCACGTGCGGAAGCGGCCGGTGCCGCTCCGCGAATTGTTGATCACATCTTCCCATTCGCCCGGCCTCATCCGAGAGCAGTCCGATGCAAACCACTCGATTGATTGGTCTTTCCACGTTCCTCTTCGGGGTTTTCTGGGCCGGGCCACGGGCCAACGGCGAAGACCCGACGAAATCGCCGATCCGCGAAGCGGAGATGGCCGGGTACCTGTTGGTCCCGCACGAGAAAGTCCCCGAGACCTTCAACGCGGGCTTCTCAATGTACGTGGCCGCTTGGCCGCTCCTAAAGACCTATCCGGGCAGTCGATTTCAAACGGGGCTCTTCGGCACTTGGATGTTCGCCCAACAGGACAAACCCAAGCCGAAGGATGTCTATTCGGACATCGAAGGCGGGCTCGGGTGGTGGCGCGACACCCGGTTCGCGACGGAAACGCCGAAATTCATCATGGGCGGCGTCGGTTTGAACTTCAGCGAGTGGGCCAATGGCCCGGGTGCCGGGAAAGGGCGGAATTGGGCGGACCCGAGTGGGAAATACGGCATCGCCCAGCTCAGCCCGTGGGTGTTGTGGCCGCCGGACGGGTTGAACCTCAAACAGGGAACCAGCGGCGAACTCGTCGGCTATGGCTACCTTCCACTGCCCCTGACCGCGGCCAAAGCGAAAACGGCGGGCCAGGATATCCCGACCGGCAACAATTCGTGGACGCTGTTTCTCAACACGAAAAACTTCAAAGGGCCGGTGGCGTTCTTCACACCCTATTTTTGGTCGAAGGCGACCGTGCGCGAACCCAAATTCGCGGGGATGTTTCTGGACGGCCGACCGTCCGATCCGAACAAAGCCGTCCAGATGGAAACCCAGTACGTCCCGGCGGTTCAGGCCGTCGATTCGAAGGGCGACGCGTACGCCCGAATCGCGACGATGTCCTACCCGCGCAATGCGAAGGACGATTCGGTCGTGATCCACCGCATCACGGCGTACGACAAATCCGCCCTTTGGAATTCCGTGCAAACGTGGTTCGACGGCGGCGCCGCGGCGAGCGGCTCAATCGACCCCAAAGGATCGAGCGTTCATAAGTTCAATTCCAAAGGCGGCTCGACTTGGCAAATCTATCCGCCGAACGCCAAGAAGGAGCAAAAAGTGCCCGTGGCTTGGAAATCGTTCGCGACCCCGATCGCCTTGGATGACCACACCTACGGATACCGCTGGAACTTCGACAACGCGACGAAGACCGATGCCAAAACCGGCCCCCTCGTGACGCTTCCCGAGTACTTTCGATTGGTGAAGAAGGACGAGAAAACTTCCGAGTGGGTCGTCGTCCAATCGAAAGATGTGCCGGTCGAAACCGGCTTGCTCAAGCACGAGTTCCAGCGGCCGCGCGAAGCCGCACCCGAAGCGTATGTGACTCCCGAAGAACCGAAAAGTTCTTGGAAGAAACCCGGCCCCGTCGCGGGGCCGTTCGAGGCCAAACTGGGCGACGGGAGTATCGTGACGTACCACTGGTATCGCTTCGCCGACCAACCGGCATTGCTGAATGCGGACTTGTCGGATGAGGAGCGCGAAAGCATGCAAAAGCGGGTCGAGAAATTGCATGCGAGTTGGAAGATCGACAAAGAATACCTCCCGCCGGCGACGGTCGGCCAACTCGCGGAACTCGATACCGGGTTGTTGATGACCCCGCCGAAAGGCATGGAAGTGGGCTACGTTCCCATCGCCACCAAGCAAGCCGCCAAGAAATAGCCGTTGGATGGCGGATGCGGCTTCGGAGCTCACATCGTCCGGCCGCCATCCACCACCAGGATTTGCCCCGTCGTCAGCGCCGTGCCGACCGCGAGGAAAACCACGGCGTCGGCGATGTCCTCGGGCGACGCGGCTTTGCCGAGCGGGGCCTGTTCCAGATACTTTTGAATCTGGGCATCCCGACCTTCGAGCCAACGCGTCAGGATCGGCCCCGGCGCCACGGCGTTCACGCGGACATCCGGCCCGAAGGCCCGCGCCAGCGATTTCGTCAGCGTGTTCAAGGCCCCTTTGCTCGCGCAGTACGGGA
>JAYSYN010000211.1:0-4052 GCA_043727575.1 Fimbriiglobus sp.
CAGGCCCTTCCGGGCCTGGCTAAAGTCGGACGCTCCTTTGGAGCGAAGAGTCCGACGAATTTGTACTCCGGAACACGCAAACCAGATCATCATCTCCCATGCGGAATCCGTAACGGCCGGGCGACTTCGGGGAAGTAACCCCGGAGTCGCCCGGTCGCTTTCGGAGAACGCAATGCTCGCCACGGTACGTTCGGTCGGTTGGATTTTGGTGATCCTGATTCCTACGGGGGTCGCTTCGGCGCAAGACAGCCCGGAGACCAAGGCCATTTTGAAGGGCTTCACCACCGACTTGAAATCGAAGAAGTCGGAGGATCGGCTCAAGGCGGCGCAGGCCATCGGCGAACTCGGGACCAAGGGGAAGGCGGCGTGCCGGCCGCTGTGCGAAGCGATGCTCGATGGCAACGTCAAAGTCCGCACGGCCGCCGCCGATTCGCTGAAGAAAGTCGATAAGGATTTGGCGGAACTCGCGGTGGCGATGTACGTGAATTACAGCATGGACGCCGTGGCGAAGACCGGCGCCCTCGGTGCGGCGGGAGAACCGCTCTGCCCGCTGGTCTGGACGCTCGCGAGCCGGATCAGCAACGGCGGGACGCCGTACAAAGACGAAACAGCGCGGATGAATCTCAATGCATGTTTAGAAGTGTTGGCGAAGATCGCGCCGGATGATCCGAACGCGAACGCGATGATCCTCTCGGCCTTGTCGCTGGCCAAATCAGCCGTCTTTTCGGACGTCCATTGCGCCGCCGTGCGCGAGAAAGCCGCGGTGCTCGTCCGCTCGATGAAGCACAAAAAGCAGGCCTTGAAACCACTGTTGTTCGCGGCGGCGGGCGATACGGAAACGATCCGGATCGCGGCCATCGAAACGCTCGCGGGGATCCACGACCCGGACAACGGAGCCGCCATCGTGAAGACGCTCGAAGACATGCGCTTCGACCCGAGCATCCCGGTCCGCAAAGCGTCGGAATCCGCCTTGGAAGCGATCAAAAAGAAATGATCCGGCGGGCGGTCAGTCGTCGCTCATAGCCATTTCGAAATCGGCGACGCCGACGCGGAGGCAGAGTTGCTCGAACTCGTCGGCGAAGTCGTCGGTGGTGTGGTGCAGGTGTTCGTCGTCGGAGATCAGCGCGAGGACTTCGCGGCGGCGGACCCCGAAGTCCCGTAAGATTCGCCGGAACGGGTTGATCTTCGCGGCGTAGATGTGGATCAATTTGTGTTCGTCGAACTGCACTTCCATCGGCCCGGTCGCGCTCAACACGGCGAGGCCGGTGCAGCCGTCGTTCAGCAACAGATCTTCAAAATCGCAGAAATGGCTCGCCAACACCGGCAGGTCGATGTGCGTTCTGCGGTAGTCCAAATGATCGTCGGCGTCGCGGCCGTGGCTCGTTTCGAGAATCACATGGACGGTATCGCCCAAAGGTTCGAGCAACGCGACGAAGCAATCGATGAGGTTCTCGGCGGAGACGGCCGCGGAAATCATCGGCAGTTTCAACCCGGCCTTGCGATCCCGGTAGACTTGGAGGTGGTACCCCTGTCGAGGGCGCACCGGCAAGCTCGGCCCCGGCCGGATGGCGTCGGTGAGGGTGAAGGAGCCGTAGGTCTTGCGTTTCAGATGGTCCGTCCAAGAATCCGCGTTCACGAAACATCCTCGCTTCGGCTGATACTGATTCCCGCAGCCCGGAGCGGGCGACGGCGGGGGAATGCATTCAGGCTGCCGAACAGGGTGCGGATCGGACTCCGCTACCATACCCGGCCGTTCGCCCAGTGTCAGGCCCCGGGCGTCGTATTCTAGCGCCGATGCCTCCACCGTAGCACGAATCGCGGGATTATGACGACCTTTTCGGCACTTCGCATCGCCCGGATGACAGAGGTGCGCCGGTTTGCCCCGCGGGTCGGGCGCCCGGATCGGGGTAGTAGCATCGGGCGCGGAATGTCGATAAAGTTGATGTGGAACACAGACCTCACCCCCAGCCCCCTCTCCGACGCGGAGTGGGGGAGAGTAGGTGCCCTATGCGGTTTGCAACGTCCCTCGCGGTCGCCCTCGCCGGTTTCACGTTGCTGGCCCAAACGCCCCCGCCCGGCAGCATCGTCATCCGGCCGAAGGGTTCGACGGTGCCGACCGTGGTGCCGCCGAGTGATTCGACGAAGGTCGTCCTTCAAACGGACCCGGACCGCCCCGGCTATTACGTGATCCGCCCCTCCGGCCGGTTGCCGAGTTCGACGGGCAGCGCGATGCTCCCGGCACCGCGCGAGAACGTCCCGCACCTCGAAATCATCCGGCCGAAACCGAAGGCCGAGGTTCCCCCGCCGCCGCCGTTCCCCCGGCCGACGACGCCGTTGATCCCCCTGCCGGTGCCGGTTTCCAAAGAACCGGACGACGTGAAGGACGGCAAGATCTTGATCGAAACGTGGGATGTCGCGTACTGCCGGGGCTTCAAGGTCGGGTACACGCACACCGTGGTGCGCGAGTACGACCGCGACAAAATGAAGATGGTCTACGGCACCAAGAAGCTCGTGATGCAGGTCGCCCGCTTCGGCCAAGCCGTGGAAATCTGGGGCGAGAACGCCACCATCGAAACCCTCGACGGCAAAGTCATCGTCACGCAGACGCGCCAAGGCTTGGGCAAAGACACCGCGATGTCGCTGACCGGCACGGCCACGAATAAAGGACTCGCGGTGAAGATCGAAGGCGCCGTCAACAACTCCGAAACGATCCCCTGGCCCGACGGGGTGCTCGGCATCGGCAAAGAAGCGAGCCTGCTGAAGGACAAGAAACCCAAGGTCGGCGAGACCATCGATTACCTGAGTTACGAGGGCCGCATCAACCGCGTCGTGAAGATGAAGATCACGGCCCAAGAGCCGGAGGAACTGGCGCTGTCCGACGGGCAAAAGCCGAAGAAGTGGCTGAAATATCTGCTCGAAATGGAACCGGCCGGGGATTTCAAACTCCCGCCGGCCACCCTCTACGCCGATCCGGAGACCCTCGAGCCGATGCGCGTCGATTCGGAGATGCCGACGCTCGGCGGCAAAATGACGGTCTTGCGGACGACCAAAGAGTTCGCCCTGCGCGCCCCGGCCAAGCTCCTCGACATCGCCGAAGCGCAGTCGATCAAACTCGATCGCGCCGTCCCCGGCATCCACGCCAAATCGAGCGTCACCTACCGCATCGCCTTCGCCGGCGACACCGCGCTCGACAAAATCTTCGCGGCCGACGATCGCCAAAAAGTCCGGGATGCCGATGCGAAGACCCGCACCTTCGACCTACAAGTCACGGCCGTGCGCCAGCCGGTGAAATCGGACGATCCCCCGGCTAAAGTCGGCAAGGAGTATTTGGGCAGCAGCTTCTACATCGACTGGGACAACGACCTCGTCAAGAAGTACGCGCTAGCCGCGATTCGGAACACCCCGGCCAAGGCGGGCGATTGGGACAAGGCCCGCGCCGTGGAGGCGTGGGTACACGCCAACATGAAATCGGAGTTCAACCAAGCGATGGCCCCGTGCGCGAGTGTGGCCAAGGGTCTGAGCGGCGATTGCAGCGAATATTCGATGCTCGCCACCGGCATGTGCCGGGCGCTGGGCATCCCCTCGCGGACCGCCCTCGGCGTCGTTTATGTTCCTCCCAAAGCGGGGGAGAAGCCGACGCTCGCCTACCACATGTGGTTCGAGGTCAGCATCGACGGCCGATGGCTCGCCCTCGACGGCACCCTCGGCCAAGGCTCAGTCGGCCCCGGCCACCTCAAAATCACCGACAGCCACTGGGACGGCGAACGCGGCTTCACGCCATTGCTCCCGGTGCTGAACGTCCTCGGGGCCCAACCGAAGGTGACCATCGCCACGGTGGAGGGACGGTAAGGAGCCCGGCGAGCCGGCCCTGTCCGGGGTCGGAGGCCGGCCCACGGTGGCTACGGAATTCGCGCCTCGATGAGATCAGCCGCACTTTTGGGAAAACCTACATGCCCCCGCCGTCTGCTGCAGCGCCTGGTTCGCCGGGCGACCCGGCTCCGGGCGGCCGGGAACTTCGGGGCGGCTCCGCCTATCGTAGCTGTGGCGTCGGG
>JAYSYN010000212.1:0-12164 GCA_043727575.1 Fimbriiglobus sp.
CCAATAACTCCACGCGGCCCGCCTATCCAAGCGCGCTCCGGGAGTGCACCGCCCTCGACCAACCGAGGAGAGTAAGGGTGGGATTCGCTTGATTAAGGAATAGAACGGCTTGTCGTTGCCCTTGCCACCGCGACATGCATATTCCCACTCGTCATCGAGGGGGAGCGTGAACTTGCCGAGTTTTGGGAACGCTTTGACGGTACCGGGCAAAGCCTTCAGCTTGGTGAGATAGGTCTGACACTCATCCCAAGTCATAGAATCGACAGGGAAGCGAGAAGTGTCAACTCCTTTTGCGGCACCCTTTTTGCCGTTGAAGGTACTGGGATTGGTTCCGATGAGGGCTTCCCATTCCGCTTGGGTCACCTCGTATTTTCCGAGCCAAAATCCTTTGGTTCTGAAGTCGTGCTCCTTTTCGTCTGTTTTTCGATCTTTTTCACTCTCCGGTGACCCTAACGTCGCTCTACCTTCAGGTATCCAACAGAAGGTCATCTTCACTCCGGTCACGATCAAAACTTGGATCTCACCGGCGACGAGTTTAACCGCTGGTGCAGGCTTAACCACGGGCGCGGGGTCAACGGCAGCCGCGGGCCGGGCTGGCCCTTGCTTGAATGCCACGGATTCGGTACGGACCTCTTCGGCTTTATCGGTGTCGAGCAACTTGGTGTAATCCTTCACCGCGATCTCGTACGCATCCGACATTTTCTTCCGCGCGTTCTTTACAGAGACGAAATAATCGCCGTAATGCGTCTTCATCAGCGCCGACTTTGGAGCCGTCTCGTTTTCACCAAACACCTTCTTTTCAGCGCGCAATTGCAGGACAGTGTCGAGGTTCCCACTATCAGCAGACAGTGCGATTCGATCATCGAACTTCGAGTTCAGAGTTTGAGTAGCCTTTTCGATTGAGGCAGCATACTCGGTTTTGGCTTTCCCGAGTTTGTCTTGCGGATCGTCAGGGCGGGCATCGGATGGCAAGGCAATGAGGATGCTCGTGACGATAATGAGTTGCGAGATGAAGGCCATTTGAGTTGACATCTGTGCATCCGGGTGTGGATAACGATTACTGGCACACTTGTTTGCATCATTTCCCAGACTGTGTCAGAGATGACATTTTTTCATCACTCACGATGACTGTCAAGCAAAATTCCCTCTGGGAACTCCCAGGCTCGGCCGAGTGTGAGGGATTTGACGGCACCCCTTCTCACCTCCCCTCCTTCTCCTTCACATCGTTCACGATGGCGGCCAACACACTATCGCTCACTACGTTCTCCGCCTGGGCTTCGGAGTTCAGCAGAACCCGGTGGCGCATGCTCGAGACGAAGACCTTGCGGATGTCCTCGAAGCTCACGTTGAAGCGACCCACCAAGACCGCCGGCCCGTGGCACTTGAAGCAGTGGTTCGACAGGATCGGCCGGACATCCCGGTTGAAGTCGGGCGCCGCCGGCGCGGCGAGGGCGAAGCTGAATACTGATCGCTGACAACTGACGCTTTCATTAAAATAAGAATTGAAACAGTCATCAGCAATCAGCGATCAGCAAAAACCGACCTTTTCGAGCTTCACCGGTGTCAAAATCGAGAAGGGCATCCTCTCGAATCCGACTATGCGCAACCGGAATGTAACGAGGTCGAACTTCCGGCGAGTTAGACCGTCGGAACAGTGGTAAACTGCGATACCTTCCCGGAGATCGCCCGATGCGAACGCTTTCCACCTTGGCAGTTCTGGCTCTCCTCGCGGGGCCGGCCTTCGCCATCGACCTGCCGACCAAGCCGACGACCTGCGCCCGCCACGGCACGACCATCGACTTCGTCGGGTCGCCGAGAGAAGCCGCGGCCCAAGCGAAGAAGGACGAGAAACTCGTGCTCGTGCTGCACATCAGCGGGCATTTCGAAGACGCCAGCTTGACCTGAAACCACGCCGAAGCGCTCCGTGTGGGCGCCCTGACCGATGCGAAAGTCGGAGCCTTCGTCAACGAAAACTTCGCGACCTCGTACCAAAAAGTCGGCACGTTCAAGATCGTCGGCAACAACAAGCAGGGCGGCAACGTCGCCAGTTATTTCTGCGCGCCGGACGGCCGGGTGCTACACTGCGTCGCCGGCCCGGTCGATGCGGCCACGTTCCTGCGCGAAGCCCAATGGGTCGTCGATACGGTGCTCGCCGCCAACAAAACGAGCAAGGGCGAAGGGGCGAAGTTCAAAGAAATCTTCCGAAAGGCCCACGCCGAGAAGTTGCTGAACGACACGGGGTTGAAAGTCGAACCGATCACATGGGACATCGAAACCACCACCGACAAAGACGCCCTGCAATACAAGGATCCGTCGGGCCGGCCCTTGGCCCCGAAGCTCCCGCCCCCGCCGATCGACGGGCCGGACGTGCGCTTGACCGACAAAGAATTCAACGCCCGCCAACAGAAAGCGAACGGCGCCCCCGGCGCCCGCATGGAGGCCTGCGTCGGCAAAGGCGGGGAAGTCCGCAGGGTCGTGGTGAACAACCAAGCGATCGTGCATCAACTGCTCGCGGCCCACTCGATGCAGAAGATCGAAACGATGTACGGCACCGTCTTCGAGAACATCCTCGGCGAGAAGGTCACGACGAAACCGGTCGACGTCGTCCGGCCCTTTTCTTGGGTCGACCAAGATGGTAAGCGATTGCAAAAGGAGTGATCGTCAAGTTCCGGGTCTTTTCAATAAGCCGTCCAGTCGCCCCCGCAGTTCGGGTGTCAGTTGGACCTGCACTTCCGAACGATGGCACCAGCGGACCAGGGATTCCAGCAGTTCCACCGTCGATTCCAACACCGGCCAATCGGTCGGTGACACCGCCGGCTTCGGCGGTTCCGGCTTGGTTTCGCCGATGAGTTCGCGGACAGTCGCCAGGAATCCGCCCGTCGGCACGGCCGCGAAGGCGATCTCGTCTTCTTCGCCGTCGAAGACCCCCGCGAACAGGTTCTGCTTTTGTTCCAAGGTCCGCAGCACGCGCTCTTCGATGGTGCCGCGGGTTACGAGGTTGATCACGCGCACCGGTTTGTTCTGCCCCAGCCGGTGAACGCGTGCGATGCGTTGTTCCAGCACCGCCGGGTTCCAGGGCAGTTCCAAGTTGACGACCGTATCGGCGACTTGCAGATTCAACCCCAGCCCGCCGGCGTCGGTGCTGAGGAACACCGGGCAATCGGCCTGCGTGCGGAACGTGGCCAGCGCCGCCTTCCGATCCCGCCCGCTGAGGCCTCCGTGGAGGACCTCGTAGCCGATGCCGAGGGCGTCGAGCTTCTCGGCGGCTTTCAAAATCATCGTCTCCCACTGGCTGAAGACGACGAGCTTGTGCCCGCTCTCGGCTTGCAATTCCTTGACGATCTCGGCGAACTCGTCGAGCTTCGGCGAATGGTCCGTGGTCTTGTCGAGCAAGAAGGTGCTATCGCAGACGAGCCGCATGTTGGCGAGGCAGGCCAAGATCCGGCGGCGGTCGATGTCGCTGAGGAAGCCTTTGTGCAGCAATCGGGCGAGGGCGGTGCGCTGCTCCTCGTAAGGCCCGCGCTGCGGCTCGCTGAGTTCGACGAACACGTTGCTATCGGTGCGCGCCGGGAGTTGCGTCAGCACTTCGCCGCGGGTCCGCCGCAGGAAGATCGGCTCGAGCTTTTGGCGGATCGTTTCGAGTTGGCGATAGCCGACGAGATTGCCGCGATCATCCAACACGCGGTGATCTTGGAGGAATTGAAACGCCGGACCGAAGCGGCGTTCGTCGACGAACTGCACGATGCTGTACAGCTCTTCGAGCTTGTTTTCGAGCGGCGTTCCCGTGAGCACCATGGCGTACCGGCTGTCGAGTTTCTTCACCGCCTTCGACGTCTTCGATTCCCAGTTTTTGATGCGCTGGGCTTCGTCCAGAATCACGACCTCCGGCTTCCACGCGTTGATGGCCGCGAGGTCACGCACGACCTGCTCGTAGTTCACCAAGCGGTAGAACGTCGGCTCCGAGTACAGGTCGGTCCGGTCGGTCGGGCTGCCCTCGATGACCTGCACGGCGCGGCCGGTGAACTTCTGGATTTCTGTTTCCCACTGGTACTTCACCGAACTCGGCGCGACCACGAGCACCCGGCCGATGCCGCGCTCGCGGGCCAGCAGTTCCACGGCCGCGAGGGCCATGATCGTCTTGCCGAGGCCCATGTCGTCGCCGAGGATCGACCGTCCCCTACAGGCGAGGAAGAGGGCGCCGCGCATCTGGTAGTCGTACAGCGGCACCTTCAGCAGATTCAAGTCGAGGGTGCCGTCGCCGAGTTTGTCGAGCCATTCGTTCTCCCGGCGGCGCATCTCGACCCGTTCGACTTCGCGGTCGACGAAATCGAGGGCGTCCGACATCACCGTCACTTCTTCGGGGACGATTTCCACGGCCGCGATCAAGTCGTCGAAGCGGCCGCGACCGGACCAGAGGCCGCGCTCGTCGAAGAACTTCTTGGCGAGCGCCGCGAGTTTGTCCGAGTGCCGCGGCGGCAGGTGGACCCCGAGCTGCAGGCTCTCGCCGTAGTTCAGAAAGACTTCCGGACGGACGACGACGGCTTTCTTTTTCCGCAGGTTCGCGGGGTAATCGTCCTTTAAGGAATCGAGGACCGCGAGGATGTGTTTGCAGGTGCCGAGGGTGTTGGCTTTGAAGTCCGGGCAGGTGCAGGCGTTGTCGCCGACGTCGAAGCCGCGGATTCCGACGATGTACTCGCCGCCGGTCTCCGGATTGGCGACGCGGTAGTCGGAGAAGACTTTTTTCTTGCTCAGGTTCTCGATGCGGTACCGGCCGGCCTTGGCCCGCTGCCGCCGCAGTTCGATCTGTTCTTCACGCAACATGCGGGCATTGTAGCAGCGGCGCGGGGCGAAAATGGTTCCAGCCCCAAGTCGCACACCCTCCCGTGGAATCATTGCAAAAAGCTGGAATCATCTCCTACGGGCTGAGCAGCAAGGAGTTGCGACGAAACCATGCGGCTTATTGAGACTGAGGTTTGCCCCTGCGCGCGCCGGGTCGTCGTCCGCGGTAGCGTCGTTCGCGCTGGGAGGATCCCACGGGGGACGAGTGCCGACTTGAAAACTTCGTCGCGGTTCGGGACATTCTTGATCCCGGAGGGATCGCAGAAATTAGCCGGTGGTCGCAGACCACCGGATGACTCCCCGAACGGACCCGAACCCGGAGGGGGTCGCAGCGTCCAGCTCACTCCCTGCGACCTCCTCCGGGGTCGATGCCCCGTCTGTTCGTGTCCGGCGGTCTGCGACCGCCGGCTAATTTCTGCGATCCCGCCGGGATCAAAAACCGCTACGGAAAATCGATGTCCGCTGTAACGTCCCCCGCTCGGTAAAAAAGAGTTGCCCCGATACCGCCCACTTGCGGCCGTTGTAGAGTAGGGGCGCAATAAGATGGCGGGGTTGCGTGCCCGAGTCCTCAGAGCCTGTGCGATGAGCATGTCCGCGACAGACGTCGCCGTGGTGGGGGCGGGACCGGTCGGTTGCGTGGCCGCGATCGCGATGGCGCGGCGCGGGTCGCGGGTGACATTGTTGGAAGCGACGACCGCGGGCAAACGGCTCGCGGGGGAGTGGCTGCACCCGGCCGCCGTGCGACTGCTGAATGAACTCGGCGTTCCGCTGCCGCCGTCGTCGAGCCGCGAATCGGCCCGCGGGTTTGTGGTGTACCCCGAAGACGGCTCGGATC
This sequence comes from Fimbriiglobus sp., assembly GCA_043727575.1. Lineage (GTDB taxonomy): Bacteria > Planctomycetota > Planctomycetia > Gemmatales > Gemmataceae > JALHQU01. The sequence continues at coordinate 5,675 of JAYSYN010000212.1, forward strand.
CGATCGAACTCGCCTATCCCGACGGTCGCGCCGGCCTCACCTGCGAACACCACGTTCTCGTGGCGTGGCTCCGCGGAGTGGCCGGTGGCATTCCGGGTTTGGATATCCGCACCGATGTGCGCGTGACTCGGGTCGTCGATCAAACCGTTCATTACCAACGACCGACCGGCGAATCGCAGTCGCTGATCGCCCCGTTGATCGTCGGGGCCGACGGGCGCGGTTCGGTGGCGCGGCGCAGCCTCGGATTGCCCGACGGGCGCGAAGCCGTGTCGATGATGGCGAGCGTCCGTCTCACCGGGGTCCGCCTGCCATTCGAAGGTTTCGGCCACGTTTGCCTCGGCGGGCCGGGGCCGGTGGTCATCACGCGGATCGCCCCGGATGCGGTCCGGATTTGCTTGGATATTCCCCCGTCGGACGACCGCGATTTCCGCAGTTCCCCCGCGCTGATTCATCGGTACGAAGCGGCGGTCCCCATCGGCTTGCGACCGGCCTTCCGCGAAGCGATGGCGAACGACACCGTCGAATGGGCGGCGAACCAGCGCCGGCCCCGCCGCGATTTCGGCCGGCCGGGTTTGGCCCTCGTCGGCGATGCCGCCGGGCACTGCCACCCGCTGACGGCGACGGGCATGACGACCGGGTTTCTCGACGCGGACCAATTGGCCAAGAGTCGATCGTTCGAAGAGTATCGCGGGCATCGCACCAGCCGCAGCCTCGGGCCGGAATTGCTCGCCGAGGCGTTGCACCGGCTTTTCAGCCGCGCCGATGCAACGAGCTTGGCCCTGCGGCAATCGGTCTATTCGACGTGGCGGCGGAACGCCCGCGAGCGCGAACGGACGATGCGACTGCTCTCCGGCGACGACGTCGGATTGTTTTCCTTCGGCCAGTCGTTTCTGTCGGCGGCCGGGGGCGCCGCGAGTCGGCGCGGCGGTCTGTTCGCAACCGGCTTGGCCCCGTGGCTCGGTTGGCTCGGCCGGTCGGTCGCGCCGCGCGTTCTGGCCCGCGGGGTCTCGTTCCTGTGAAGGCGATCCTGTCGCTCCAGCACCCCGACGGCCGTTGGGAAGGGGAGATGGTCTGGAGCACGGTGATCCTCTCGCAGACGATCCTCGCCCGGCGCATCATCGGTTTCCCGTTCTCCGCCGACGATGCCGTCCTCGCCCTCCGGTATTTTCGATCGACCCGAATGCCCGACGGCGCCTGGCCGATGCACCCGGAAGGATCCGGGTCGGTCTTCGCCACGGCGATGGCGTACGTCGCCCAGAGACTGCTCGGCGCATCCCCCGATTCCCCGGCACTGACGCAATCGCGCGAATGGCTTCACCGGCAACCGAACGGCGTTGCGGCGGCGCCGTCGTGGTGCAAGTTCTGGCTGGCGATCCTCGGGCTTTACGGCTGGGGGGGCGTGAACCCGGTGCCGCCGGAGTTGTTCTTGCTGCCGCGCTGGTCGCCCGTTCACCCCGATCGGTTGTACTGCCACACGCGGGCCATTTACCTCGGCATGGCCAACCTGTACGGCCGGCGATTCCGGGCCGATCTCGGGCCGCTCGGCGACGAATTGAAGCGCGAACTCCACGGCGACACCCCGGTCGACTTCGCCCGCCACCGGCACGATATTTCCCCGACGGACCTGATCCACCGGCCGTCGTGGATTCTCCGCCGCGCTTGGGATTTGCTGGCGGTGTACGAACGCCGACCGATCCGTTGGCTGCGCCGGCGGGCGTTGGAGTATTGCCGCACGGAGATCGACTACGGCCAACGGTCGACGCGGTATCAGGGCATCTCGCCGATCAACGGCCTGCTGAACATGATCGGTCAGTACGAGTCGCGCGCCGACCATCCGGAGCTGCCGGCGGGGGTCGCCGGTATCGGGCATTGGCGCTGGCAAGACGATGCCGGGATTCGCTACGTCGGAGCCCGTTCGCAATCGTGGGATACCGCCTTCGCGCTGCGAGCGATGCTCGCCGATTCGACCGCGCCGATCGACGCCATCGCGCGCGGTTACCGGTTCCTCGGCGAATGCCAGATCGTCGACGAAATCACCGACGGCGCGGCGCACGGCCGGAGTATCACCCGCGGTGGTTGGTGCTTCACCGAAGGCACCCACCGCTGGCCCGTCAGCGATTGCACCGCCGAGGCGCTGGAAGTGATCCTCGCGATCCATCGGCGCGGGATTCCGGTGGCGGAACGCATCTCCGAGGTCCGGTTGCAGTGGGCCGCGGAGTTCATCCTCAGTCGGCAGAACCCCGACGGCGGCTTCGGCAGTTACGAGGAACGCCGCGGTCACGCGTGGTTGCAATGGTTGAACCCTTCGGAACTATTCGCCCGCTGCATGATCGAAGAATCCTACGTCGAATGCACCGGATCGAGCGTCTCGGCGCTGGGCCACTTTCGGACCGAGTTTCCGAATGCGCTTTGGAGCCGGATCGATCGGGCGATTGCGAACGGCGTTCGGTTCATCCGGAAATCGCAGCGGCCCGATGGGGCCTGGCCCGCCGCGTGGGGCATTCACCACACGTATTCCGCCTTTTTTGCGGTGCGGGGGTTGCTCGCCGCCGGAGTTTCTACGGACGATCCGAGCCTCGTCCGCGCGGCCGATTGGCTATTGAAGCACCAACGAGACGACGGAGCTTGGGGTGAACACCACAGCTCCGCACTCACGGGCGAATGGGTGACCCACCCCGACGGCCAACCGACGATGACCGCCTGGGCCGTGCTGACGCTCGCGGATATTTTGGGGGCCGACTCGGCTGCGGTGCAACGCGGCGCGGCTTGGTTGAAGGCGAACCGAAACGCGGGCGGCACTTGGCCCGACGGGGCCGTGAACGGGGTGTTTTTCGGCACGTCGATGCTGCACTACGAGCTGTACCCGCAATACTTTCCCGCATGGGCACTGGCGAAGGCGAGCTGCACAACGGATTGTGGCGAGCCGACTGCGTGAGCCGCCGGTGATATACCTGCGAAAAACCCTGCCGTGTTAACGCGAGTCCGCTTACCAAGAATCATTTTTCAGGCTCTGATGCCACGCCACCAACAGCTTTGACAATGGCATCACGAACTTCTCGCAAGACATCGTAATCTTCTGGAGCATTACACCCGGCTGAGAGTTCGACAGCCGAGTTGGCCACTTGGACATGAACTGGACGGCCGCGAATGGACAGGTTCCAGACGCGACCTTTGCGCGTGCGTTCGATTTGATCTGCAACGGATGCCAAGGCTTGATCGATTGCATCGAGTGTCGTTCCGTCGTCGACCTCGATCAAGATTTCAGATGTTGGTCCCGCCATCAGATACCTCTGATTACTTCGCCCCCAGAGCAAAATCCCGCGGCAGCGAGCGCCAGCCGCTGTGGATGTGGTTGGCCGGGTTCTTCGCGGCGTCGGCTTGGACGTTCAAGAACTCAATGACGAAGCTCGGGCCTTGCACGCGGTACGTGTAGGGCTTGCCGTCTTTCTTTTCTTCGATGCAGTAGCCGAAGTGGACCTTGCCGAAGTCGGCGGCGTCGACCTTCTTGAGTTCGCTCGCCGCCATGTCGGTGGGCAAGCGGTTGGCGTAGGCTTCGATCAGTTTCCGCAGCGTCGTCTTCTGCTCGGCGGTCAAATCCTTGGCCGGAATGCCGACGGGATCGCCGAGGGTCGCGTTCGCTTGCTTCTCTTGGATTTCGCCGAACTGCTTGGCTTGGGCCGCGATCTTCTTCTGGTCGTCGCTCAAACTGGCGATCAATTCCTTGGCCAAATCTTCGACCTCCGGGACGACGCGGGTCCCTTTCTTGGGCCCGGCTTTGATCTCGGCGGGGTTGATGCCGAAGACCATCGGCGTCGCCGACACGACCTCGCCTTTGTCGAGCGTGAAGTTCACCGACAGATGGTGCCCTTCGATGCGCCAGCCCCATTTGCCGGTGTTCGACGGTTCGCCGAAGATGCTGACGAAGTACCACTGTGGGTTGCGGGTCATGGCGCCGTTGCCGCCTTCCAACTCCGCGAGGTAGGTTTCGAGATTCATGATGCCCGACGCTTGTTCGAACCCTTTGGCCGAGAGGCCGAGTTTGAGCAGGTCGAGCATCGCGGTTTTTTGGTCGGCGCCGAGGCCGTCCATCCGCAGTCCCTTCCGCAGCGATTCTTTGTCCTTGCCTTGCACCGGCGTGAAGTACCACGTCGTGCGGTGTTCGTCGTCGTAGCCGAACAGGGCCGCCTTCTTCTGTTCGGGCGTGAAGGTACCGGTGAGCTTGGTCGCGGCCTCGGCCATTTTCTGGCCGCCGGTCTTGTTCGTCTGGGCGACGATCAACGCCCCGCCGAGGGCCGCGAGAACGGCGGACAGCAAGAGCGTGCGGGAGAGGAGCGAACGCATGGCGGGCACCTACGAATGCGGCGGGGAAGCCGCTATATTACACCCTGGCAGGCGATGAGACCAAGGGCGAATGACGAATGACGCACGACTCCGATCCGTCGAGAATTTTGGTCATCGACGACGACCAGAATTTGGCGGCGACGATCGCGGAGAGCCTCGAGCGCAAGGGGCACCGCGTCTGCGTGGCCACGTCGGGGAAGGCCGGCGCCGCCCGCATCGACGCCGACGAATTCGATATCGTCCTCACCGATTTGCGCATGGCTGACCTCGACGGCCTCACCATCGTCCGGCAAGTCACGGAAGTTCTGCCCGATGCGGAAGTCATCGTCATCAGCGGCTACAACGATGTCCGCACGGCCCAAGAGGCGATGAAGCTCGGGGCGACCCACTACCTGATGAAGCCGATCGACCTCAGCGAACTCCGGGCCATCGTCGAGAAAGCCGCGGATAACACCCGCTTGGCGAAGGCGCACAAGGAACTCCGCCGGCAGCTCGACGAGAAGTTCGGATACGAGGGCGTCGTTGGCAGCGGCCCGCGGATGCACCGGGTCATCCAACTGTTGAAGGCTTACGCCCCGGCCCCGGCGCCGGTGTTGATCCTCGGCGAGAACGGCACCGGCAAGGAACTCGCGGCCAAGGCGCTGCACACGAACAGCCCGCGCAAGAACAAGCCGTACGTGGCGATGAACTGCGCCGCCCTCAACGAGAACCTGCTCGACGACGAGATGTTCGGCCATGAGCCGGGGTCGTACACCGGCGGCGACAAACTCCGCAAAGGTCGCTTCGAATACGCCAACGGCGGCACGCTTTTCCTCGACGAAATCGGCGACATGCCGACCTCGCTGCAAGCGAAGCTGCTGAGGGTCTTGGAGAACGGCGAGGTCGTGCGGATCGGTTCCAACGAGCCGATGAAGGTCGACGTCCGCATGATCGCCGCGACGAACCGCGACCTCGATGCGATGGTCGAGAAAGGCGAGTTCCGCCGCGATTTGTACCAGCGATTGAAGGTCGGCGTCGTCCGGCTGCCGGCGCTGCGGGAGCGGCGCGAAGATATTCCGCTGCTGGTGTCGACCTTCGTCAAAGACCTCGCGGGGAAGTACGGCAAGAAGATCACCCTGTTGGCCGACAGCATCTGGCGGGCCTTCGCCACGTACACCTGGCCCGGCAATGTTCGCGAACTGCGAAACCTCCTCGAGAGCATGATCCTGCTCGACAGCGACACCGTGTTGAACCTCGACGATCTCCCCGAAGACGGCAGCTTGCTCGCGATCTTCGGCGTGCCGGCGCAACTGGCGTTGCCCGCCGCACAGGGGCCACGACTGGCACTGCCCGTCGGCGCGATGCCCGATCCGCTCATCGGCCGGCCGCTGGCGGAGGTCGAACGATTCTACATGGAGCGGGCGCTAGAATTGGCCGAGGGGAACCGCGAAGAAGCGGCCCGGATGCTCGGCATCGGCGAACGGACGCTCTACCGGAAGTTGCAGGAATGGAAGAGAGAATCGGAAGGCGGCGAGTAGCTCCGGCGCAAGCTGGTCATCGTGTGACGCTTGCAACGACGCCCGTTCGCCTTTTCCCGATCCGCTCGGACTCGACCCCGCAGTTTCCGAGTCTGAATCGAGTGACAATAACGCCATGAACCCCAACGAACTGCAATCGGACTTCCTGTCGTTCCGGCATTATTTGAAGGCCGAGCGCGGCATGGCCGAGAACAGCGTGCTCGCCTACGGGCGCGACCTCCAGAGGTACGCCGACTGGGTGGCCACCTATCGACTGGCGGATTACCTCAGACCGACGCTGCGCGATCTGTCCAGCTACCTGCTCTATTTAAATGAACAAAACCTCGCGCCGCCGTCGGTCGCCCGGCACATCGTCAGCTTGCGGATGTTCTACCGCTTTCTGCGCCTCGAAGAGCGGGCCGACCAAACGGCGGTCGATCTGCTCGGTTCGCCGAAGCTCTGGCAGCGCATCCCCGCCGTGTTGAACGCGGCCCAAGTCGATCAATTCTTGAGCGCCCCGCGGGAAGGGGACCGCTTCTTCCTGCGCGACCGGGCGATCCTCGAGACACTCTATGCCACCGGTTGCCGGGCGTCCGAAGTGGTGAATTTGAGGCTCGAAGACTTGTACCTCGACTCGGCCTTCCTCCGCTGCA
>JAYSYN010000213.1:0-12162 GCA_043727575.1 Fimbriiglobus sp.
CCGGAAGGGGTCGCCGGGATCCCGCGCGCGGAGGGTCATTCGGGGGAGGAGGGAGTCCGTCCGTCAGGCCCCACCGTCAGATTAAGTTCCTGGGGCGGCCCACCTCGGGGCCTCAGCGTTTGTCGCGCTCTAGGATCCGCTGGATCGCGTCCTCGGCCATGCCCCTCACGTTCAGCGCGCCGGTGTACCGTTCGTCCTCCGCCAACTTCTCCAGTGCCGGCAGTGCCTTGCGGCTCCCGAGCTTGGCCAGCGCCATGCACGCTCTCAACTGGAGCCAGCCGACATCCCCCCCGAGGGCTTCGATCAGCTTCGGCTCCACACCGGTATCGCCCAGATATCCGAGCGCGTTCGCGGCGTCGCCCGCGATCCAGGAGTTATCGCCCTTGAGCAACTCCAACAGCGGCTCCCGCGCGCGGGCGTCGCCGGAGTTGCCGAGGGCGAGCATCGTTTCGTGGAAGAACTTCGACTTGCCCGTCCCCTTTGCCAACAGATCGCGGGGCGGCTTGTCCTTCAGCCCGGCCAGCAGGGTGGGGACAGCGTCCTCGTGCGGGCGGAGGAACGCGAGCCAGGTGCCCCAGAGGTAATCTCCTTCTGTCAACTCGCGGAGGATGGCCTGGGGTTTCAGCGCGGCATCGATTTCGCGCTGGAGTTTCCGATACCCGTCGCCGCCGGGCGGAGGGCCGGCCAAGTATTTGATGACGTTGGCGGCCTGCCGCCGGCTGTGCCCCTCCCAAAGCGTCTTGGCCGCGGCGAGTTGCCGATGCGGTTCGCCGTCCGCCAACAGTTTTGCGAGCTTCTGTTCTTCGGGGTCGGACGCGCCGAAACAGCCGAATTGCAACTCGGGAGGGTTCAAAGATCCCTGTGAAAACTTGGGTCGTTTCCGCTCATTCCGCGGCAACTTCGGGTCGGGCGGCTGCGCCTTCCCGACACCGGTTGCGATGATGAAGCAGACGAGAGATAGCGCAACCCGTAAACGGGATAATCTGGGCATCATAACACCTCCGCCTCGTGTGGCCGCACAGCGTTTGTCGGGCGGATTCACCGCGATCGTCGCCGAGCGACGGGTGGGCGTCAAGCGTCTCGATGGCAAATTCGGAAATGCAACGGGTTCCGTCTTCGCCCGACGAACTCACGGACGTAGACCTGGGTTTCAGCCCCGGACGCGCATCGTCTCTCGACGGGAACGCGTGGGCTTCGAGCGTCCGGCGGGGCTCACTTCAATTCCTTCAATTTCAAGTTGCGGTATTCCATCTGGCCTCGGTCGGCTTCGAGGCCGATGGGGCCGGTCTCGGGCAGCTTGTAGGCTTCTTCCAGCACTTCGCCGTTGCAGGTGCAATGGGCGACCTTCCCCTTCACCACGACGACGATTTCGTTCCACTCTTGCGGCTTGTACTTCTTCAAAGTTTTGTACGGCCCCGCGACGAGGTAATCGCGCACTTGCAACTGCGGGGCGCGGAGGAACAGCCCGCTGTCGGCGTTCTTCTCGGCGCGGAATTCCAAACGGAGTTCGAAGTCTTTGGGGAACTTCGCCGCGGTCCACAATTGCGCGGTGCCCTTGCCGGGGTTCACGACCAAGACGCCGTCTTTGGCGCTGTAGCGTTTGTCGGACGCTTCGGTTTTGCCGTCGAACGATTCGAACTTGTCGCCGACTTTGTAGCCCCAACCCGTGAGGTCTTTGCCGTTGAAGAGTTCGACCGTGCCGGCGTCGGGTTTGTCGTCCGCGGCGGAGAGCGGTGCGGCGAGCAGGGCGAAAGCGAATAACATCGAAACGCGGAACATGGCGAAATCCTCGGGAGGGAAGGGGATTCATTTGCCGGTGGGTTCGGTCGCGGGGTCGTCGTCCGGGACCTTCCGGCGGACGGCGCGGGACAGTCCGTACCCGGCGCCCATGGCGAGGAGCACACCGAGGGAACCGATGCCCAAGAGAGCGAAGTCGCGGCGGTTCAATTCCAATGTCGAACGGGGTTCTTCCGGTTCGACCGGCGCCGGCAGCGTCACGAGTTCGACGTTGATTTCGTCGGGCAATCGCGGCGGTAGCGGCGCGGCCGCTAAAGTCGGGTGCGGTTGCGATTTCGGCTTGCCGACCGGAATGGCTTCGGAGCGGTTGGCGGCGACGGGTTTCACTTCGGTCGGACTCTTCGGCTTCGCCGGTTTCGAGGACGGTCCCGCGAGGTTCGCCGGGACGGGCAAAGGCACCGCGACGGGCGCATGGGCTTTCGTGGCCGCTTGCATCGCCGCGCGGGCGTCGTTCGGCAGTTCGAAGGCGCTCTCGGATTCGAGCCATTGTTGGTACGCGGGGAGCACCGGCACTTTGGCCGCGTTCGCCGCCCGGTCGGGGAGAAACGGCGCCAGCAATTCGGCGGCCTCCGCCGGCGTCTGCGGGCGATTCTCCGGCTTCTTTTCCAGAAGCTTCGCGACCGCCGCCGCGAGCTTCGGCGCCGTCCCCGGTACCAAGTCGGCCAAGCCGGGCGGCTTCTCGGTGGCGTGCTTGACCATCTGGGCCATGACGTTGCGATCTTGGAACGGCGGCCGGCCCGCGATCAGGTGGAACAGGACGCAACCGAGGCTGTAGATGTCGGCGCGGACATCGGCGCTGCGGGCGTCGCGGGCCTGCTCCGGGGCGAGGTAATCGGGCGTGCCGAGGAGCGCCCCTTCGCCCGTCAGTTGCAAATCCTGCGTGACTGGGGAATCTTCGTCGAACGTCTCGCGGCCGAGGCCGATGTCGAGAATTTTGATCGTGGCATCGAGCGTGGTATCGGTTTTCGACGCCGGCATTCCCGGCGTCGGCGCGACCATGAGGTTCGCCGGTTTCAAGTCGCGGTGCACCATGCGTTTGTCGGCGAGGTGCTGCAACCCGAGCAGGGCTTGATAGACGACCCGGACGGCTTCGGGTGCCGGGAGTTTCTTCCGCCGCGTTAACACTTCGTCGAGGGTTTCCCCGTCGAGGTGCTCCATCACGATGAAGTTCGCCCCGCCGGCTTGGCCGAGCTGAAAGGCCCGCACGACGTTCGGATGGTCGAGTTGCGTCAGCAACCGGCCTTCGCGCTGGAAGCGGTTGAGGGCGTGTTGCTCCTTCGATTTGCTCGACGGCAACACCTTCAGCGCGACGACCTGCCCGGACGTGTGGACCGCTTTGTAAACCCCGGCCGTCTGACCGCTACCGATGCGGTCGAGGATGACGTAACCGCCGATGTAGAACCCCTCGGAGCGGCCCCGTTGAATCAAGGCGGCTTGGTAGTCCGTGAGGTACTGCTTCTTCACGAGGAACTTGCGGAACCATTCCACGTCGGCGTCGGCGCCGCGCGTTTCTTTCTCCCAGTCGGCGCGGATGCCCCCGACTTCGTCCTCGCGGACGAGTTTGCTTTTGGCGAGGGCGGCGCAGTACTCGGTCACCGTCGAAGTGGGCGTGGCCATGGGAAAGGCGACTCCGAATGACGCGGGATTCCGGATCGGGCCAATCCGCAATCCGAAATCCCAAATCCGCAATCAGCTTAGCTCACCCTTGGCGGCGGAGACGCTTTTGCGGGTCGACTTCGAGCGCGCCGAAGGCTTGCTCGTGCCGGACGACGATCTGCCGCAGCGATTCGATCAGCCGCTTGGCGACGAACGGATTCATCACGAGGCGGTGCGTGAGGTGGATCGGTTCCATCCCGCCGGGGATCATGATGCCGGTGTGCAGGCCCACGTCCATGAGGATTTCTTCGGTGCTGCTGCTGAGGCTGAGCCGGAAGAAATTGCAATACACGGGCTGCATTTTGGAGACATCGACTTGCACCGAGACTTGCATCGGCTGACCGGGGGCGCCGGCGGGCGTCAGGGGGGTGACTTCATCGGCCATGGGAACTCCTGAATCGGTGCTGGGCGCGCCCGCACGGGGGTGTGTTCTTCGGCGGAGCCCGCCGTACGGCGTGGCCTCCCGCCGGGAGGGTTGATCGGGGCCGGGCGCGGATGGGGCCCGCACTCGACCGAATCGGACTCCTCCCAGTCTACGAAATTCGCCCCGCATTTGGGGCGGGGCGGTGGGAGTCCGAACAATCGGAGCGGGTCACGGCTTCAGCACGACCTTGATGCAGCCGTCTTTTTTGTCGCGGAAGTTCTTGTACGCTTCCGGGGCCTTCTCGAGCGGCACCGTGTGGGTGATGACGAACGACGGATCGATCTCGCCTTTTTCGATCTTGGCGAGCAGCGGCTTCAGGTACCGTTGCACGTGCGTCTGGCCCGTTTTCATCGTCAGCCCTTTGTTCATCATGGCTCCCAACGGGAATTTGTCCGGGAAGCCGGTGTAAACGCCCGGCACCGACACCGTCCCCGCTTTTCGACAGCTCATGATCGCTTGGCCCAGCGCGTGGGCCCGGTTGGCCCCGGCGCCGAGGGCCGACTTCGCCGCGTCCATAATCGAGCCGAGTGTCCCCGCGGCGTGGGCTTCGCAACCGACGGCTTCGATGCAGCGGTCCGGCCCGCGCCCGCGCGTCATCTCCTGGAGCGTTTCGTACACGTCGACTTTTTCGAAGTTGATCGTCTCGGCCTTGCCGTGTTCCGCGGCCATTTTCAACCGTTCGGGCACGCAGTCGATGGCGATCACCCGGCCCGCCCCGAGCATCCAGGCGCTCTTGATGGCGAATTGGGCCACCGGTCCGCAGCCCCAGACGGCGACCGTGTCGCCCTTTTCGATGCCCGCGTTTTCGGCCGCCATGTACCCGGTCGGGAAGATGTCCGAGAGGAACAGGACCTTCTCGTCGGGCAGGCCCGATTCGATTTTGATCGGCCCGACGTCGGCGTGCGGCACGCGCAGGAACTCGGCTTGCCCGCCAGAGTAACCGCCGAGCATGTGCGAAAATCCGAACAGCCCGGCCGGGGAATGGCCCATGGCCAGCGCGGCGATCTTCGCGTTGGGGTTGGTGGTATCGCAGGCGGCGTAGAGAGATTTCGCGCAGAAGTAGCACGATCCGCAGGAGATGGTGAAGGGGACGACCACGCGGTCCCCCTTCTTGAGCTTCGTCACTTTGCTGCCGACTTCGACGACGACGCCCATCGGCTCGTGGCCCAAAATGTCGCCGCGCTCCATCGTCGGCTGCATACCATTAAGCAGGTGGAGATCCGACCCGCAGATCGCGGTCGAGGTGACCCGGATCACGGCGTCGGTCGGTTGCTCGATGACGGAATCGGGGACGGTGTCGACGCGGACATCGCCGGTGCCGTGCCAGCAGAGCGCTTTCATGGGGTCTTCTCGCGGTGCGAATGGATTGCGAAACTGCGGTAGCCGATGCAATTCGCGTACCATCCCGATCGCACCGGGGCGAGTTCACTTCCCGCCGACAATCCGAACCCTCGCCGGCGAGTCCTTCACCTCGTCGAGTTCGACCCGCAACGGATCTTTCCGCTCGTCGAGTTTGACGCTGAACGTCAGCGTGTGCAACCCGGCGGACAGGGTCAAAACCGTCTCGGCTTTGAGATCGATCTGCGCCCCGTCGAGCCAGGCTTGCAAGCCGGTGGTGCTCGGCAATTTCAATGCGACTTTCCCGGCCGTGGTGCAGTCGAGTTGGAACCTCGCGGCGGCTTGGAACGGTTGCTGCCCGATGTTCCACTTAACCAAATCCGCCGTCGGCAGGTCGCCACCGACCATGGCATAGACCGGCGCCCAACTCAACGAACCGTCCGTGGCGATGGCCCCGAGGCGATCCCGCGTCACGGCGGTGAAGAGTTCCTTCGTGGGCAGGACCGTCTGCCAAGTCCGCACGACTTTCCCCGGTTGCGCGAGGTACGGCCCCTTGCCGAGTTCCGACAGGAACCGCACCAAGTCGATGAATTCCTGCCGGGTGAGGGCGTCGGTCAAGCCGTCGGGCATCAGCGATAGGCCCGGCTTGATCGTCGGTTTGTCGGCTTTGCTGATGGCGATCTCTTTACCTTCCGCATCGCGGATCGTCAGCGTCTGCGGGGTTTCGCCGATCTTCACGCCGGCGAATACGCGGTCGTCGTCGGTCGTCACGACGATCGAGTTGTACCCTTCCTTGATCTTCGCGTTCGGCTTCAACAATGATTCGACCAAGTAGTCGACCTGGGCGCTCGCGCCGAGGCTGGTCATGTCCGGGCCGACCAACCCGCCCGCCCCGGCGATGCCGTGGCACTTCAGGCAGTTCAGTTCCGCCCGGCGGTAAATGATCTCGCCGCGGAACGGGTCGCCTTTGGCTTTCACATCGTTCAGCAAAGCGTCGAGTTCCGGTTTGGTGAACTCGCGTTTGGTGTCCGCGAGTTTGCCGGCTTTGGTCAGTGCTGCAATCAGGGCGGGATCGCCCTGTCCGTTCGCTTTGGCGGCGCGGATGCCGATCTTGGCGACATCCGCCGACAACGTCTTGTCAGCGAGAGCCTTCGTCAGGATTGCCGGGCCTTCCTTGCGGGCGACGAACGCGGCGAAGACGGGGTCGAGGTCGGCGGCATACTTCTCGGCAAAGAGATCGACCGCGACTTTCGCGGCGGCGGCGGTGTCGAGTTGGACGAGGGCCAACAACCCCAACCGCTTCGCGACGGGATCGGTTGAGTTCGCCACGGTTTGAATCAGAAATTTCTTAGTGGGTTCATCGCCGAACAAAACGAGGGCGTCGAACGCGGCATTGCGATCTCCGATCGTTTCGACCTTCTCGGGTTTGCCGAGGGCCAGTTCTTCGAGTGCGGTTCGACTCTTCGTCAGCTTCCACAGGCCGATCATTCGCGCGGCGGCTTGGCGCCCGGCTCCCGTGTCCTCGGATAGGGCCGTGTCCAATCCGGTCAATTTTCCCTTAGGCACCGGGATCTTCCGGGCGGCCACATTCGCCGCCATCGGCGGGTACAGTTTCGCCCGCAGCAAGGCGTACTTCTCGGTCTCTTGGAAGAGTCGCGCGTACTCGGCCGCACCGCCGATCTGCACGAGCGTGGCGAGCACATCGATCCTCCGCGCCGCGTCGAGTTTGCCGTCATCGAGCAGTTTCACGAGGATCGGCGCCGCGTTCGATTCACCCACCGCATTCAAAGCGAAGACGATTTTCTTCGGGTCGCCGCCGAAGTCGAACTTGCCCGCTTTGAAATCGGGGAGCCATTGGTCTTTTGTTTCCCGGAGGCTCTGCCAGATGGCGTAGTCGAGCCAGCGATCAACAGGCTTGTCGAGGGCTTTGGAAATGGAAACAGCGGAATGTTGGAGTTTGCTCAACGCCCGCACGGCTTCGAGTCTCACTCGCGGATGTTCGTCCTTTACCAAGTCATGGAGACTGTTTTCATCCAACATTTTCTTGTAGAGGCGAAGCAGTGTTTCTTGGTCCGCTTTGGGATCAATCTTGTCGAGACCCTGTTGATCGAGCGAGAAAAGCATTTCACCGAGCACGCGGCAGCATGCAGCCCGCACGTTGTGGTTTTTGGAATTCGTCGGCGCGCTAACTGCGGTGGCTTCCCCCAGCGATTGAATGACCCACAGTGCTTCCAGTTTGGCATGATCATCTGTTTGACTCATCCCCCAACCCAGCGCTTTCTGCAACACAGCGTCTTTGCCCAGCTCTTTCAACTCGCGTTTAGCATGCCAGCGGGTCCAATCCTCGGGGGCCTTCAGCAACTCCAACAGATCCTCGACCTTGGCCCCCGCAATCTTCGGCTTCTCTACCAACGGCCGGCCCTTCGCCGTGATGCGCCAGATGCGGCCGTGAGTTTTGTCGCGGCGCTCGTCGCGGAAGTCGACCTCCCCGTGTTGGATGATCGGGTTGTACCAGTCGGCGATGTAGATCGCCCCGTCCGGCCCCATCTTCACGTCGATGGGGCGGAAGGCCGGGTGCGTACTGCGGATGACTTCCTTCTGCTCCTTGGCCACGAAGCCGGCGCCGTCTTCCTGAACGATGTACCGGCAGACGCGGTGGCCGCGGAAGTCGTTCGTAATTAGGTTCTGCTGCCAGTCGTCCGGGAGATGCCGGCCGCTGACAACTTCGAGCCCGCAATACTTCGGCGAACCCGGGTTGAGGCCGGGAAGAATACGGGCGACATCGCGCGCCGTGGTGTAGGCGGCACCGGGGACGACGTAGTTGATCCCCTCGCCGCCGGCGCCGTCGGTGGCGAACGTGGCGCCCCACTTGTTCCAAGTAGTGCCCCAACTGTTCACCCAACCGCGGGCGAAGACGTCGAGCTGTTCCGTCTCCGGGCGGAAGGCCCAGATTCCGCCGGCGTTCAACCGCTTCACCCCGTGCGGCGTTTCAATGTGGCTGTGGATGTAGATGCTCTGGCTCATGTAGAGAAGGCCATCGAGCCCGAATCGCAGCGTGTGCAAGATGTGGTGCGTGTCTTCGGTGCCGAAGCCTGACAGGACCGTGCGCTTCTTGGTCGCCTTGCCGGTCTTGGCGTCGGGTTCGCTGAAGTAGACGAGTTCCGTACTCGCGGCGACGTAGGCCCCGCCTTTGTTGTCCGGCTCGACGCCCGTGGGAATCAGCAACCCATCGGCGAACACGGTCGTCTTGTCGGCGACGCCTTTGCCGGTGGTGTCTTCGAGGATCAGAATCTTGTCGTTGGCCTTCTGCCCCGGTTTGATCTGCGGGTAGATCTCGCTGGCGGCGACCCAGAGCCGGCCTTTGGAATCGAAGTTCATCTGGATCGGCTTCGCCAGCAGCGGATCCGCGGCCCAGAGGTTCACCTCGAACCCCTCGGGCAGCACGAACGTCTTGCGTTCGAGTTCCGGGTCCGGGTCCGGAATCTTGGCGTTGGCCTGCCCGAAGGCGATCGGGGCGAGGAGAAGGAAGGCGGCGAGGGAGAGGAAGGGTTTCATGGTGGGGCGACCGGGGGGAGGGCGAGCGACTGACCACAAAGTGCCCCGACCGGATTGGCGAGGGCACGCGCCACAGAGTATATTAGGGAACATGGAGACCGAAGACACACCCCTACCCGCCCACAAGCCCGCGTTCCTGCGCCGCGTGCAAATCCGCGGCTACAAGAGCATCGCGTTTTGCGACGTGACGCTGGAACCGCTGACGGTCTTGGTGGGCCGGAACGCTTCGGGGAAAAGTAATTTTCTGGATGCGCTGGGGTTCTTACGAGATATTTTGAAGTATGGCGTGCGTGAGGCGGTGAAGGAGCATGGTGGTGCGGAGGCGATTCTCTGTTGATCGAAAGCATCGGAAATAGTGAGCTTTGAAATTGATTGTCGTTTTGAATGGTCTCAAACTCTGCCGAACTTACGCTTAGCAAACCGAGCTTGCGTATGCAAATACAAACTCGGCATTGCGCTCGCCACTTTCGTTAGCCCAGCCATCGTGTTCGAAGATTGCGATTGCGAGACTATTGATTCCAAAACTAACTTCCAATTTCATCTCATTGATGGGCACCCATTGGTGATTAGTGACGTGGCTTACGGAAGTGCATCTAAAGTTTCTAATCCGGATACCACTGCATTACGGTCATTTGCGGACGGGCCATTCTATTCATTGATGGAGTTTTTAACTTCAAATGAATTTTACTCCTTTAACCCCGTGTCCATTCGGCTGCCACAAAAGCCGAATCACTTTTGGCCTCTCGAGAAAGACGGGGGGAATATTTGCAGCGTGATTGTATGCACGTCTGCGGAAGAACCATTGCAAGTGAATCGCATCCAGAGGTATTTGACCGCAATCGTTCCGGAAGTTCAATTTCTAGGCACTTCACAAGTTGGGAGTTACGAAATACTCCGCTTCACTCGTTTATTGAACGGTGGTGGAATTGGTTCAGAATTCGATGCAGCTAGCATGTCGGATGGTACGCTTCGGGCACTGGCTTCCCTCACAGCCATATTTCAAAATGTGCAGGATGGAGACAGGCCGAGCCTTGTCGCTATCGAAGAACCGGAAACGGCGCTGCACCCCGCCGCGATGCGGGCGCTCGTTTCGGCGTTCGATGCCGCCACGATGCGGACCCAAGTCCTCCTCACAACGCACTCCCCCGATCTGCTGGATGCCGAGGAAATCAAACCGGAGAACGTCCGAATCGTGCAGATGATCGACGGCCAAACGATGATCGGCCCAATCGACGAAGCCAGCGTCGATATCGTCCGCCGCAATCTCGATACCCTCGGTGGCTTGGAGCGCAACGATTCTCTGCACATCGACTTCGACGATCTCCAACGCCAATCGGCGTTGGCGAAGCAAGCGTCGGACGGGCAACTATGATCGTTTTCGTCGTTGCGATCGTCGAAGGCCACACCGAGCAAGTCGTTTTCGAGCGATTACTTCAAAGGATCTGGCTCGAGCTGGGGCGACCGGAGCGATTGCAAGTTCACGATTGCATTCGGGATCACCGGAGCAGTTTGATCCATTTGAACGGCTTCGCCTTGGGCGAAGCGGTTGAAAAGGCAGCGATTCAACTCGCCCCTCATTTGCGTCGTAACCCCGGTTGTCAATCGTTGCTACTCATCGAAGTCGATGCAGAGAAAGATTGTCCGGCAGAACTCGGCCCGCGTTTGACCGCAGTGGCCAATGCTGCACGCGCCGATTTAAACATCGCTTGTGTCATTGCCAAACGGATGTTCGAAAACTAGATCGTGGCCGGGGCATCCACTTTGACCGGAGTGCTCGGTCTGCCCGATCCACTACCCGCCAGAGCCGACGTCGAATTGATGAACGGATCGACTTGGCTCGACGGCCAATTGCGATCCGTGACCCCGAATTCCAAATACAAAAAAGCCGACCACGCCATCGAATTTGTCAAAGCGATGAACTTAGTCGAAGCTCGGAACGCATCTCGATCGTTCGAGAGACTTTGCAAAAAACTCGAATCGATTCCCCGTTGCGGAACACCTTCGATAAGCGAACCCGGAACATAGTTCGCCATCGCAAAAATTTCCACAATTCACACCGCCATCACGACTTGTCGCCGAGCGCCACAATTGGTCCCGATTCGTCCGCAGCGTCCGCAGCGTCCGCACAGGGGTGGGGGGTACTCTCCGCGGATTCATTTTGGCGCCCAGCGAAGGTCGGATCACCAATTCCTCACTCCGCCACGACGGGGTTTCTCAAGATCCCGATCCCCTGAATCTCGACTTCCACCACGTCGCCGGCTTTCAGCAATACCGGCGTCGGCTTGCGCGAGATGCCCACCCCCGGCGGCGTGCCCGTGAAGATCAAGTCGCCCGGCTCGAGCGTGTAGACCTGCGTGATGAACGCCAGCATCTGCGGCACGCCGAAAATGAATTCCTTCGTGCTGCTGTTCTGCATCGTCGTGCCGTTCAAGCGGAGTTGAATCTGGAGGTTGTGCGGATCGAGCCCTTCGTCGGTCGTCACGATCACCGGGCCGACGGGGGCGAAGGTGTCGAAATCTTTGCCGATCATCCACTGCTTCTCTTCGCCGCGGAACTGCCAATCGCGGGCGCTGACATCGTGGCCGACGGTGTACCCGCCGACGTAGTCGAACGCCGAGGCATCGGCCGCGACGTGCTTGGCCCGCTTGCCGATGACGATGACGAGTTCCGCTTCGTAGTCGACTTTCTGCGAAACCTTGGGCAGCACGATCGCATCGCCTTGGCCGATCAGCGCGTTCGGGTACTTGCCGAAGATCACGGGTTCCGTCGGGATCGCCTTGCCGCCCTCGATGGCGTGGTCGCGATAGTTCAAGCCGACGCAGAGGATCTTGGACGGATTCACTACCGGCGGCAAGATTTTCACCGAGTTCGCGGCGTACTTCACCGCTTTCGAGCACTCCGACGCTTCCTTCGCGGCCAGCTTGACGGTCTTCGACGCCGCGAGGAGGTCCTTCATGCAGACGGGCAGACCGCGGTCTGTCGCGTGGAGATCGACGAAGGAGTCGCCCACTTGGGCGGCGACGCATCGGCCGTGGGGGGTCAGAATCGTGGCGAGGCGCATGGGCAATATCCAAGGGGGCGGGGAAGGTCTTTTAACATTGAATGAGTTCGACCGCGGGCGGGCCAGAGCCGGCGCGAACCTTCCGCCCGAACGGCCGTCCTTCCGGGGATGCCCCGCGACTCCACTTGTCGTTGGAGCGGGCCGCGTTATAAATGCAAGCGTACCCATTCCCCGGTAGCTCAGTGGTAGAGCAGTCGACTGTTAATCGACTGGTCGTAGGTTCGAATCCTACCCGGGGAGCTTTCGCCGACGATTCACCACTTCCGCCGACCGGCGAGTTGACAGAAAACGCCGCGGGGTAGTCTCTCGCGGCGTTTGTCATTTATCGCCT
>JAYSYN010000214.1:0-34866 GCA_043727575.1 Fimbriiglobus sp.
GATGCGTCTACATCCACAGACCCCGGAAACCGTCGGGGATTTCGAGCTTTTTGGCATTCGCAGAAAAGAAGCGGGTCGAGATTACGCTTGGTTGAGGTCTATTTTGGAAGTGAGTTCAACGGTCGCCAGGGCAATATGAACGGCAAAATGCCCTATGGGATTCTTGAAAAAGGATCTTTCTTGGAGCAAACGACAACCGTGGGGAGCTACGAAAAAGAATTCCCGCACCCTTGGGGGCTTTGCGATATGCATGGAAACGTTTGGGAATACTGCGATTCGATTGCAACTCTGCCCAAGGATCACCACAGCATCAGGGGAGGCTGTTACGGTGGCAACGGTGCCGAAGTTCGAGCTGCAAACCGCAGCTATTTCGAAACTAAAAACAAGTACAATAACGTCGGGTTTCGAGTCTGTTTTCGCCCTGACTGACAAATCACAACCGTCAGCGATTCAAACAACCCGACGGCGTCCCGTCGGGTTGTTTCGTCCAAGAGCAAGCGCCATGCGGTTCTCGGTTGCTTGGGTCAACTCGGTCGCGATCTGATACCGCGCCTGGAGGGCGAGGTGATCCCGCTGACCCGGAGTGACATCGACTTGTCACTGCCCTCCCCCTCGCGCAGCGATGAACGCAGCTCTTAAACAACTCACTCCTTCACTCCATTGCCTCGGCGCTGCCACCGTGGTTCAATGTGTTTGCTCCCCGTTCTCTCTCACTTGAATACGCCATGATTCACCTCCTCCCCCTCCTGCTCGCCCTCGCCACACCGCCGGCGGCGCCCGACTTCAACCGGGATGTCCGGCCGATCCTGTCGAACCACTGCTTCAAGTGCCACGGGCCGGCCGTTCAGAAGGCGAAGCTGCGCCTCGACAGCTTCCCGGCCGCGACCAAGAGCGCGGTCGTGCCGGGGAAGCCGGACGAAACCGAGCTGCTGAAGCGCATTTCGGCGCACGATGACGCGCAGATGCCGCCGGAGGAGGCGGGCCTGCCGCTGACCGCGAAGCAGATCGAGACGCTGCGACAGTGGGTCGTCAGCGGCGCCGAGTACGCCCCGCACTGGAGTTTCGTGCCACCGGTTCGGCCGGCCGTCCCAAAGGGCGAAGCGCATCCCGTCGATGCGTTCATCCGCGCGAAGTTGATGGATGCGAAGTTGAAGCCCTCGCCCCAAGCGGACAAGGCCGTGCTCATCCGCCGCGTCACGCTCGATCTGATCGGACTGCTGCCGTCGCCGGGCGATGTGAGCGCGTTCGTCAAAGATGAATCACCGGACGCTTACGACAAGATCGTCGACAAGCTGCTCGCCTCCGAACATTACGGCGCGCGGCAGGCCCGGCACTGGCTCGACCTCGCCCGCTACGCCGACAGCAACGGCTACACCATCGACGGCGCCCGCAGCATCTGGCCCTACCGCGATTGGGTCGTGTCAGCGTTCAATCGCGATCTGCCGTTCGAGGAGTTCACGGTCGAACAACTCGCCGGAGACCTGCTGCCGAAGCCGGCGAAGGATCAACTGATCGCGACCGGGTTCCACCGCAACACGAGCTTCAACGAGGAGGGCGGCACCGACGCCGAGCAGTTCCGCGTCGAGCGCGTCGTGGACCGCACCAACACCACGGCCGCCGTCTGGCTCGGCCTAACCGTCGGCTGCGCCCAGTGCCACGATCACAAGTACGACCCCGTGTCGCAGGCCGAGTACTACAAGCTGTACGCGTTCTTCAACAGCAGCGACGAACCCTCGATGAGCATCGGCGGCGCGCCCGACCTCGACAAGAAGGTAGCGGAACTGACGGAGCGCCTCGCGGCCGAGCGATTGGGGGGCAACGATGAGGTGGTCAAGAAGACGATCGCGGAACTGAAGAAAGTGCAAGGGCAGGTGCCGAGCACGCTCATTATGAAGGAGCGGGCGAAGCCGCGCGAGACGTTCGTGCAGATCCGCGGAGACTTCCTGCGGCGGGGCGATGCGGTGAAGCCCGGCTATCCGGCGGCGATCGCGAAAGACCTCGCGGCCGGAACCCGGCTCGATCTCGCGCGCTGGCTCGTGAGCCGGGATCATCCGCTGACTTCGCGGGTGTTCGTGAATCGGGCGTGGCAGCAGTTCTTCGGGCGCGGCCTCGTCGAAACCGAAAACGACTTCGGCATGCAAGGGAGCGCTCCGACGCACCCCGAACTGCTCGATTACTTGGCCGTCGAGTTCCTCGAACCGACGGCGAAGGGCGCGAAGCCCTGGAGTATCAAGACGCTGCACCGCCTCATCGTGACGAGCGCGACTTACAAACAGTCGTCGGTGCTGCGCCACGATTTGAAGGACGCCGACCCGCAGAACAAACTGCTCGCGCGGCAGGCGCGGCTGCGGCTCGAAGCCGAGATCATCCGCGATGCGGCGCTGAGCGCCAGCGGGTTGCTCAGCGCGAAGCTCGGCGGGCCGGGGGTTTATCCACCGCTGCCGCCGGAGGTGTTCGCCTTCACGCAGAGCAAGCATCCGTGGCCCGAGAGCAAAGGGGACGACCGCTACCGCCGGGGCCTGTACACGCACGTTTGGCGACAGAGCCAGCATCACTTGATGACGACGTTCGACGGCGCCGATGCGCAGACCGCGTGTACGAAGCGCAATCGCAGCAACACCCCGCTGCAAGCGCTCCACCTCGCGAACGACCCGGCCTTCGTGGAGTTCGCCGCGGCGCTCGGCGCTCGCATCGAGAAAGCCGGTGGCACGTCGGAATCCGGACGGATCGATTCCGCGTACCGGATTTGCTTCGGCCGCCCGCCGAGTGCGACCGAAGCCGGGGTATTGGGGAAGTATCTGCGGCAGGGGGACGCGAAAACCGCCTGGGCCAGGGCAGCCCGCGTACTGATGAATTTGGACGAGTTCGTGACGCGGGAGTGAGGCCGACCCAGAAACAATATTACCCGACGAGGTCCTGGGAGGAGATATCCGATGCCGATCACACTCGACTTGCCGCAAGATTTGGAGCGGCGACTCCGCGAGCAGAACCCCGACCTCGACGACGAGTCGAAGATCGCCGTCGCGCTCGACCTGTTCCGAAAGGAGCAGATTACCATCTACGAGCTTCGATTGATGCTCGGGATGACCCGGGATCAAGCGAACGCGTTGTTGGCCGATCGCGAGGAATACGCGCAAAGCCCGACACTCGAAGACCTCGAAAACGACTACCGAGTCGCTTCCGCGTGTACGAAAGGCAACGGGAGATGATTGTCATCTCCGACACCTCGCCGATCCTCGCTCTTTGGAAACTCGGCCATTTGGATTTGCTTCGCCGCCTCTACGGCGAAGTCGCGATTCCTCCGGAGGTCAGATCCGAGATCTGGGCCGAACAGCCGAATTTCTCGACTCGCGTTTGCAGGCGTTCCATCGGCGTCAAATGGCCGACGGGGTATCGGCGCCGTGATGAATCTTCGCTCGATCGGAAGTGAATCGTCGCATCGCCGACTCGAACCGTATTCCGACGCCAAGCACAAGTGCATGAAAACCATCCCGCTCCTCGCGCTCGCGCTCGTCCTCACGGCCTCGTCGGCCGGGGCGCACCCGCTGTTGCAGTGCGAGTTCGACCGCAAGATCGCCGTGCGGCTCGAACCGGCCGCCGTCGATGTCAAGTATTCGCTCGAGCTTTCGGAATGGTCGATGGCCTTCGACGGCGCGACCATTTTGAAGCCGGATGACTTGAAAGGCGTCGCCGGCGACCGGGCCTACGCCAAGTGCTACGCCGCGGTGAAAGCCCGGTTCATCGCCGACGGTTTGAACGCGCAGTTGAACGGTGTCTCGCTGAAGTTCGATCCCGTCGGGGATATCTCGATCGAACTCGAAGGGCTGAGCAAGAACATCCTCATCACCTTCCACCTGCGCGCGGCCTATCAACCATCGGCCGGGATCGAGAACAGCCTGACTTTTGTGGAGGAAACCGGCTTCGTCGACAAGAACGGCGCGAAGACGTTCGACCCGGCCGGGGCGATTTTTCTGACCGTCGACGAGCGCGAGAAGAAAAGCGACCGGCTCACGATGATCGACGCCATGTACCCGGAGCGGTTCAACGGCAAGCCGCTCAGCCAGATCCCGGCCGGGGAAGAGGTGACCCGCCGGAGTTGCAGTGCGAAGTTCACCGTGCCGGTCTCGGTGGCGACGCCGCCGGAATCGACCCCCGAAGCCCCCACCGTCACCTTCGCCCCGGACGGGCGAGGGACCTTCGAGAAACTCCACGACCGCGGCCTGCTGGCTCTCTTCGATTCGGAATTGGGCCTCGGTGTCGTGCTGCTCCTCGCGGCCGGATTCGGCGCGGCCCACGCGTTCACACCCGGCCATGGCAAGACGATGGTCGCTGCCTACCTCGTCGGCGAGCGCGGCACCGTGGGCCACGCCGTCGGCCTCGGGCTCACCGCCACGCTCGCCCACACCGGCTCGGTGATCGCCGTCGCCGTCGCGCTCTACGCGGTGTACGGCAATGCGGCCCCGGCCACGGCCCAGGGTTGGCTGATGATGGCCGGGGGCTTGCTGATCCTCCTCGTCGGCTCGTGGCTGTTGCTCCAGCGGATCCGCGGCCGCGTCGATCACGTCCATTTGTTCCAAGATGCCCGGCCATCCGCGCGGGTGGGCTGGATCCGCGTCGTCCTCTTGGGCCTCGGCGGCGGCATCATCCCGTGTTGGGACGCCGTGCTGCTCTTCCTCGTGGCGATGGCCCAAGGCCGCATCGGCTTCGCTATCCCGCTGCTCATCGCATTCAGCACGGGGTTGGCGCTCGTACTCGTGTTGCTCGGCGTCGGCGTCGTTTACGCCAACCGCGCCGGCGGACGGCGCTTCGCCGGGCAACGCTGGTTCCGGTATCTGCCCATCGCCAGCGCCGTGCTCTTGATGATCCTCGGCATCTGGTTCCTGCGCGACGGGTATCGGGCGCTGAGCGCGGGGGCATCTCAATAGCAGCTCCGGCCGTCAGCTAAATGCTGCTTGCTGTCCGCTGTTTTCGCATGAATGTTCAGCTCGAACAGCGGTCGGCTTGCAGCAATCAGCAGTCGGCTCTCGCGCGAAGCCGCTCGATAAGATAATGGCACGCTCCGTCCGTCCGAGAACAGTATGCCGATTGTGTCCCTCGAAGCCCGGCATGTCCGCATCCGGTTGCGACGGCCCGTCAAGCACGCCTCGCACACCCGCACCGAGACCGACAACGTCGTCGTCGTTTGCAAACTCGCGGACGGCTCCGTCGGTTACGGCGAGGGCGTGCCGCGGGAATACGTCACCGGCGAGTCGATTGACAGTGCCCTGTCGCTGCTGGTGACCAGCGACTTGGCGGCGCGATTGACGCCCTGCGCGAACTTCACGGAAGTCTTGGCACTCGCCGAGAATTTCCGGCTGAACCCGATCCCCGGCGACGACCGCGAATGCCGGGGGAACGCGGCCCGCTGCGCCGTGGAACTGGCCCTGCTCGACGCCTACGGGCGCAGTTTCGGCGAACTGTTGATGAACGTCGCGAAACTCCTCGCCCCGGAACTTTACGAACCGAGGGCGCGGGTGCAGTACAGCGGCGTCATCCTCTCGGCGAAGGGGTGGAAGTCGCGGTTGCTCGCGCTCTATTACCGCATCCAAGGTTTTCGGCAGATCAAAGTCAAGGTCGGCATCAACGGGATCGACGACGCGAAACGGCTGAAAACCCTGCGGCAGATGCTCGGGTCGAACCGGGACATCCGCATCGATGCCAACGAGGCCTGGTCTCCCGGCGAAGTGCTTGAACGCATTCTCGCGCTCGAACCCTTCGGCATTTCCAGCGTCGAACAACCCGTGCCGCACGAAGACGTGGGCTCACTGACAGCCGTGCGTCAGCGGACGAAGGTGCCCATCATGCTCGACGAATCGCTGTGCGGTCTCGTCGACGCCCAACGCGCCGTCGACGCCGAGACGTGCGACCTGTTCAACCTGCGCTTGTCGAAGTGCGGCGGGTTCATCCCGAGTCTGCGACTCGCGCAGTTCGCCGTTCGACACGGGCTCGGCTACCAACTCGGTTGCCAAGTCGGCGAAACGGGCATCCTCAGCGCCGCCGGTCGGCACTTCGCCACCAGCGTGAAGGGCATCCGCAACCTCGAAGGCTCTTTCGATCGGCACCTCGTCTGGGATGCGCTGACGACCGCCGATTTGACGTTCGGACGGGGCGGTTGGGCGCCGGCGCTCGTCGGCTGCGGTCTCGGCGCGACCTTCGACCCGGCCCGGCTCGACGCCGTGACCGTCCGCCGGGAGGGGCTCGTCGGTGGCTGAACTCACGCTGTTTTGCGCTTCGGACGGCTACCGCTTTTACACGCACCGCTACCGGCCGGCGGGGGCGCCGCTGGCCCGCGTCGTGGTGCTGCACGGCATCCGCAGCCACGCCGAGTGGTACGCGGGAAGTTGCCGGGCGTTCGCGGAGCGCGGTTTCGAGGTCCACTTCTTGGACCGCCGCGGCTCGGGTTGGAACACGGCCCACCGCGGCGATTGTCCGAACTTCCGCCGGCTGATCGACGATGTCGCCGAGTTCATTTTGGATCTGCGCCGCTCGCGGGCCGGATTGCCGTTGTTCCTCGTCGGCATCTCGTGGGGCGGCAAACTCGCGGTGGCGCTCGCGGCCCGCTACCCCACGATTCTGAGCGGGATCGCGCTGCTCTGCCCCGGATTGAAACCGGCCATCCGCCCGCCGTGGGCCACGCGGTTGCGGATCGCCCTCGCCAGCAAACTGCGACCGACGAACCGATTCCCGATCCCGCTGAACGACCCGGAGTTGTTCACCGCGTCGCCCGAATGGCGCCGCTTCGTCGACGGGGATCGCTACGGACTCTGCGAAGCGACGGCGCGGTTTCTGTTCCAAAGTTTCCGCTTCGACCGCTTTTTAAAGAGCGAATATCGGAAGGTGACGTGCCCCGTGCTGCTGATGCTCGCGGGAAAGGACCGCATCCTCGACAACCCCGCGACGCGGAAGCTGCTGGCGAAGTTCACGCATTCGCGGAGCATCCGGATCATCGACTATCCCGATGCGGAGCACACGCTGGAATTCGAGGAGCAGGGGCACCCGTGGCTAAGGGATTTGCTGGTCTGGTTCAGTCGCTCGGCTTCAATCGGATCGTGAATTTCGTCCCCCGCCCCGGCTCGCTTTGCACGGCGATACTCCCGCCGTGGGCCAGCACGATCTTCTTCGCGGTCGCCAGTCCCAAACCGTTGCCGGTGGCTTTCGTCGTCAGGAACGGCTCGAAGATTTTCGCCGCGAGTTCCGGTTCCATGCCGCAGCCGGTGTCGATGATATCGAGCACGACCTCGTCCCCCTCGGCCCGCGCTTGCAAAGTCAGCGCGCCGCCGTCGGGCATCGCGTCTTCGGCGTTGAGCATCAGGTTCAGCAACACTTTCTCGAAAAGTTCGACATCGAGCGCGACCATCGGCAGATCGGGTTCGACGTGCCAATCCACGTCGATGTTTTGCGCCCGCGCCGTCGGCCCCAAGAAATCGACCATCCGGCCCAGTACGTCGTCGAGGTGCGTCGGCGCGGTCGTCAAATCCGCGATGCGGGCGTAGCGCAGGAAGTCGTTCGACAAATCGACGAGCCGCCGGCATTCGTCCGTCAATTTGCCGACGCGGTCGGCGGCCCGGCGTTCGCGCGGCGTCTCCGGCGCCTCGAAATCCTCCGCGAGCAATTGCAGATTCAACGACAGCGTGTTGAGGTGGTTCTTGATCTCGTGGATGAACCCCCCGGCGAGTTCGGCGAGTTCGAGATATTGCTGGTGCATGGAAATAGTTTACGACCCCTCCGAACTCGGCGGAACCGGAGTCATACCCCGGGCGAGTGGCATCACCGGTGGTAGAAGGGCAGGATGCCTTTCTCCAATTGCAACACCGCGAGGGCGAAGGTCGTCGCCAGCATCGGGCCGGCGTAACCGCCGTTCCAACTGCCGTCGGATTGCTGGCCGCTCTTGTAGTGGGCGAACGCGACTTCGCGGTACTTGCTCCAGAGCATGCGGTCGTCTTTCTTTTCGTCCGGGAACAGTTTCTCGTAGCGGTCGTCGCCCAACACGAACATCGCCTGCGTGAAGTAGTAACTCTGGTATTCGTCGTGCCCGGCGCCTTGGCCCCCGCGACCGCCGCTGCCGTAGATGGCGGTTTTGCAGTACTTGATCCACATCTTGCCGTACTTGTCGTCGTATTGCCCCGAGCTGAACGCGCAGGCGACGGCCGCGGCCGTGATGGCCTGGCACTCGGAGCCCGCTTGGGCGACTTGACCTTGGCCGAGGTTGTAGATCAACCCACCGCGGGGCGTCGTGCATTTGCGGAGATATTCGGTCGAATTGTCGATGATCGACTTCGGCACCGCGATGCCGGCGTTGCGGGCGGCGCGCAGGCCTTGCAATTGCGTCACGGTCGTCGAACCTTCGTCGAAGCCGCCGCCGTCGGCCGCGGAGACGTAGCCCCAGCCGCCTTGTTTCGTCTGAGCTTTCCCGCTGAATTCGACGGCTTTCTTAATGACGGCTTCCATTTTCTTGCGGCGCTTGTCGTCCTCTTCTTCGCCGTAAGCGCACGACAAGAACAGCAGGCCGAAGCCGTGGCCATAGATGTACCGGGACGATTCGGTCGGGTTCTGCGGGTTGCCGAGCAGGCCGTTGTTCTGGGATCGCGTGAGGAACCAATCGACGGCTTTGACGAGGTTGTCGCTGTATTTGCCCTCGCGAAGGGTGCTCCCTTCCATGAGCAGCGCCATCCCGGCGAGGCCGGTCATCACCGTCGGATACATCCCCCCACCGCCGTCCCAATGGCCGTCCGGGTTCTGCATACGCTTGAGGTATTCGAGGCCCTTCTCCACCATTTCGTCGGTGTTGATTTTGCCTTTGTCTTTCTCTTGGGCCCGCGCCGGCTCGGGCTTCGGGATCACGGCGACGAACGCCACCAGAGTCGGGAGTAACAGGAATTGCAAGCGAAACCGAACCATAGCCGACTCCGGAATGGAGGGATGGACAGCGAACAGACGATCCGCGGCGGAAAAGCTGACACGCCGGGTGAAGTCTGTTTCATTCTAATCTCTCCCCGCGAATCGATTGCGCTCGATTCCCCGCGGGGAACCAACTCGCCCGCTCCGGCGTCCTATAGAATGCGTAGTGCCGCAACTTTTCCCGCCCGCCCCTTCCCGGGAGTTCCGCGATGACTGTCCGCCGGATTCTGGCCTTGGCCCTGATGGCCGGTTTCGCCTTCGCCCCGCTGTCGATGCGGGCCGCCGATACCAAGAACGACCCCGAGAAAACCAAGGCCGCGCTCGGGGAACTCGCCGAGTTCATCGGCCAATGGAACGGCAACGGCGAAGACTCCAAGAAAGCCCTCTGGAAGGAAACGTGGAGCTGGGGCTGGAAGTTCGGCAAAGACACCGAGCCGGCGATCCAACTCGAAATCAAAGACGGCAAGTTCTTCACCAAGGCCCTCGTGAAGTACGACCTCGAGAAAAAGGTCTACCGGATCACGGCCGCCGACAAGGACGGCAAGGATCAGGAATTCACCGGCAAACTCGCGAAGGGCAAATTCATCCTCGAACGCACCGACGCGAAAACCAAGGATCTGTACCGCTTCACCGTGAACACCGCCGCCGAGGGGATCCGCTTCGTGGGTATCTACGAGAAGGTCGCGGGCGGCAAAGGGCTCGGCGACACCATTTACAAAGTCAGCGGCAACAAAGACGGTGAATCGTTCGCGGGCGGCGGCAAAAAGAACGAGTGCGTCGTCACCGGCGGCCTCGGCACGATGACCGTCTCGTTCATGGGCAAGACGTTTTACGTCTGCTGCTCCGGCTGCAAGGACGAGTTCAACGACAACCCGAAGAAGTACGTCGACGCCTTTGAAAAGAAGAAAAAGTAGGGGCTACCCATGGTCATCGCGATCCGCTGCCCGGCGCCGAAGTGCCGCAAGTACATGTTGGTCGAAGGCGCCGACCGGGGCAAAACTGTGAATTGCTTGATTTGCAAACTCGCGATCCCGGTTCCGCCGGCGAAGTGACGGGCTCAATCGATTCGGAAAACCGCGAACGTGCCGACGGTGGCGATTCGCGGCAGTCCCTTCAACCACGCGATCACATCCAACGTCTCCGGCCGACGGTCGGGGCAACCGTTCAACAGCGACACGCCGACCGCGAACAGTCCACCCGACCCGACTTTGCGCTTCACCTCGGCGACGGTCGGATTCGGCCAGTGATTGATCTGTTGCAATTCAAAGGGCCCCCGGTATACGGCCGGGTCGGCCCCGTAGTACCAGACGGGCAATCGTTCGATCTCGCGGCCGTCGGCCCAGCGCTTCAACTCCGGCAGCCCCTGCCCCCAGTCGCCGTTGGAATCGACGAGGAGGTCGGGCGCGCGTTCCGCCCCGCCCCAAAATCGATTGCAATACCGCAGGCTGTGGGGATGGCATTCCGCCGCGGTGAACAGCGCCGCCACCAGTGACAACGCCATGACAAGCTTCAGCCAGACCTCACCCCCCGGCCCCCTCTCCGAAACGGAGAGGGGGAGATTAAGAGCCGCAGCCAATCCGACGATCAGGAACGCCACGCAGGGGAACTGCAAGCGGATGCCGATCTGCACCCGGCAGGTCAGGCTGAAGGCGAAGAGCACAAGCGCGATAAGGAAGGCCGGGTTCGCCAGGCGCCGGGTTCGGAACGCCGCGGCGAACGCCAATAGCAACAGCGTCGCCTCGGACAATTTCTGGCTGAAGACGACCGGGAAGTAGTACCACACGGCGCGCGTGTGCCATTCGCCGAGGGTGTAGCAACCGTGCCCGCGGACGTTGTGTTTGATCTGCATCGCGAGACCTTCCCCGGCGTTCGGGAAGATCTGCAAATTCCGCGCGGCGATCCGGACCTCCGCGGTTCCCGGTTGCTCGGGACGTGCTTCGGCCCACTTCACGAACGAGGCTTGCGTTCGCCAATCGCTGCCGCAGTAGGCGAAGAGCAGCGCCGCCGCGATCCCGGCCATCTGGAACAAATCGACGAGGCGCGGTCGGCTTTCGCGCCAACTCCGGACGTGGGGCCACGCGAGTACGAGCAGAATCAGCGGGGCGAAGAGCAGCGCCGACGCCTTGCACAACAGCGCGACCCCGTACCACAGGCCGGGGACAAGGACGCGGCGCCGCCAGGTTCCCGCCCGACCGCGCAGCACCGCTTCGGCGAAGGCGAGCAGCGCCGCCGTCGAGGCGATGTCCGTCGTGGCGAGCGCGGCGTGGGCCAGCAGATTCGGTTCGCACGCGGTGAAGGCGACCGCGAAGCGCCCGGCCCACGCTCCGCAGACGCGCCGGGCGAGTCGGAACGAACTCAGCAGCAGCAGCCACCAGAACGGCAGCGTCATCGCGCGGGCGATCGGCAGGAGGTCCGCCATCTCGCGCGCCGGATCGACGGGGTATCCCCGGTGGCGCTCCATCAGGTAGATCGGCAGCGTCTGCGCATCGACGGGCAACGGCATGGTGCCGGCGCGCATCAGCGCGCGGCAACTGCCGGTGCGCCAGCTTTCCAAGCCTTTGTCGATGTAAAACGGCTCGTCGAACGTCGCGCCGAGTTCCGCCCCGGCCGCGAGGCACGCCGTCGACGACAGCCCGACGACGGCGAGCAGCCAGGCGATGTCGAGCCGACTCCAAGGGGAAGATGTGGTCATGGAGGGACAATTACCACGAACGCTTTGCCGCGCACAAGACGGGACGGCTACTGGAACGCCCCGTGTTGCCGGCGGCGGTCGGAGGTGTACTCCTCCGCGGTGCCCCGCGCGATGATCTCGTAAAGAGTCGCTTGCTTGTCGCCGTACTTCCGCAAGATGCGCCCCAAGCGCTGGACGTTTTCTTTCACGCTGCCGGTGCCGGACAGCACGATGCCGACGCTGGCGGCGGGGACGTCGACGCCCTCGTTGAGCACTTGGCAACTCACGAGCACCGAGTAATCGCCGCGGTGGAAGCGCTCGAGAATCTTGACGCGCTCCTTGGCTTTCGTCTCGTTTGTGATCGCCGGGACGAGGAAGCGCCGGGCGATGTCGTAGACCGTGGCGTTGTCGGCCGTGAAGATGATGGTCCGTTCCGCGGCGTGCTTGTTCAGCAGTATTTCGAGGGCTTTGAACTTGCCGGAGGCTTGGCGTTCGATGCGCTTCTGCTCGCGGTAGGCCCGCATGGCGCTCCACCCTTCGGGGCTGCGGCTCGCTTCGAAAATGAACTTCTGCCAGCCGTTGGGGGCGCCGAAACTGATACCGCGTTGCTCGACGAACATCCGGTATTCGTCCCGGCAGTCGCGGTACGTCTGCTCCTCCTCGGGAGTCAGATCGACCATCAATTGCTCGGTGCGGTACTCCGCGAGGTAGTCGCCCGCCAGTTCTTGAATCTCCCGGCGATAGATGATCGGGCCGATCAATTCGGGCAGCAGCAACTCGCCGCCGTCGGCGCGCTCGGGGGTCGCGGTCAGGCCCAACCGGAACGGGGCGAGGCTGCCGATGGCGGCTTCTTGGAACGTCGAACCGGGCAGGTGGTGGGCTTCGTCGAAGACGATCAGGCCGAAGCGCTGGCCCCAGCGCTCGAGGTGGATGTACGACGAGTTGTACGTCGTCACCGTCAGCGGTTGGAAGTCGTAATAGCCGCCGCCGAGCAGCCCCGCTTCGATGCCGAAGAACTTCGACAGGTCGGCGTACCACTGGTTCATCAGCACGATCGTCGGCACCACCACCAGCGTCGGCCGGTTCGCTTTTTCGATGGCCATGGCCGCGAGGAACGACTTCCCCGTGCCGGTGGGCAGCACGACGACGCCGCGGGCTCCGGTGTTCCACCATTCGTGCAGCCCCTCGGTTTGGTGCGGAAACGGCTTGCGGTCGGTCGTCATCTTCCAGCCGGTCGGTTTGTTGTCCCAACCGCGCGCCGTGTCGGTGTACGGGGTCTTGTCCCGCCGCAGTTGCTCGACGATGGCCCGGTAGTACCGCCCCTGCGCGCGGTACGTCGAGGTGCGCGGATCGAACTTCACGCCGGGCAAGGCGGGAAAGTCGAACTCCGGCGGGCCACCCGTAAGCAGAAGGGTGCCGCGGTCGTAGGCGAGTTCAACTGGCGATTCTTCGGGCATGGGAAGTTCTCAGAATCTCACGCGAAGCCGCTAAGACGCGATGGAGAAAGATCGAGGAAGAGTCAGAATAATGAGATACATTAGAGCGCGGGTTGTTCGGTCAATCCATTGACGATGCGCGAGATTCCGTCTTTCATGAGGGGCGCGCCGAAATTGAGGAGTAAGCCGAGTTTCAATCCCGTCAATTTCAAATACGTTAGGACTTGCTCCTTGTGGACCGGTGCCGTTTGCTCGACCGATTTCAATTCGAGGATGACGAGATCTTCGACGATCAAATCGGCCCGGAACCCTTCGTCGAAATGAAGTCCGTCGTATTGGAACGAGACCGGCACTTCCCGCAGGACACGCAGCCCCAATTTGGTGAGTTCGTATTCGAGGACCCGCGTGTAAACCGTCTCGAGCAAGCCCGGCCCCAACCGTACGTGGATGCGATAGCACGCATCGACGACGATCTTCGAAATTTCATTTTCAGTCATGGGAATGACCTTACCCTTTCCATTTCTGTTCGGCTCGGATCCAAGCTGGTCTCACGCATAGCCGCGGGGATACAAGGCTGTCTCACGCAGAGCCGCAAAGTCGCGGAGAAGATGAAGAATTGGGTCGGAACAATTCAACCTTCTGCGATGTATCGACCACACATGGGTTGCCACTTGTCCGCAACCTTTCATTCCCTTTTTCTAACTTCTCCGCGGCTCGGCGTCTCTGCGTGAGACTCTCTGCATCCCCCCGTGTCTTTGCGTGAGACACAGATCAAATCAGTTCACCACGTTGCGGTAGGGTTCGCCCAGTAGCGCGCGCAGGCAGGTTTGGGCGCCCTTCACGCGCATGTCGCGCAGGCCTTCTTCGGAGTAAAAGGCGCCGTGCGGGTTGAGGATCACGCGGTCGAATGCGGCGTGGTTCGGGTCGCGCCACGCCACCAGGAGCGGGTCGTCGGCTGCGGGCGGTTCCTCGGGCAGGACGTCGATGCCGGCCCCGGAGAGTTGCCCGGACGCGATGGCCGGGGCGACGGCGGCGGTATCGACGCAGGCGCCGCGCGCCGTGTTGATGAGGTACGATCCCCGCGACATCAGCGCGATGGCGGCCGCGTCGACGATGTGTTTCGTCTCGGGGGTCAACGGCGTGTGGACGCTCACGGCGTGGCTCTGCTTCAACAACTCCGGCAGCGTCTCGACCCGGCGGATGCCGAGCGCCTTATCGAGCCCGTCGGCGACGTAGGGATCGTAGAAGACGACGTCCATGCCGAACGATTGGGCCCGGATTGCGGCGGCCATGCCGATGCGGCCGAGGCCGATCATGCCGAAGACGCGGCCGCGCAGGCGGTGCACCCGGCCCGCTTCGCGGTAGCTCCAATGGCCGACGCCGCGCTGCAGCCGCGAATTCGAGACGTGCAATCCCCGGCAGAGGGCGAGCATCATGCCGATGGCGGTCTCGGCGATTTCCTCGGTGCCGTAGTCCGGGACGTTGGCGACGGGGATCCCCCGGCCGCGGGCGAATTGACGGTCGATGTTGTCGAACCCGACCCCGCAGCGGACGATGATTTTGCATTTCGTCAGGCGCGCGATCGACGCCGCCGAAAACGGGAGGATGTAGACGAGCATCCCGTCGGCGTCTTCGATCTTGCCGACGAGGTCCGCCTCGGTTTTAGCGTTCACCGCGACGACGTCGGCCCGATCGCCGAAGACTTCGCGCTCGGGCAGAAGGTCGTCGTCCATCAAGTCGGTGAGCACCACTCGGAAGCGCGGCATGGGGGACTCGCAGGGTCGGGAACGGGTGATGGCATCTTATCCGACGGATGGTTCCGGCGTGTCGCCGACCGCATTTTCTCAGGGCCGAAACCCCGTATCCTAAGCACCGACCCACCACCCCCCGAGAGTCCGCGCATGACCCCGTTCGCGTTGGCGGTTGCCCTGTTGATGCCGGGGGCCGCGCCCGCCCCGACCAAGCCCGATGCGGCCGCGTGGCTCGAGTTCCGCGGGCCCGATGGCGTCGGCCATTACGAAGGCCCGGCCGTGCCCACGAGCTGGGGGCCGGACAAAAACGTCGCGTGGAAGGTCGCCATTCCCGGCGCGGGTTGGTCGTCGCCGATCCTGCTGCGCGGCAAATTGATTCTGACGACGGCCGTGCCGGTCGGCGGCGCAGAGAAGCCCGACTTCGAACTCCGCGCCGTTTGCGTCGATGCCAAGTCGGGCAAGATCGACTGGAACGAAACCGTCTTCGTCGAAAAAGCGACGGTCTCGCAACCGCACAAAAAGAACAGCCACGCCAGCCCGACGGCGGTGTCGGACGGCGAGCGGATCATTGTCCACTTCGGCCACATGGGCACCGCCGCACTCGACCTCACCGGCAAAATCTTGTGGAAGAATGAAAAATACCCCTACGAACACCAGCACGGCAACGGCGGCTCGCCGATCCTCGCGGAAGGGAATGTCGTCTTCAGTTGCGATGGCAAAGACAAACAGATGGTCGTGGCCCTCGACATCAAGACCGGCAAAGAAGCCTGGAAGACCGACCGGAACATGACGGCAAATTTGAAGTTCTCGTTTGCGACTTGCCAGTTGATCGAGCACGCCGGCAAGAAGCAGATCATCTCGGCGGCGAGCGATTGGTGCGCGGCCTACGACCCGAAAACCGGCGCGGAAATTTGGCGCGTCAAGTACCCGAGGCCGGGCTGGTCGCTCATCACCCGGCCGGTCTATTCGCACGGGCTCGTCTTCATTTCGTCCGGGTACATCAACCAGCACCTGCTGGCGATCAAGCCCGAGGGCACCGGCGACATCACGGCCAACATCGCTTGGATGACGAACAAATTCGCGCCGAACACGCCGACGCCGTTGATCGTCGGCGACGAACTGTACACGATCTCGGACCAAGCGACGATGAGCTGCCTCGACGCCAAAACCGGCAAGCTGCACTGGTCGGGCCGCATCAAGGGGAATGCGTATTCGTCGTCGCCGATCTTGGCGAACGGGAAGATTTACGCCACGTCCGAAACGGGCGTCGGTCTCGTCATCAACCCGGGCACGAAGGAACTGGATGTGGTCGCCGAGAGCGACATGAAAGAGAAAACCTTCGCCACGATCCTGCCGGCGGACGGGGCGCTGTACCTGCGGACCGAGACGACGCTGTTCAAATTCGAAGCGAAGAAGTAAACCGCGATGGAACGGGCGAACCTCTACGCGGCCATTTGCGCGAACCCGCGGGACGATTTGCCGAAGCTCGTCTTCGCCGATTGGCTCGACGAGACCGGCGACGCCGTGGACCGGGCCCACGCGGAACTGATCCGCATCCAGTGCGACTGGGACGCGAACGCGCGGGGGTACGAACGGGCGCTGGAGCCTTACACATTCGATGTCAAGAGTTTGCGTCGGCCGGACGCGGAATTAGTCGCCAAGGAGGATCCGGAAGCGGCGCAGGCGATCAAGATGTTGAATCGCGCCGAGGCGTTGGAAGCCGCGGTGAAGAGCAAATCGCCCGTGCCCCTGCGGCAAATCGAAGGCGTGAGTTACCGGCACTCGGGTAGAATCCGCGGATTGCGGAACAAGCTCCGCGTCTCGCTGGAGCAAACGTGGGAGGTGCGGATCTCCGAAATAGCCGCGGGCTTACCGCTCAGGGACCTCTGGGTCGATGCCAAGCTCGGTCCTCGTTTTGAGCCTTGGGACCACCGGCGATTCGACCGTCGCGTGTTGGACAATCTCGAGTTTTTGACGTCGGAAAAAGCAACGCCTTCGGTCCTCAGTCTGGCGATCTTGGCGTCACCATGGCTCGTCCACCTCAAATCGCTCAAGCGGATCCGCAGCGATCGCCAAAATGAGTTCTTCGACATTCTGGAACGGGCGGAGCACTTGGCGGAGTTGGAAACGATTGAAATCGATCAATTTGCCGGGTCGGGTCCCGCTCGCACTTTCAATCGCTTCCATGAAAACATCGTCCGGAATTTGCGTCGATTCCGCGTTGGTTTCAATAATTGGGGTGTGCCGTACAACGGTTTGCCACTGATCCTTCAATTCTCCGGAGCCGGCACCAAACTCGAAGAACTCGAAATCTCCAATATTCCGGATGCGGACGATATCGCCGGCGTGTTGAGTCGCGGCGGTATCGACGCGACGAATGTGATTTCGCTCGGGTTGACTTCCGGGGAACTCGGCGCGCGAGGCGCCTGCGATCTTTTGACTTCGAATTGTCTACCCGCGCTTCGACACCTCGATATCGGGGAAAATCCCATCGGCGAACTGGTCGGCAGACGGTTGGAACGCACCGAGTCGTTCCCCGATTTGCATTCGCTCGCTTTACGGGGCTGTCAACTCGCCCGCGACGGCTTCGCCTCCCTCACGAATTGGAAGGGTTTCGGGGGATTGCGGAAGCTCGTTCTTTCGGACAACGGGTGCGATCACGCCTCGGTACAAGCCTTGATATCGTCGGATGCCCCGAACCTCCACACCCTCGGCCTCGCCAATTGCAATCTCCACGGCTCCCACGTCCGCGAACTGGTGCGGTCGCGGTTCGTCCGCTCGCTCTGGAACCTCGACCTCCGAGGCAACTTCCTCGACGATGCGTTTATCCGCGCGCTGATCGAGACGCCGTTCCTCGATGCGCTCCAGTGCCTGCTCGTGGATGTGACCGACGGCGACCCCGGCTACGACCGCTTGAAAACCCGCTTCGGCGACCGTTTCCAATCTTCCTGACCATGCGAAGAATCGACGCAAGTCCTTGCTGCGCATCGGTCGTTCCGAAAGTCGGACGTCATTCCACGGTAGGGTGGGTGGGTAGACGGTGGAATGACAATTCGCACAATAACCACCACCACTCGGGGAACAAATCATGGCGGAACCGGTCGTTATTGCCACGTGGACCTTCGGCAAGCTCGCCGTCGAAATCGCTTCGAAAATGCTGACCGAAGGCAAGTCGGCACTCGACGCCGTGATGGCCGGGGCGCAGGCCGTGGAGAACGACACCTCCGTCCGTTCCGTCGGCTTCGGCAGCTTGCCCGACCGCATCGGCCGGTTGACGCTCGACTCCTGCGTGATGGACGGCAAGACGCTCGACTGCGGCGCCGTCGCGGGGCTCGAGCATATCCGCAGCGCCTCGGCGGTCGCGCGGCGGGTGATGGAAAAGACGCCCCACGTACTGCTCACGGGCGAAGGGGCCAAGTGGTTCGCCTTGCAACAGGGCTTCGCCCTCGAGATGCCGCACACACTCGAAGGCATCCGCGAGTGGATCGAAAAGCACCCGAAGGCCAAGAAGCCCGGCGAGAAGGAACAGTACAACGGGCCGGAGGACATCACGCTGCCGATATCGGAGTGGAACCACGACACCGTGACGGTGCTCGGCCTCGACAAAGCCGGCAACCTCGGCGGCGTCTGCACGACCTCGGGCCTCGCGTACAAACTGCCGGGCCGCGTGGGCGATTCGCCGATCATCGGGGCGGGCTTGTACGCGGATAACGAAGCCGGCGCGGCCGGGGCCACCGGCGTCGGCGAGGAAGTCATCCGCATCAGCGGCAGCACCTACGTGGTCGAACTGATGCGGGCCGGGAAGAAGCCGCAGGACGCCTGCGAACTCGCGGCGAAGCGGATGAACGCCGTGGCCGTGCGCCGGGGCGTCCACCCGCCGCGCTGCGCGTTCATCGCGCTCAGCCCGAAAGGCGAAGTCGGCGCCGCCGCGACGGAGGGGACCGAATTCCAGTACGCTCTGTTCAAAGGCGGTAAAATCGAACTATTGAAGGCGAAGGAAGTCGCGCTGAACAAGTGAGGGAACCCGCCGTGATCGCCCAACCGACCGAGACTCTGAGCGAGTTGTACGAGAAGGACGAAACCGCCTGGCTCGACGCCATGGCGGAGTTAGTCCAATTCGGCCAACGCGAAGCGCTCGATCTTCCGAACCTCCACGATTATTTGACATCCATGGCCAACCGCGACCGCAAGGAAGTGTTCAATCGCTTGGTACAACTGATGATGCATCTTTTGAAGTGGCAGTACCAACCCGAGAAGCGCGGGACGTCTTGGCTGGCGTCGATCCGTTTTCAACGCGAAGAATTGAATTGGGACTGCGACTCCGGGACCTTGAACAATTATGCAAAGTCCGTTTTGACCCTCGCCTACAAAAAGGCTCGCATCGAAGCCGCGCTCGAAACCGGCCTGCCGATGGAGGCATTTCCCGAACAACTCGGCATGACGTTCGACGAACTCCTCGCCGACACCGAACTCCCGGACTGATTCGACCGACCGGACCATTGAGGTTTGCCGTGATCGCCCGACCGACCGAGACCCTGAGCGAACTCTACGAGAAGGACGAAACCGCCTGGCTGGACGCCATGTCGGAGCTGGCGACGCACGGCCGGGCGGAATCCCTCGACTTGGTCAACCTCGCGGAGTTTCTCGAATCCATGGCCAACCGAGATCGCCGCGAATTGTTCAGCCGAACGTTGCTGTTGTTGATGCATCTGCTGAAGTGGGAATATCTGCAGGAAGGGCTAACCGGATCTTGGCGGCGAACGATTTGCGAACAGCACCGTCAATTGCGCGAACTTTGCGAATCCGGGACATTGCGGAATGCCGCTCGGGCCCGATTCGACGAGGCTTATGAAGAAGCCCGGTATAGCGCGTCGATCGAGACTGCCCTGCCACTCGAACGATTCCCGCTCCGCTGCCCGTTCACGCTCGACGAACTCCTCGCCGACACCGAGCCGTTGGCGTGACATCGCCCCGGTTCTCCTTTTTGCTCGGCGCGGCGACAAACTGGCTCGCCTTCGCGGCCACGCTGGCCGTGTCGTTCTTCCTCACGCCGTACCTCATCGACTCGCTCGGCCGGCCGCAGTATGACGTCTGGTGCGTCGTCGAATCGGTGCTGGCCTACTTCACGCTGCTCGACCTCGGCGTCGCGGCATGCTTGGTGCGGGCCATCGCGGGGCACACGACCAAACCCGACGCGGAGCGGGTGAACCGCATCGCCACCTGCTGCCTAGCGGTGTTGATCGCGGCCGGGGCGGTGGCCTTCGCCGTCGGCGCCCCCGTGCTGTGGCTGCTCGGCGAGCAGTTGGAAGCCAAGGCCGGCGACCCCGGCGATGTGCTGCCGTTCATGCTGCTGATGCTGTTGAACCTCGCGCTGACGCTGCCGTTGAGCACCTTTCCGTGCATCCTCGATGGCCTGCAGCGCTTCACCGCCAAGAGCGTCATCCGCATCGCGGGGTTGGCGATTCGCACCGCCGGGTTTTTGATCGTCGTCGACCGCTGGCACACGCTGTTCCCCCTCGCGGTCGTGTCGCTCGTCACGAATCTGTTGGAACACGCGGCGATGGCGCTCCTCAGCTTCCGGTCGCTCCCGGAGTTGCACCTGCGCATCCGCTTCATCGACCGCGATACTCTGCGCACCGTGCGCACCTCGAGCACCGATGCGTTCTTGGCGATGCTCGCGGGGCGCATCACGGTGCAAACCGGGGCCATCGTGATCGGCCTCGTCTTGCCGGCGGGTCAGGTGACGTTCTTCGCCACCGCGGGCCGGCTGGTCGAATATGCGAAGTCGCTCCTGCGCACGATCACGGCGACTCTGATGCCCGGCGTCGCCGCCATGGATGCCCGCGGTGATGCGGATGGCATCCGCCGGCTCTATTTGCGGGCGACGCGCTGGCTGCTTTACTTCGTCCTCCCCGTTCAGATCGGTCTTCTCCGGTTCGGCGCCCCGTTCTTGCGGCGCTGGGTCGGCGACGATTTCGTTCCGGGCGCCTACCCGACTCTCGTGATCCTGTCGTTCACGCTGACCATCGGCGTGGCCCAATCGGTGGCATCGCGGTTGCTCTACGGCCTCGGCCGGTTGCGCTGGTTCGCCCGCGCCGCTCTCGCCGAAGCCGCGTTGAACCTGCTGCTGATGCTGATTCTGACCCGCTCGCACGGCGTCGAAGGGGTGGCATTCGCGGTGGCGGTGCCCAATGTGCTGTTCTGCTTCTTCGTGCTCGAATACACCCGCCGGCAACTCGGTGTCAGGGTCCGGGACTATGCGCGGACGTGGGTGCCGCCATCGATTTGTGCCGCCTTGCCATCGGCGCTTTGGCTCGCACTCGGCGAACCCGACGCGATGTGGCCGGGCATCGCGATGGGTGTTCTCGCGGGGTTGATCCCTTACGGATTGGCCGTGGCGCTGTGGGAATTCGGACGGCGTTCGCGGTCCGCTCTCATCGCCCCTTCACACGCCGCCAATTGAATATGAGAGAATGGGCATCGGGACCTCGTCGGAGGGTGGCGCGTGCGAATCTTGCTGATCGAAGATCAAATCCCGCTGATCAAAGCGCTGCGGCAGGGGCTCGAAGAAGAGGGCTTCGCCGTCGACACCGCGACCGACGGCGAGGAGGGGGACGCGAAGGCCCGCACCACGCCGTACGATGTGATCGTCCTCGACATCCAGTTGCCCAAAGTCGACGGGCTGACGCTGCTGAAGCGCTGGCGGGCCGGCGGCATCAACACCCACGTCCTCATGCTCACGGCCCGCGGCACCACGGAGGATAAAATCGCCGGGCTGAACAGCGGAGCCGACGATTACTTGACCAAGCCGTTCGAACTCGACGAGTTGCTGGCGCGGTTGCGGGCGCTCATCCGGCGCGGGCACCAGAAGAAAGACCCGTTCATCCGGGTCCACGACCTGACCATCGACACGGCCGCGCGGAGCGTGAGCCGCGGGACGAAGAAAATTTCCCTGACGCCGCGCGAATACGCCCTGCTCGAATTCCTCGCCTTCCACGCCGGCACCGTCGTGACGCGCACGATGATATGGGAACACCTCTACGACGAATACGACGAGAACACGTCGAACGTCGTCGATGTCTACATCCGGTACTTGCGGAATAAAATCGACAAGGGGTTCGAGAACGCCCTGATCATGACGAAGTGGGGCGAAGGGTACATGCTGCGCGGCCCCGACGACTTGGGCACCGCCGCGGAGGAACCGGCCGCGGAAACCGCGAAGGCCGAGAAACCGAAGAAGAAATAGGTGGTTCCATGCCCTCGTTGCGCCGCTCGCTGATCGCGTATTTCCTCGTCCTGCTCGGGCTGGCGCTGCTGTCGTACGCCCTCGTGATCGACCGCTTCGCCCACGAGACATTGCGAGCCCGCCAAGAATCGGAGACGAAACGGATCGAGCAGGAACACGACCGCAACGCGGTCGATGCGGAAGAGAAATTCAACGACCAGATGACGGTCCAAGCCCGGACGTTGGGCTCGGAATTGCGCTCGGTGTATCAAGCGATCACGGAAGAGGCGCAACAGCGCCGCCCGCTGACGCCCGAACAGCAGCAGGCCCAAGACATCCAAAAGCGGGTCCAGCCGCACTTCAGCACCCTGATGATCGTGCTGGCCCTCGGGGATATCAACCCGCTCGGTTCGGCGAACATCATGCTCGCGGTCACCGTCCATCGCTCGTCCCGCGAACACCTGCTGCGCAGCGTGTGGGGCTGGCCGACCGGGACCCCCACCAACAATCTCGTCGCCGAGCGCTTGCGGAAATCGTTCGACCTCAGCGAGCACCCGGACTACTTCCAGATCCACACCAACCTCACCCAGAACCGACCGATCCGATCCAAAGGCGAACACCCCGACTTGGCGCTCGACCCGGCCGGATTGCTCGAAACCAACGACCACCGCTTCGACGATCCCGACGCCCCGCACTTGGGCCGCGTGCGCCGGATCGTCTACCGCACCTACCTGAACACGCCGAATTTCTTCGGCATGGGCCGCACGCCCCAACCCGGCGGTGGTCGCCCCGCCGGCGGGGCTTTCCCGCGATCCGGCGGCGACGGGCAACCCGTCTACGTGCAGTACATCCGCAAACTGTCGGACTTGGACGAACAGAAAATTGCCATCTCCGAAAACCGGGATCTCCAAGTCCGGCGCATCGCATCCGAGACCGGCGATAGCCAAGATCGCTTGCGCGTCCGCGTCGCCGGCATCGCCGCGCTCACGTTCGTCTCCCTCGTCGTCGGCGGCTGGTTCATCATCGGCATCGGACTCTCGCCGCTGCGGAAGTTGACGGCCGCCGTCAGCCGGGTGAACGAGCGCGACCTGCGGCTGGTCATCGACAAATCGGACCTCACGGTGGAGCTCGTGCCGATCCACGACAAACTGAACCGATCGCTCGACGCGCTGCGGATCGCGTTCGAACGGGAAAAAGAGGCGGTCGCCGACATCTCCCACGAATTGCGGACGCCGGTCGCGGGCTTGCTCGCCACGCTCGATGTCGCCCTCCGCCGACCCCGCACCGCGGAGCAATACCAGACGACGCTCGAAGAATGCCGGGCGATCTCCCGGCAGCTCGCCCACCTCGTCGAACGGGTCATGACGCTCGCGTGCATCGACGCCGACCCGGCGCGGGTGACCCGCCGCGAGACCGACGCCGCCGCGTTGGCCGAAGGGTGCGCCGCGGTGATCCGGCCGATCTCCGAGTCGCAGCACCTCACCCTGCGCACCGACATCGACGGCCCGACGATGCTGGCGACCGACCCGGACAAATTGCGCGAAGTGATGATCAACCTGCTGCACAACGCCGTCGAATACAACCGCCCGGGCGGGGAGATCGAACTCCGCGTCCACCCCGGCAAAGGGGGCGGCGCCGTGGTCGAAGTCGCCGACACCGGCATCGGCATCGAGCCGGAGGTGCAAGCGAAAATCTTCGAGCGGTTCTACCGGGCCGACCCATCCCGCACGCAGACCGGCGTCCACGCCGGACTGGGTTTGGCCATCGTGAAGGAATACGTGAATCGCCTGGGCGGCACCATCG
Source organism: Fimbriiglobus sp. (assembly GCA_043727575.1). GTDB lineage: Bacteria > Planctomycetota > Planctomycetia > Gemmatales > Gemmataceae > JALHQU01. The sequence continues at coordinate 23,824 of JAYSYN010000214.1, forward strand.
CGGTGGAATCGCAATTGGGCCGCGGGACGACCTTCCGCGTGACGTTGCCGGCGTGAGGTTCAATACCCGGAAAGCTGAGCGATGGTCACCGTCAATTGTTCCGCGTTCATTCCCCGGATCAGCACGACTTTGTTCCGGTTCGACTCGCCGCCGATCAATTCCAAACAACTCCGTTTGGCCCCGAGCCACTGGGCGAAAAAATTGAGCAGCATCGCGTTGGCCCGGCCGTCTTCCGGCGGCGCGGTCACGGCGATTTTGAACAGTCCGTTGTGTTCGCCGATGACATCGCTCCGCTTCGCATTCGGCTGCGCCCGGATCGCGATGGTGCAGCCCTCGGCGTGGTCGCGGATGAAAATCATTCCGCCTCCAAGCCTTGGAACAGCACCGTGCCGAGGCGGATGAAGGTCGCCCCTTCTTCGATGGCGATCTCGAAATCGTTGGTCATGCCCATCGAAAGATGGGGCAGTTCCCATCCCGTCTGTTGACGCATTCGATCCCGCAGCGTCCGCAGTTCGGCGAAAGTCGCCCGGCACACTTCGGGGTTCTCCGCGTGCGCCGCCATCGTCATCAAGCCATCGATGCGGGTACCGCCGAGTGCCAAGAGTTTGTCGGCGACCGCCGGCAGTTCGTCCGGAGCGAAACCGCCCTTGGTCGATTCCCGGCTGCAATTCACTTCGAGGAGTGCGGGGGCCGCACTCCCGATGGCCTCGGCTAGCCGGAGGCTGTCGAGCGTGTGGAGCAGGCGGACCAGCGGGAGCGTCCGGTCGATTTTGTTCCGCTGCAAGTGGCCGGTGAAGTGCCAGATCGCGCCGGGGATCGCCGCGGCTTTCTTCCACAATTCTTGCGGGCGGTTCTCGCCCAAGTTCGGGACGCCCAACCCCGGCAGCAACGCCGCGACGCGGACGGACACCGTCTTGGTGATCGCCACGATGGTCACGGAATCGCGGGGCCGGCCCGCCCGCTGACAAGCCGCTGTCACCCGCGCCTCGACCGCCGCGATCCGTTCGCCCAGCCGCTTCCGCAGTTCGTCGTCGGTCATCGGTTCAACCCGGGGGCCAGCCCATCTCGCGACCGCCGAGCAGGTGCAAATGCAGGTGCGGCACCGTCTGCCCGGCCCGCTCGTCGCAATTCAATACTAGGCGGTAGCCGGCGCTCAGGCCGAGTTCCTTCGCCAGCTTTGCCGCGACGAGGTGCAGGTGCCCGAGCAACGGGGCGTCTTCTTCGGCGACGTCCGCGTGCGTCCGGATGACCTTGCGCGGGATGATCAAAACGTGGACCGGCGCCTGCGGATTGACGTCGTGAAATGCCAAGCAAAGGTCGTCTTCGTGGGCGATCTTCGCCGGGATCTCTTTGCTAAGGATCTTCAGGAAGAGGTTGTTCGGCATCATCGCCATGGTGATCCCTCCACTCGGAGTCCGGTGTTCGTGCTTGTGTTCTATCGACCCCGACCTCCCCCGCCCAAATCGATGCGACCGACTCGCCGAAATCGGCAGACGGTGCCGCGCGGGTGTGTAAAATGATCGCAACGACACCACGTCTCGGCGGCGGAACCACTATGCAGTCGCGGAAGTACCTCGCGCCGAACGTCATCGAATTGAACCTCGCGGCGGGCAAACCGCTGGGCGTGAACATCTACCTCCTCGACGGCGGCACCGAATTCGCCCTGCTCGACATCGGCCAAACCGAGACGCTGAACGAAGTCATCGACCTGATCCGGGCGATGGATTTCCCGCTGTCCAAATGCAAAATGATCCTCGCGACCCACGCCGATGCGGATCACGTGCAGGCCCTGGCCGCGGCCCGCGACCGGTTGAAGACCAAGACGGCCGCGCACGCCCGCGCCGCCGTGGCCATCGAAGCCGGGGACGTGATCGAAACCTTCGCCCAGATCTCGGCGCAGAACTTCAGCATCCCGATGCCCTCGTGCAAGATCGACGTGAAATTGAAGGACGGCGACACCGTCAAGATCGGCAAGCTGAAGCTCGAAGTTTGGCACACCCCGGGGCACACGCCGGGGCAACTGAGTTTCAAACTCGACAACTTGCTCTTCAGCGGCGACAACATCTACCGCGACGCCGGCGTCGGCGTGATCGACGCGCACCACGGCTCGAACATCCCGCACTTCATCGAGTCGCTCCGACGCATCCGAGACGACGACAGCGATTTCTTGCTGCCGAGCCACGGCCCGGCCTTCCGGCGCGACCCCGCGATCCTGCAAGCGGCCATCGACCGGCTGACGGGCTACCAGTTCCTGTCCGACTTCGGCACCTGCGCCACGCGCTGGCCCCTTCAAGAAGAATGGGAGCGGGACATTTTGACCGGGCGCGCGCCGGTGTTGGAGTCATAACAATCGCGCCTTGTCAAGGGTGGGGTCTCACCGCGGAGCGCGCCGAAACTGTCGCTTTTCGCTCGGCTCACCCGAGACACGCGGAACTCACGCGCGGGCGCGAACGACTTTTCGCGGAGCGAAAAGCGACGCTCACATCCCGCGGCGGTGGTCATTCGCCCGTATCATTCCCGCAATCTCGGTCCGGGCTGTAGCGCCAAGGGCTTTTGCTAGTCCCTCCTCCCATGCGTTGGAGAAACCGGCGCTCGCGGGCCAAGCCCACCCACAAATAGAGCGTACTCAGGCTCGGTTTGTCCCCGTCGGGCGGCCAGCACGCCGCGATCTCCTTGAGCGTGATCGCCCCCGCGCGATCCCGGAAAATGTCGAGGATCGACGGCCAATTCTCTTCGAACTGCCGGTGCCGCGGATCGGCCATCACCGCGAACGCGCCGGTCGTTTTGTCCCACTCGTAGGCGAGCCGGTCGGGCGTGGCGCCGCGCCGCGATTGCGCCCGGATCAACCGGCGGTTCGCGTCGCTGGCCATCGCGCCGTAGCGCGTCAGTTCCATCGTGGAATCGACGAAGCCGAGCAACGCCCCGGACCCGCGCGCCCCGCTGCCGACCGCCGACGCCTTCTTCCGCGGGTGGTGCAACAGCAGCACAGCGATCCGCCGGCTGGCCAACCGGCGGATCGGTTGCAGCGCTTCGAGCAGCGTCGACGCTTCCGATTCGCCGCGCGACGTGAGGAACGACGCCAGCGGATCGACGACGAACAGGTCGGGCCGATCGTTGATCGCGCGCTGGACCAACCGCTCCCACTGCTCCGCCGTCGGGCGGCCGTGGAAGGGCCGGCCCACCAATTGGACGTGCGGCCCGATCGGCAACCTCCTCAGACGCTCGCGCCACTGGTCGCGCGACTCCTCCGAGATGACCCAAACCCGCGCCGGCCGGGTGTTCCGCCCGAGGAACGGCGTCCCGGTTGCGAAGCTCTGCAGCAGCCCCGCGAGCAGCGTCGTTTTGCCGGTCTTCCAAAAGCCCGTCAGCAGCGTGATGTCCCCCGGCATCAGATACCCGTCCCAAAGCCACTCCGCGCACGGGAGGGGCGCATCCACATCGAGGGCATCCATCGCAATCGGTTGCCAATCATCGTAGACCATGACACCGTCTCACGCCGGGAAAGAACTCGGGGGGAATCGGGAAGGAGTATAGTGGATGGGTGTGCAGATGGAGTAGGTCGGTTGTGAGGGTGCTATTCAAAACTTGGGACGGGTGTTGCTTGACGAAAGAAGCAGCCATAGGATTAAGAATGTAGATCGAGCAAAAACTCTTGGCTGAACCCATGGGAAAAGCAGCCGCAATCCATTTGATTGCCGGGAAAGAGCCACTCCGAAAAGTGGTCACTTGCTCGGTCGATTTTGATCGTGGGGTGTTGTTCTTTGACCGTGGCGGGAGACTCTTACGCCGTTGGGAAAAGATGTTTCCTGGCTGGACCGATCCGACGGTGACAACGGCACAAGTTACATCGATCAATGTCGAACAGGGTTGGCTAGGCATGTTCCGTCCCACCGGCGCCTCGTTGACACTCAGCGCGGAATCGACCGCCGAGACCGTCGACGAAAGTGCCATGCCGACATTCGCAATCGGGAGCGCGGCGTTATTCGGCGAGTTGGTCGACGAATTCGAATTGGATCGATTCAATCTTTTGGGATACAGAGAAACCTATCACTTCCCTGTCGATTCCATCGATGAGTCGAGCCGTTGGGTCCGCCGACTCGGGATCGCGCCGATTCCTTCGCCAATATTTTCCGCTTTTGGGAAGAATTATCACGCGCAAACTACGGCCATCGTGACCTATTCCGATGATTGCCGATATCGAATCGAAGTGAAAGGCATCGAAGGCCACGCTGTGATCCCGTTCGGCGCGAGTGAAGTGTCTTTCCAAGAATCGGGGGCGATTCGCCGCGCGAGCCACCAAGACAAAGAATTGCTTGCGAAACTGAAAATCAAACGGGAGCGACAGTTGAACCCCAAATTCTTTGGGCAAGTCGACCTCGAAGCGTTTCTATGGGACGGGATTGCCGCCAATTTCGAGATCGCGGATTTCGTCTCTCGGCATGCGTCGGAATTGCTCACAAAGTTCCGCAGTTGTGTTTCCGAGATGGAGATCCGGGATGTTTGATTCGGCCCCGATCACCACGAACATCCAATCGCCTTCCTACGCCGATACGACAGCTTCGAGTTCGATAGCGGCGGATCAACCATTGTTCGCCCAACCCCACCGTCCTTCGGGGGATCGTCACCGCGCGTCGAAAACGACCACGCCCGAGGCCAAAGCCGAATTGCGGTCGCAATGGGTGAAAGCCAAACGGGCTGCGACCGCCATTGCCGAAGCCCTCCAACGAGACCCGCCGGCGGCGTTCGGGCCGGCTTGCGAACTCAACTTGGCTTTGGAATCTTTGTGGAAACTCCGCAAACATCGCGATGACGACAATTGGGTCGGAATCCTCGATCGTCTCCAGACGGTGCTCCAAGAACTGGGGGGCGACGGCGTCGCCATGCTGTCTGCGGATCAGGGCAGAATTCTCGCGGATTTCGTTAACGATCTCCTCAGCCTCTCCGAGAAGTCGGATCGTCAACTGCTCGAGGCCGTCCGACGGATGGACGAACTCGGAGTTCCACCTTACGTGGATTTCCAAGCGTTCGGTGGGGATCGGAATTGAGATCCTACATCGACACGTCCGTATTCATCGCTCGTCATACGCAATCCCGGAAGCAGGCCGAGAAGATCGAAACGGCGACGGGTTCGGCGAGTGGCCGTACAAAAGTGTCGGGATTGGCCGTCCGTCAAGAGTTGAAACGCCGGTTGTTGGGTGATGCGGAATACCTGTACCGACAACTCGATATCAAAAATGGGTACGCGGAAACCGTGCATCATTTGAACCGCAATCGCGAAAACCAGTACCAGAAAAATAGGGCGGGGATTTGCCTCGGACTCATGGCGAGCATCACGGGTGTAGACGACGAGGATAAAACGGATCGGCTGAAAACAAAACTCCGAACCTTGATCGTGACGTGCTTGAGCAAATTCGATTGCTGGATCGATCATCTCGAACGGGGATCGGGTTGCCGATGTGCCACGATCGACCCAGTGGAACAAAAGCGGGGTGGTCGCGTAACGTTTGAGATGGGCGAGAACAAGTGCGGTGGCGTCTGCGCAGTGAACCGATTCTTGGTGGCGATGTCTGTTCCGATGGGCGCGATTCGAAACCATCTCACCACGATCATCGAGACGACCGAACGCAAGCAACTCCGGGAGATCCTCACTTTTCTATAAGCTGCCTCGGTACATGAATTTGACGCGACCACAAGAAACCCTTGTTTGAAGGTCGGCGATCTTGTGATCGCGTTGGAGTCGGTTGCAGCCCACTGCGACGAGATGTACACGATGAACCACCGCGATTCTCGCGCACTCTGCGCCGCACTGACGCAGAATCTGCGCATTTTGTCCCACAACCCAGATACGCCAGATGAAGTTGTACCCCGTCCAGCGTAAAAGTTGCCTTTCCGGCCTAAGCCCGTGCTTTTTTCGCGGGAGGCCTTTTCCGGGCTCGGCGCAAGTCTTACGCGGGGTTGGTCATTCCGAAGAGTCGGTCGCTTTCCGGGCAGAAACTGCCTTTCCGACGGGGGGTGGGGGACGCCGTCGGAATGAGATGCCCGGTGGATTGGTCGTAGGATCGGGCCGAATCTCACATCGATTCCGCAAACCCGCCAATGGCGACGCCCGCAGTCCCCGCGAGAATCGCGCGGGTACGGCGGGCGTACAGTGTCGGGGGTTCGGGTATCCCTATGGCCCGACGTTAACACAATAGAGCGCATTTCTCGCGCGGTCGCAATTCCGACACGCTTTCTTCGAAGCTTCAAAATCGTTTCGCCGGTGCGGCCGGCCCGTTCAAAAAATGCCGTTCGACGAAGCGGTGGAAGGCCCACCCCGCGAGCGCGGACGTCGCCGTGCAGACGGGAACCGTAATCAGCAATGTCCCGAGTGCCGAGGTCACGCCGACCTTGAAGATGCACCAGGCCCCGATCAGTGAAATCGGCGCGTGGACCAAATAGAGGCTGTAGCAGCGCTCCCCGCACCAGCGCAACGGGGCGAGCGCGGCGGCGCCGACCGTGACGCGGTCGAACCGGTAGGCCCACCCCAGCAGCAGTGCGGCGCCGGCCGCGACCAGCAAGCTCGACGGGATCCCCTGCCGAAATTCGCCGAAGGCGGGCACCGAGCGCGCGGCCCAGACGATGGCCGTGATCAGCAAGCCATCGATTGCGAACTTCAAAATCGGCGTGGCTCGATGGCAACGGAAATAGAAGGCCACCCCCGCGGCGAAGGCGAGCCAAAGGCCGTCGAAAAAGAAGCCCTCGATGGGGAACCCCGGGCGGAGCATGTCGATCAAAATTAGCGCAACGACGGCGGAGATCGCGGCGACGGCGGCGAAGAGCCAACGGCGGGCGACCGCGGCGCACGCGGCCATCGCGAGGTAGAACTGCTCCTCGTAACAGAGGGTCCAAAGCTGCCCGGCGAAGTAGTGCTTCGGCGGACCGACGACATTCCCGCGCCATTCTTCGGTCAGCGTGAATTGCCCCAGCCAGTGCCACCAACCCAACGATTGCGGCCGGGGGATCGGTTGTTCGAACCCGCCTGCGGGGCCGGGCAACAGCGAGTCCGGCAGTAGCATCAGCGCGATGGTCGAGAGGATCAAATAGATCCAAAGCGGCGGGTAGATGCGGCGGAACCGGCGGACCAAGAAGGTCCCGATTCCCCGGCCGCGCTCCACGCCATTGACGGCGGCCGCGGCGATGCAATACCCGCTGATGACGAAGAAGAGCGGCACGCCGATCCAGAGCCGGGAGCAGACGACGCAAGCCCACTCGGCGACGGTGCCGCCCGAGGATTGCACGCGGGCCACGAACGGCCCGTCGGCGACGTAAACGGTGCTGTGAAACACGATGACACCGAGGCAAGCGAGCCCGCGCCACGCGTCGAGGGTGCCGTAGCGGGCTCCGCTCATGCGTCGATCCAATCGCGGAACTGCCGCGCCTTCGCGGCCCACGATTCCGACGCGAGGCGTCCGCGCGCGGCGAGTTGTGACAACGGGGTGTCACCGGCGAGGCGGGCGAGCACGGCGGCGGCGAACTCCGTCGGCGTCGCGGCGAGGTCGAGGGCGCCGGCCCAAGGGCGGGTCGCGGGGAGATCCCGGACGACGCAGGGGCGGCCGGTGGCGAGGTACTCCTTCAATTTCAGCGGTTGCATGGCGCGCGTCACGGGGGCGTCGATGTAAGGCATGACCAGTACCGACGCGGCGGCGGCGAGCACCGGCAGGCGCGCGATGGGCACGGCCGGCCGAATGACAACGCGGGGGAGTCGGAACAAAGCCGGGTCGGGCGCTTCCTGCGGACCGACGAACACGATACTGCCCGTCGCCATCGACCGGCTCAGATGTTCGACGAATGCGGTGTCCATTCGGCGGTCGATCACACCCCAGAAGAGGGCGATGGGCCGTTCGATACCGGCGAACTCGGGGAGATCGTCCGGAGTCGTCGGCGCTTGCCAGGAGGGGAGATCGACGCCGTGCGTGAGCAGGTGCGCCGGCTTCCCCATCGCCGCGAGTTTGTTCACCAGCGTCTCGCCGACGGCGATGGCGGTGTCAATCTTGGGAACGAGGTCCCGTTCCATCGCCGTCATCGTCGCGCCGTCGTACCCGGGCCACTGGCCGAAATCGTCGACGCAATAGTAGACCCATTTCGCGGCCGGCAGTTCGCCCACGAGGTCCGCCACGAGCGGCAGCGTCGTGATGACGACCGGCTTTTCCGGCATGGCCTCGACGGCGGGCCGCAGGGATCTCAGCAACAGCTTGCGATTCAAAGAGCGCCCGAAGCGGGACTGGAACGACGGCCACATTTTCGGGGCGACGATGGCGAACGAATCCCCGGACAGCCGACCTCTCTTAGGAGTCGGCTTACCAAGGCCCAACCATCCTTTCAACTTCCCGCCGACGCGCTTCGCCGTGCCCCAGTCGAGCCGCGGCGGACGGGTGCCGATGGTGTTCACCCAGGTCACGGGTTGGTCGGGCAGCAGCGCGCGGATGAGGTGCTGGGCGCTCGACGGGTGCCGGCCCCAGTCGTCGGCGAAGATGAGCCACGGGCGCGGCGGGCGGGGCAAGTCGGCCATGGTCGGGTTCCGCGGTGCGCCATTACTGGGGGCTGGCGCCCAGATCGCGGAGCCGGTTGCGGAGGTACTTGGCGCGCTCGGCGTTGCGGTCTTCGCCGTCGAGAGATTTGCCCGCGAGCTTCTGCAAGTGGGCCGATTGCGTGTGGATGAAAAGCTGGTTCAAAGTCGTCGGCGGCAGGTCGTCGAGGAGGCGCAGGCTGATCCCGAGGCGGACGGCGCTCAGCAGCTCCATCGTCTCTTCGGCCGTGATCATCGTGGCGCTGCCGAGGGTGCCGATGGCGCGGGCGACGCGGTCGTGCTCGGCTTGGCGGCGCTCCTTCAGCAGCACGGTACGGGCTTGGCGCTCGTACTGCAAAATCATCGCGATCACTTCGCGGATCTCGGACAGCAAGCGCGGCTCGGACTTCCCGAGCGTCACCTGATTGCTGATCTGGTACAGGTCGCCGCTGGCCCGGCTCCCTTCACCGTACAACCCGCGCACGACGAGGTTGATCTTCTGCAGGGCTTTGAAAACCTTCTCGATCTGCTTGGTGATGCCGAGTGCCGGGAGGTGGAGCATGACGCTGGCGCGCATGCCGGTGCCGACGTTGGTGGGGCAGGCCGTGAGGTAGCCGAAGCGCTCGTGGAAGGCGTAGGGCAGGCGGGCTTCGAGGCTGTCGTCGACCGCGGTGATCTGCTCCCAAGTTTCGTCCAGCGACATCCCCGAGCGCATCACTTGGATGCGCAGATGATCCTCTTCATTGACCATGACGCTGACCGACTCGCGCGAATCGAAGGCGACCCCGCGCGGGCCTTCGAGGGCGTTGGCGAGTTCCCGGCTGATGAGCTGCCGTTCGACCAAAAAAAGCCGGTCGAGCGGCATGAGGCCCATGACGCTGAGGTACTCGAGCTTCGGGGCGATGTCGGACTTCGCCACGGCCTCGCGGACGCGCTGCTCGATCTCGGCTTTCTGGTGGTTGTCGGCGCGCGTGGTGAACGGCAGATCGGCGAGGTTGCGGGCCAAGCGGATCCGGGTGGAGACGACGACGTCGGACTCCGGGCCGGTGCCGCGCAGCCACTCGCCGAGGTTCGGCAGCAGGCTATCGAGGTTCATCCGCCCCTTCTTTCTCTCGGAGGCGATCCCGCAGGACCGCCGCGTCTTCGTAGCGTTCCGCCGCGATCGCGGCCTCCAACTCGGCCTTCAATTTCAACAGACCCATTGTACTCCGTCGCCGCACCGGCACCTTGCCGCAATGGTCGGTCGCCCGGTGAACCCGCTCGAGCAGCGCCAACAGCGGCCCGGCGAATTCATCGTAGTCGCGGGCGCACCCGAGGCGCCCCTCCGCGCGGAACTGGGCGTATTTCATGCCGCATTCTGGGCAGCTCAACGCGGTCGGGTCCGCCGCGTCGGGCCGGCCGTGTTGGCTCATCACCAGTTGCACCAAGCCTTGCAGATCGAAGTGCGTGCCGGGCTTCGTGGGCAGGATCTTCTTAGCGCGGGCGCAGGCGTCGCACAAGTGCGTGACGGTCTTCTGCTGGTGCAGAATATCGGTGAGGTGGATCGTCGCGGGTTGGCCGCAAAACTGGCACGGGTTCATGGTCGGTCGTCCAAGTCCATCGGGCATTACCGGAAATCCGTCCCGGCGGCGCTCTCTTCCAACACGCGGATGCGGTCCCGCAACGCCGCGGCCGTTTCGTAGGCTTCGTCCGAAACCGCCTCTTGCAGTTTCCGCCGCAATTGCACCAGTTCGTTTTGCTCCGGCGGCCGGGCGGCGCCGCGCCGGGGCCGTTTGCCCGTGTGCCGGGTGTCGCCGTGGATGCTCTCGAACAACGGGAGCAACTCGGCCGCGAAGTGCTCGTAATCGTGGGCGCAACCGAGTCGGCCGGAGTTGCGGAACTCCACGAATTTGATGCCGCACTGCCGGCACTGCAACGCGCTCGGGTCGTCGCCCACTTCGACCCCGATCCCCTTGGATTTTTGGCCGGTCCCGGCGGGGTGCAGGTACTTCTTCGCGCAGTCCTCGCAAAAGTGGAACTCTTCGTACTTGTCGCCCGGCAACACCTCCGTGATGTGGAGCGTCGCCGGTTTGGGACAGCGTTGGCACTTCATGGCGTGGTGATCCCCGTGGCGACATCAGTATGATAGCAGCGCGGTCGTTCCGGTACGCTGAAAGAATGTCGATGCACCCCCTCGCCGAATATTTGCTCGCCTGCCGCAGCCGCCGCAACACCGGAGCCCTGACCCCGGAAACGAGCCTCTACGGCCCGCTCGAAACACTGTTGACCCTCGCGGGGGCCGAACTGCACCCGGTGGTCCACACCTTTATGAGCCTGAAGAACCGGGCCGGGACGATGCCCGACGGCGGGTTGTTCACGGCGGATCAAATCGGAGAAGACGCGGTCGAAGCGCCGGAAGGCACGGTGCCGAAGCACGGCGTGGTCGAGTGCAAACCGCCGAGCGACGAGGTGCTGAAGATCGCCGATTCGGCGCAAGTGTCGAAGTACTGGGACAAGTA
>JAYSYN010000215.1:0-12074 GCA_043727575.1 Fimbriiglobus sp.
AGTGGTTCCAGGAAGCGCATTTTCCCAGATACACTCTCCAAGCGCAACCCCAATCCCAAAAGGGAATTCCCAAAACTCCAAGAATCGTTGCTACACCCCGCATTCCACTTCGGCTTGTCCGATCCATCCGGCTCCGCTATCGACCCGCCCAACTCGGCCGGGGAAGCCCGAGGGATTTCTAACGGGGGGTTCGCCATGCGGAAACTCATCGCGGCGATGGTGGGCATCGGTTTGGTTTCGAGCATCGGCTGCATGGGCCGGGCCGAATACGTGCAAAAAAACAAAGACGGCGGGATCATCGCGCTGAAAATCGACGCCGATGAGGCCGAGGCCCGAAAATTGATGGAGAAACACCTCGGCAGCAACTACGAAATCGTCGAGAAGTACGATCCGAAAGCGCGACTGCAAACCGGCACCGATCTGCAACCCGCCAGCAAGGTCGGCAAACTCTTGTCGAAAGACGAAGCCGTCGTGCACATCGCCTATCGCAAACTGCCCGATTCAAAGTTCGGCGGCGCGACTCCGGCCGGTCTGCCCCCGGCCCCGCGCGACGGCGGCTTGATGCAAATCCGGCGGGACACGAGCGGTGAATTCGGCACACTGACCCCCCCCGCCCTCATCGACAATCGGTAAACTCGGATCGCCGCCGCCCTGCCCACCGGCCGACGCGGCGCGACCCGATCCCTCTTCACACTTTTTCCGCAATTCGCGCATTCGTCTGTTGACAACCCCAATACCGCCGATTGTTTTCTTAACAATTCTCTCATCGGATCCGGTACTCTCCCGGCGCCGAGCGCAACAAAGACTCTCGCCCGACCAGACGAATGGTGGGGCACTCTCCATTTCGACGTAGCGGCTATTTGCCCGTTACTCCTTTCATTCCGGGAGGTTTGGTATGGTACGCGTATCGAGCACCGATGCGGGGTTCCGCCGATCGGCCTTTACATTGATCGAGCTGTTGGTCGTCATCGCGATCATCGCGATTCTCATCGGTCTGCTTTTGCCCGCGGTTCAAAAAGTCCGCGAAGCCGCGGCGCGCATGCAGTGCCAGAACAACATGAAGCAGCTCGGGCTGGCCTCGCACAACCTCCACGACAACCTCGGCGTGCTGCCGCCCGCGGCCAACCTGAACGGTTTGTCCGGTCCGAGCAACCAGTCGCAGACGTTCAACGGCGGCTGGGGCAACCCGTTCTTCCACATGCTCGCCTACATCGAGCAAGGCAACCTCTATCAGCGCTCGGTCGTCACCGTGCCGTTCCGGCACTTCAGCGCCACCTACAGTTACAGCGTCGCCACCGATGCGACGGCCACGACCCAAGTCAAGACTTACCGGTCGGGGCCGCGCCCGCGGCGTCCCCGGGCGGTGTTGCGATCGGCGCGGGGATGGGGCCCGCGGATGGAAATAAATCGGCTCCTGCACCGAGTCGGCCCGCGGTCGCCAAGTCGATCATCGACCCGAAATACAACGACCCTGAAACGTCGGGCTTGACCTCGACCGTCAAGGCCGGGGCGAACACGTTCGATGCGGGGCTATGACCCGGCGCCGAGCCGCAATCCGATGGGCAGTGAATCCCCGAAGAGCCGCGATTGATCGGCCCCTTCGGGTTCTACAAATTTTTCGACCATTTTGGCCCACGTCTCGGGCACCGCCATCGACTTCAACATCTTCGCCAGAGCCTCTTGGTGCTCGTGGTGGATATCGACGCCGCGCAGACCGCTTTGTCGGCCGAGTTGGGCGAGGCAGAAGGCCCACGCCAGCCGGTCGTTGTCAGTCGTCGGGGTGTATTCGACCAGCGCCGCCAGCCAGCGTTCGGCGATGCTCGGGTGCACGATGGTGTTCAGCGGCCCGTATAAGAGCACCCGCGCCCCGAGGCGCGTGAGGCTCCAAAACACGTAGTTCGGCACCGGCTGTCGCTTCAATTGGGCTACGAGCGCATCGCCGAGTTGTTCTTTCACCTTGGCTTCGAGCCGTTCCAAACTCGCCGCGACTCGCCACATTTCCGTCAGTTCGTTCGCCGAGGGTTTCATCGGCGCCTTGGCCTTCGACGGCAGCAGAATCAACTTCAACCGCGCGAACAGGGCTTGTTGGAGGGCCCCGTTCAGCCCCCCGGCGACGCGGCGCCACATGATCCAGTAGTCGGCCCCGCCTTCGGGCACGACGAGTTTATTCCCGCCGCTGATCGCCCCGCTCGCCGTGGCGGTGATGGTCTTCCAGAGCGCTTCGACGCGGTAGCGGTCGAGCGTATCGCCGAAACCGGGGCGGAGCACGAACCCCGCGAGGTTGTACCAACGCTGCAAATGCGCCGGCGACTTCACCCGTTGCTCGGCCACATCCATCAGCGGTTCCCACAACCTCCGGCAGAGCCCCGTCGGCCAGTCTTGCCGACCCGACTCGAGTACGGCTTCCAGCGCCTTGGTCAACTCCTGCGGGGTCGGGCTCTCCGTCGTGTAGGTCGCCTTCACACGTTCCCCGGCCGCTTGGACTTTCTCCTCCGGGAAAACATCGACGAAGGCCACGGGAACATCGTCGGGTGCTTTCGCCGCCGCGGTGTCGCGGGTGTTGAACTCGAGCTTCCAACGATTGCCTTCGCGCGAGACGCACGACAATTCCAACGTGCCGATTTCCGTCGAGCGCGCGGCGAGCGTCACCGGGATGCGCTTCGTACCGGCGCGTTTTCCCCCGCGCAGGATCGTGTGCAGCGGGGGTAATTGCAGCAGTTGATCGGGCTTCAATTTCAGCACGTCGCCGGGGTGGTCGTCGGAGCGGGCGGTGCTGGTGAAAAGCGGGAAGAGTACCGGTTCGCCGAGGGCGAGTTCGAGTTCCGGCTTCGGGATCGCGATCTCGTCTCCTTCTTGCATCCGCCGGGGGACGACGCAGAGGAACGTCGGGTCTGGGGTTTGGGGTCCGGGGTCTGAAGAGGGGGTTGTTTCGATTTGAATGTAGTAGCTGCGGGCCGTGCCGCCGCCGATGCGTCGACCGCCGCTCTGCTTCAGCCAAGCCAAATAGGCCGCGCCCCACGCCACCGCCAGATCGAGCGACGGGTTGGTCAGCACGGTCGGCGTCCACGGTTTGGCGGGCTTGTTGAACCAAGGCTTCATGACCTCGACGATGCGGTCGCGCAAGGCCTTCGGTTGGAAGACACCGCCGTTGAACAGGATCGCATCCGGCACTTCGCCTTCGGGGAGTTGGCGACGCAAGAACGAGGCGAGGTGTTTGGAAATCGCGGCGTCGGCGACGTACGGCAGGCCCATCTCCTGGAGGCCCGCGCCGGTCGCCCGCAGCGGCTCGGCATCATAGGGTACCTGCGGAAAGAAGCCATCGAAGAGCGCGGTGCGGATGTCGTCGGATGTCAATGTCGCGGTCAGCGTTCCCGCGATGACGGAGCGGCCCTTTCCCATGACGGTGACCGTGTACTCCGCCGGGGGCTTCGGCCCGAGCAGCGATTCCTTCGCCCCCCGGCAGGCTTGCACCAGTGTGCCGAACTGCCCGGCGTCGAGCTTCTGCGATAGTTTCGCCTCGGCCGCTTTCGCCAGCGCGAGGTCCATGTTGTCCCCGCCCAGCAGCAGGTGATCGCCCACGGCGTCGCGCAAGAACGACAGGTGCCCCTGTTCTTCGGACGCGCGAATCAGGCTGAAATCGCTGGTGCCGCCGCCGACGTCGATGACCACGCAGCGCATCCCCGGTTTCAACAGCCCGCTATCTTCGGCCGTGTGCATGCCGAGCCAGCAATAGAACGCGGCCTGCGGTTCCTCCAACAGCGTGACGTGCTTCAAGCCCGCTTGCTTAGCCGCTTCCGCCGTGAGGTTGCGGGCCATGTCGTCGAACGAGGCCGGCACCGTCAGCACCACCGGGCACTCTTCGAGGCGATTTTCGGGTTTCCGATTCGGGGCCGCATTCCACGCTTCCACCATGTGCCGAAGGTACTTCGCCGACACCGCCAAAGGCGAGAGCCGTTCCACTTCCGGAGGCGCGGCCCACGGCAACAGCGGGGCCGTGCGGTCGACCCCCGGATGGCAGAGCCACGACTTCGCGCTCGACACCAACCGGCCAGCGATCTTCGCCCCGTGGATGCGCGCGAACTGCCCGACAACATCGCTCGCGGTAGCGTCCCACGGCAGTGCGGTCGCCCCGGCGGGGAGGTCGTGCGGACCCGGCCGGTAGAGGAACGACGGCAGCAGCGGTTGGGCCGCGACCTGCCCCGCGGCCACGAGTTGGGCGACGGGGAAGGTCTGCAGCTTGACGGCTTTGCCCTTGGCTTGCAGATCGACGAACGCCAGCGCCGAGTTGGTGGTGCCGAGGTCGATGCCGATGAGGTAGCGAGCCATGCCGAAATCCCGTATCAACAAGGCCATGAATGCGAACAGTACTGTTCTAGGGCTGGACATCGGCGGGGCGAATCTCAAGGCCGCGACGGCCACCGGCCGGGCCGTCTCGGTGGCATTCCCCCTCTGGAAACAACCGGACGCGCTCCCTGCGGCTCTCGCTTCGCTCGCGGCGCGATTTCCGGGAATCGACGAACTCGCCGTGACGATGACCGGGGAGTTGTGCGACTGCTACGCCACCAAGCGCGATGGGGTGAACCGCATTTTGGATGCGGTGGAATTCGCGGCGGCTGGGCGAGCGGTGCGGGTGTGGGGTACCGGTGGCAGTTGGTTGTCAGTGGCCGTAGCGCGGCTGCAATCGCTGGCGGTGGCCGCGTCGAATTGGCATGCCTTGGCGACATTCGCGGGGCGATTCGCTCCCGAGGGGAACGGATTGCTGATCGATATCGGGAGCACGACGACGGATATTATCCCGCTGTTGTGGAGCGATCCATTCGCGGCTGGACGTTCGGATTTCGACCGCTTGCAATCCGGAGAATTGGTCTACATCGGAGTGAAGCGGACGCCGATTATGGCATTGGCAATGCCGAATTTGTGCGCGGAATATTTCGCCGATACCCGCGATGTCCACATCGTACTCGGGCAAACTCCGGAAGATCCGAACGCGACCGATACCGCCGATGGCCGGCCAGCGACGATCTTGAATAGCCTCGATCGCCTCGCCCGGATGTTCGGCGCCGATCGCGAGACCGCGAGCATGGATCGCACCATCGAATTTGCGATCCGTTGTTACCAACACCAACGGGCGATCCTCGTCGATGGACTCCGACGCGTCGACTCTTCCGACCTACGAACCCTCATTGTGAGCGGTGCGGGGGAGTGGCTCGCCCGGGAAGTTTGGAAGGCCGCTTACCCCGAACTCAATCCCCCCATCGTCTCCCTCTCCGCCGAACTCGATCCCGAAGTTTCCGCGTGCGCCCCGGCGTACGCCATCGCGGTGCTCGCCTCGGAGTCGCCACGATGATCGTCGCCAAAGTCGGCGGGAGCCTGTACGACTGGCCCGATCTCGGTCCGGTGCTGACGGCGTGGCTCGCGCGGCAACCGGAGCCGGTGCTTCTTTTCCCCGGCGGGGGCGAGGCGGCGGATGCCGTGCGAATCTGGGATCGCATCCATTCGCTCGGCGAGGAGCACGCCCATTGGTTGGCGATCCGCTCGCTATCGCTCGGGGCCTATTTTCTACAGCGATTGCTGGGGTCATTGCCCGTCATCCAATCGCCGTCGCCGGGGATTCTCGATCCGTACCCCTACTTCCGCACGCAATTGGGCCCGCCGCACACGTGGACCGTCACGACCGATTCCCTCGCCGCGTGGGTGGCGATTCAATGCGGGGCCTCGAAGTTGGTGTTGCTGAAATCGACTGACATCCCGACGTCACTCAATTGGCAGGAAGCGAGCGACGCGGGGTTCGTCGATGGATATTTCTCGCAGTTGTTGGCCTCGACGGTGCTGCGAGTCGAAGCGGTGAATCTGCGGCGATTCCCAAATCTATAAAACAAAGACCTAACCACAGAGGCACAGAGACACAGAGTAAACCAGAAATCGGTCCCCAAAATTTCACTCGGTCTTCTCTGTGCCTCTGTGGTGAACGGTCTTGTTCGAACAGGGGCCTTCCGTGTCAGTGTCTATCCCCATGCCGATCCATCGCCCGGTGACGGCCATCGAACTCGGCGAACTCGTGCGTTCCCACGCCGCCGTCTATCCGCGCGGTGGAGGCACGCATTCGCATATCGGTGGCGTGCCATCGCAGACCGGCGTCGTCCTCGATCTGACCGCGATGAACCGCGTCATCGACTACCCGGCCCGCGATATGACCGTGACCCTGCAAGCCGGGGCGACGTTCGCGGGACTCCAGAAGCTGCTCGATACCGAAAACCAATGGCTGCCGATCGACGTGCCGACTCCGGAATCGGCGACCGTCGGCGGTGCAATGGCCGTGAACGCCAACGGCCCGCGCCGACTCGCGCAGGGCACTTGGCGCGATGCGGTCATCGGCATTCGATTCGTGTCCGATGAGGGAATCGAATCCAAAGGCGGTGGCCGCGTCGTGAAGAACGTCGCCGGGTACGATCTGATGAAACTGCACATCGGCGCCCTCGGCACACTCGGGATCATCACCGAGGTCACTCTGAAAGTGAAGCCCCGGCCCGAGGCGTCGTCGTTCGTCGTGTTCGGTGTGCCGACTTCGGCCGTAGGCCCGACGCTCGACCGCTTGCACGCGTCGAACAGCCGGCCGGTGGCCGTCGAACTGCTGAATCGCGCCGCCGTGAAGAAACTCGGCATCACCCTGCCCGAATCGGAACCGTGGCTCCTCGCCTGCGGATTCGAGGAGAAAGCCGCGACCGTCGCGTGGCAGATCGCGACGCTGAAAGACGAATCGAAGGGCACCCCACTGCGCGACCTCACGGTGATTGAAGGGGAAGCCGCGGCCCGGTTATGGACGGCCCTGACGGCGTTGCAATCGAGGGGCGAGGAATTCAGCACGGTGAAGTTCAACACCCGACCGAGCGCGGTCGCAGCCTTAGCATTGAAGGCTGATGCACTCCACTCCCAGACCATCGTCCACGTCCACGCCGGCAACGGGATCGCCTTCGTTCACATTCCGAACGAGCCGAAGCCGGATCGGCTCTCGACAATTCTGCAAGAGTTGGCGAGTGATCGGAAAGAAGACAATCTGCAAATCTTGCGCTGCCCGCCCAATTGGAAAACAGGACTTCCCGTTTGGGGCCACGATCGCGGCGACCGCAAATTGATGGCGACCATTCGGGCGACACTCGATCCGCGCCGCGTCTTCAACCCCGGCCGCGTACCGTGGTGAACCGGGTCACGATTGCCATTCTGCTACTGGGCGTCGGCCTGCGTACGGTGGCGTTCGCCTCGGAGCGCTCCCTGTGGATCGACGAAGCGATGGTCGCCCTGAACATCGTCGAACGCAGCCCCGCTCGATTGTTCGAACCGCTCGACCGCAACCAGGGCGCCCCCGTCGGCTTCCTACTGGCGACGAAAGCGAGCGTCGAACTCTTCGGACCCACGGAGCGCGCCCTGCGTTTGCCGGCGTATCTCGCTTCGCTCGTGGGGTTGGGCGCTTTCGCGATTGCGGCCTACCGGCTCTTACCGCACCCGTCCGGGCATCTGGCGTTCGCGCTGTTCGCCGTGTCGCCGCACGTCGTCGCTTACGCCGCGGAGTGCAAGCAGTACTCGAGCGATGCCGCGTTCGCGGCGGTGTTGCTGGCGCTCGCGGCGGGTCGGTGGAACCTGCGGCGCGGCATCGTTTTCGCCATCGTCGGCGCCCTGTCGGTTTGGTGTTCGCACCCAGCTCTCTTTGTCCTCTCGGGTCTCGGGATCGCGCTCCTTGCAAATGCGATCCTCCAACGGGATCGCTCCCGTATCCTCGGGTTGATCTCGCTCGGCGGAGTCTGGCTGCTCAGTTTCGCCGCCGTGTACTTCGTCAATCTCCGGCACCTCGGGCACAACGATTACCTGATCCGATACTGGTCCGGGCATTTCGCCCCGGGACTTCACCCGATCTGGTACATCGATCACGCGTTGGCCTTTGTGGATGAGCCGGCCGGGATGGCTGGGGAATCGAGGGCGGCGCAAGCCGCGCTGGGAATCGTGGCAGTATTGGGAATGGCCGCCATCGGAAGACGGTCTTTCGCAAACGTCTCGCTCGCGTTCCTCGTCACCTTCGCCATCGCTCTGCTCGCGTCGCACCTGCGTCTGTATCCGTTCGCCGGGCGGCTGCTGTTGTTCCTCGTACCGATGGTGTGTCTCATTTGGGCCGGTGGTGCCGTGTGGCTCGCGGCGCGCCTCAGCAGACAGGGCCATTGGCTCGCGTGGCTCGTCGTTATCTGGCCGTTGTTTCAATCGGTCGAAGCGCTTCGCCATCCCGCGCGGGCGGAGGAGATCCGGCCACTGTTGAACCATGTGAAAGCGAACTGGCGAGACGGCGACCGCGTCTACGTTTACGGTGGATCGGGCGATGCCGGGGCAGGCCCGGCCTTCGATTTCTACTCGCCGCGCTACGACTTCCCCGCCGACCGGGTGATCCGGGGCGGCGTCTACCGCGACGATCCCGAGCAGTATCGCGTCGAGGTTGCGAAGCTACCGCACAGTCGAACTTGGATTCTGTTCACACACCGCCATCGGGACGAAGAGAGCGTGATCCTCGCGGCATTCGCCGAACGCGGGTCGGTCAAAGCCGCACTCCTGGTCCCCGGTGGATCGCTCCACCTCTACTCGCCGCCGTAGCCGACTTGTTTCAGCTCGGCGGCGCGGGTGCGATGGAACTGGACGATCCGCCGGACGGTGCCGTCCGGGTCGTCCTTCGCCAAGCGGTCAAGCCATCCGGCGAAGGCGAGTTTGCACTCGTAGGCGACGCGGGCCGCGCCGGCGCGCACGGCCGGATCGGCGTCGCGGCTCAGGCGTTCGAGCCAGGGGCCGGGGTCGCGGATTCCGTCGCGGTTCCAGCGCAGATCGATCAGCAGTTTCAGCCGCTCGGCCGCGTCCGGGCTCGTCAGTTTCCGCGCGGCCGCGATTTGCTCCGGCTCCAATCCGCGCGTGCTGAGGGCCGCTTCGCAGAGCATTTGCACTTGGCCATCGGCGTCGTTCAACCAAGCGAACAACTCTTCGTCCCCGATGGCGGGCGACCCGGGCCCGGCGGGGCCGACGGCGAGCATCGCGGCGCGGCGGACTTCCGCTTCCGGCGCGGACAAGCACGCCACGACGTCCGCTTTCTGATCGAGATCGGGCCGCATGGCCAAGTGGATCGCTTGAACGCGGAGATCGACCGAAGGCTGTTTCAAGACCTGCCGGACGATGTCTCGGCTGATCGGTACAAACTCGGCATTCGGACAACGGAGAAAGTCGGGGACGAGGGCGAAGGCCGATTCGCGGCCCGTTTCGGAATAGTCGGCGAAGCCGAGGGCGTGCGGCCGACACAGCGACGCGAAACGCGGGTCGGTCGGTTGCAGATCCCGGAGGTAATCCCGAATCGCGAGGGCCACGGCCGCGCAGCGCTCGGCGTCGTCGCCGCGGAAGGTTTCGACCAAGTACGGGGTCCCGTTCTCCCCGGCTTCGATGAGTTGGCACGCGGCCTTCAACCGGGCTTCGTCGGTCGTCGCCGTGCGGAGTTTGTACCCGCAATAGCGGGCGTTCAACTGGTTCCACCGCGCGCCGGCGAAAATGCCTCCGGCCAACGCCAGTAGAAGCACGCCCAGCCCGATCCGCCGTCCTAGCTTCGCCATCGCCACGCCTCCCCTGCGGTGTTCCGGTGCGACTATAAGCCGCGCGCACGCGCCGGAGCAAGGGCAAGTGGGGTGTAACAACGATTCTCGGAGGCGTGTGGCCAAGGGCGGTTTGCGTAGGTCACGCTTTGCGTGACGGCGCTGAGCATCCGGTACGGGTCTGGCGTCACGCAAAGCGTGACCAACGAAAAACTCCAGGAACCGTCACGACACCTCGCTACGCCGGCGGGGTTCGGTTCCGCCGCCTGTCCGCTCGCCCATCAGCCGGTGCATCGCCGCGAATTCGCCCGGGTGGATCTGCCCCGGCCGCAGTTGCCACTGTTCGAGCTTCTCGACGACGAGCGCGATGGCAGCCGACGCCGACAGGCCCGCCGTCTCATGGATTTCGCGGGCGTGTCCGGCCGCTTGAGCATTTTCTTCGGGCGTGAAAATCGGGTCGTTCGATTCCACCGGGAGCGGGTGCGGTTCGTCGCGAATCCGATCGTCGCGGGTGCCCGAGACGGTTTTGTCGTGGCGCATCCGGGTCCGTTCGAGTTCGAGAATCGAATTGGCCGCGGCGGCGACGATCTCTTCATTGCGACTACCGAGTTGATTCTTCAGTGCGAGCACCGCCTCCAAAACCGCATCGTTCCAGAGTCGACCGCGTTCACGCTCGCATTCGGGTAGCGGGGCTTTCACCGGGACGGTGATTTCGCCGGCAATGCGGTTGTGCAACAGGGTGGCGACCATGGCCGGCTCCAATATTTGGAAATGAGTTCACCAGTGTATATAAGATCCAATTTTGAGGAGTCAAACCGCAAGTGGAATATTGTTCAAAATTCTTTCGGCGATGTCATTCGGAGGCGCAAGGCATTCAACGCCATTTTCGCGGTTCGACTCTGGACCTCCGTCCGGGTACCGGGCCAAGAGTAGGGAATGACTTCACACCCCGCGGCATCGGCGACGGCGACGAAAACCCGCCCCACGAATTCCCCCGTCGGCCCGGCGTAGCCGGTGGTGGCGAGGCCGAAGTCGGCGCCGAATTTCTTTCGCACACCTTCGGCCATCGCGTGGGCGACCTCGACGCTCACGGCCGAGTGCCGCTCGATCAGTTCGGCCGGGACGCCGAGTTCGCGGATCTTCACCGCGTTCGTGTAGGCCACGACCCCGCCGAGTAGATGCGCGCTCGCCCCCGTAACCCGCGCCAGCAGCGCTGCCACCTGACCGGCCGTGAGGCTCTCGGCCGTGGCGACGGTCTTCCCCGTCGCCATCAGCGATGCCATCACCGCGTCGTGGAGTTCGACCGCGTCGGCGCCGAAGACCAATGTCCCGAGGCGCTCGCGGATGATCCGTTCCGTCGGGGCAATCAGGGAGTCCGCGTCCGCGGCGCTCGCCGCTTTGGCCATGATCCGCAGGGAGATGACGGCGTCGCTGGCGGTGATGCCGACCTCGGGCACGGCGCCGCGCTTCGTCACATCCCCGAGCATCTGCTCGATCTGCGATTCCCCGGCCCCGAAGGTATTGATTTTGCGTTCGACGAAAACGCCCCCGCCGCCGAACCCGAGTTGCGTCAGACGCGGTTTCACCTGCTCGGCGAACATCTTGAACATCTCGGACGGGACGCCGGGCATCGCCGCGACGATCTTATTTCCGAAGGGCATCCAGATGCCGGGGGCGGTGCCGATGGGATTCGGAATCGGTTCGGCGCCCACGGGGAACTGGGCCTGCACGCGATTGCGCTCGGGCATGACGCGGCCGCGCTTGGCGAACATCCCTTGCACCAGGGCCAGGCTCGGTTCGTGTTCGTACAGGCTTACGCCGGCGACTTTGGCCAGCACCTCGCGGGTGAGGTCGTCGAGCGTCGGCCCGAGCCCGCCGGTACTGAGGACGAGATCGGCGCGGTCGAGCGCTTGACGGAAGACGAGGACGTTGTCGTCGAAATCGTCGGCGACGGTCGTGTGGAAACCGACGGCGACGCCCATCTCGGCGAGCCGCCGCGAGAGCCACTGGCCGTTGGTGTCGAGGTTCTGCCCGGAGGTGATCTCGGAGCCGATGGAGACGATTTCCGCTTTCATAGTGGGTCAATTGTAGTCGGGACTCCCGTACAATACAGGCACCGCACGTAGGAGTCCGCCATGCCGATCCACGATTGGACCCGGGTCCCAGCCGGGTTGTTCCACGACTTTCATCAAAGCTGGTCGATCCGGATCAAAGACGCCTTGAATGCGGGCCGGTTGCCCCGGGGCATTTCCGCGTTGGTCGAACAGAAATCCGGACCGAAGGAGTCGGATGTCCTCGCGGTTGAGTCCCGCTACAAAAAGCCGAAGTTCGACTCGAACGGCGCGGCAACGGCGGTTGTTACCAAACCCAAGCCGGTCACGCGGTTCATCCGCCGGAGCACGGCGGAAACTTATTCGGCGCGCGCCAATCGCATCGTGTTGAAGCACCACCTCGGACGGACCGTCGCGG
>JAYSYN010000216.1:0-34747 GCA_043727575.1 Fimbriiglobus sp.
AACGCCCCGGACACGCAGACGGGGCTCGCGGTTTTCGCGACTCGCTTCCGCAACACCACGTACGGCGCTGCGTCTTGAATCTGCGGGAACACTTCCAAAACAGTCCCGGCGATGAGTGCGTCCACCGCTTCCCAGAAAGTGATTCTGCCGGCTGGCGGCTTCACCGCGACCGAGCGCGGCGATTGATCCCCGTCGATGTGGATCCGGCAACCGATTTGTTTGGCGATGGAGTCGAGCGCTGCGCCGAGCGTGTTCGCCCCGGCCGGGATTTCGACGAGCGCCCCCGCCGTGAGCTTCGCGTTCTCCGTCCGCTTCTCGATCTTTTCAATCAGTGCGACGGCCCGGCCGGAGGCTTCGATGTCCGCCGATTCGGCCACCTTGCGGAGCGCGGGCAGGACGTCGGTTCCCCGCGCCAAGAATCGCTTCCCGGCCTCCTCGCGGATGCGGTAATCGCGATCGCCCAGCTGAACGGCCATCCGTTCGATCTCCGGAGCTTGCGGGTGAACCTCCCCCGAGAACGCCAGGAGCAATGCGAAGGCGTGGAAGAATCGAATCATCGGGAAGCTCCACACCGCCGCGGGACTCGCGGCGGTCGAAGAGTTTAACCGCCGCGGGTCCGTATTCGTTGGCGCGGCCCGACTTCAGCGGTCGAAGCTGTCGGAGAAGTGCCGGGCTTGCACGTTGGTGCCGATGCCGCGGAGGACGGGGACATCCTTCAAGCGGAACGCCACCTCGAGCGACTTCATCCGCGTGCCGGAGAAGGTGATTTTGGCCGGTTTCCCCTCGGCCTCTTTGTCGGCGGGTCGCACGACATATTGCGCCGTGATGATGTAAGTGCTGCTCCCGTCGATGTTGTTATAAAGTTGCTGTTGCGATGCGCTGTGCGGCGACAAATTCATCGGCTTGCCGTGGCCGTCGACGAGGGCCAAGCCGTTGGAGTTCGTGAAGCCTTGGGCCATCCGGAGTTCCTCCGGGCTGAGCTTCACCGCGTTCAATTTCACGCGACCGCCGGGGCCGTTCTCGAGCCAGAGGCCGCCCGGGTTGGTGTTCAAGGCGCTGCTGCCGTTGAACGGCACGACTTCGCTGGCGTTGTGGCTCGTCGTGACCGAGAGCAGCAGAGCGACGGCGTCGCCGGGCATCGATTCGTATTTCGCCTTCAAGAGCGTGCGGCTTTCGCCCCGGACTTCTCGGAACTCGCCGCTCAAATCGGCGAGGGCGAGGATCGTTTCCGATTCGCTCCAGACTTTGCCGCGGACCTTGCCTTCGAGGGTTTTCAACGACGTGCTCGGTCCGTCAACATGGGCGAGGAGTTTGAGGTACGCTTGGAACGGGGTCGCCGGATATTCGGGCGAAATCACCGGGCCGCCGTAGTAGCCTTTCCCGCCGCGCCGGCCTTCGAATTGCACCCGGTTGTTTTGGTAGTCGATCGCGACGTGATCCCAAACGAGTTTGCGGCCGTCTTGATCTTCGGCGAGGGTCACGATGGTTTGCGTGGTGCCGACCCAGCGGAGGCGCGGTTCCGGCGTGATTTGCAACAGGACGGGGACGCGATTGGCCGGCATCTGCGGCAGATTGGCGACGGGCACCGGGATCGCTTCGATGCGGAACGCGCCCGAGTTGAAAACGGGGTTCGACGCTTTCGGCTGTTTCTGCCGCAGGGTCACCGTGCCCAACTGCGGGCTGTTCGCCGCGTCCGGATTGTACGACAGATTGACCGGCCCGCCTTGGGTCACGGCCGATTCCACTTCGAGATTGGCCTCGTTCGCGAGCCGCTGCAACGCGGCCCAAAAGTCGGTTTTGCCGGCCTTCGGGGTCACTTTCGTGGAACGCGGATTTTGATCCCCGTTGATCATGATCGCGTAGCCGGTTTGCTTGCGGAGGGTACCGAAGACTTCGCCGAGGGTTTGTTCTTCGGCCTTCAATTCGACGACGGTGCCCGCCGTCGCTTTCGCATTGGCGACGGCCCGTTCGATCTTCGCGATCAATTCGATCGCGCGCTCGGCCGCTTCGAAATTCCCGGTCCGGGCGACGGACTTCAACGCCGGCAGGCTATCGGCCCCGAGATCGGCGAAGCGCTTCCCGGCCGCTTCGCGGACCCGGTAATCGCGATCCCCGAGTTGCTCGGACAGCCGCTCGAGTTCCGACTCGGCCACGGCGGGCATTTTGGCTTTGAGGTCTTGGGAGTAGCCCGAACCGGCGACGGACAGTGCGGAAACGGCGGCCGCGAGAAATCGACGCATGGGGAACCCCCGGAACGTGTTCACAGCATCTTCTTAAACAATTATGCCCGGAGGTCGTCCTCCGGGCAAGCTCGGTGATGGAGGTTGTTACCCGCCGGTTACCCGATCAATTTCTCGATGGCCTTCCCTTCGCGGAAGAGTTGAATCGGCCGGCCGGTCGGGCTTTGGATTTCCGTGTCCGACTTGATGCCGAGCTGGGCGAAGATCGTGGCGCCGATGTCGTCCGGGGTGCAGGGGTCGAGGTTCGGGGCCATGCCGCTGGCGTCGGTGGTGCCGTGGGCGTACCCGCGTTTGATGCCGCCGCCGGCGAGGACCGCGGCCATGCTGCGCGCCCAGTGATCGCGGCCCGCGTTCTTGTTGATCTTCGGCGTGCGGCCGAATTCGCCGGCGCACATCACGATGGTGCTATCGAGCATCCCCTGTTGATCGAGGTCGGCGATGAGCGCGGCGAGAGCCCCGTCGAGCGACGGCATCAGTTTCGTCTTGTGGGCTTCGAAGGTCTTGGCGTGGGTGTCGAAGCCGCCGAAGCCGAGGGTGACGAAGCGGACGCCCGCTTGGACGAGCCGGCGCGCGGCGAGCGCGGCCGGGCCGATGGGGCCGGTGCCGTAGCTCTCGCGGATCGCGGCCGATTCCTCGTTCAAGCTGAACGCTTTCTTCGTCTTGTCCGAGCGCAGGATTTCGATGGCTTGCTTGTGGAAGGTATCGAGGCCGTCGACGAGATCGGACTGCTGGTCGAGCTTGCGGAAGCCGTCGTCGAAGGACTTCAGCAGTTGATCTTTCTTGCTGAGATCGTCGAGCGAGACGCCGTTGGGCAACGTGATGCCGCGGAGGCGGAACGCGGCGCTCTTATCCCCCTTGTCCGCGCCTTTGCCGCCGGCGCCGTTCGATTCGACGGTGAACGGGTTGTAGCCTGTGCCGAGGTAGCCGGCGCCGCCGGCCGCGCCGTTGCGCAGGTCGATGAAGCTGACGAAGGGCGGGATGCCGAGTTCGGTCTTCAGCATCTTCGAGGCGACGGAGCCCATTGCAGGGTATTGGATGGCGGAGGTCGGCTTGTTGCCGGTGGTCATGAAAACGGTGGCCGGGCCGTGGCTCGGGATCGTGTGGTAGAGGGAACGGACGACGGAAATTTTATCGGCGACGCCGGCCATCTTCGGCAGCGTCTCGGCGAACTGGACGCCCTTGGCTTTGGTGTCGATGGACTTGAATTCGCCGCGGATCCCTTCGGGAGCGTCCGGCTTGTTGTCCCACATGTCGATGGTGGCCGGACCGCCGGAGAGCCAGACGAGGATGACGCTCTTGGCCTTGGGGGCCTTGGCGTCAATCTCCTTCGCCTTCGCTTCCGATGCCAAGATTGTCGGGAGGCTCAGGCCGAGCATCCCGGCGGAGCCGATTTGCAGGAAGTTGCGGCGGGAGAAACCTTCGCAGTCGGTTTGGAATCGCATGGTCATACTCGGGTTAAGGGTTTCCGGATCGGAGCTTTTGAATAAACACGGACAACATCTTTTTGACTTCGATTACCTTCGGTTCCAGTTCGGCATAAAGGTCGGTCGGGGTGAATGTCAGATCCCGGCTGAGCAACAACTGGTATTCCAGCTCGCAGGCGCTCCGCATGGCCATCTGCAACAACCTCGCAAAATCTTGGTCGTTGTCCGTTCCACATCCCTCGGCGATATGAGTCGGTATCGAAGACCCGGATCGCCGCATTTGTATCGTCAGGCCGAATCGCTCATCGACCGGGAACTTCGCGGTCAGTTTGTAAACTTCCAAAATTAGCGCGTGTGCCTTTTCCCAAACTTTGAGCGTTCGAAAATCTTTCACTACAGTCTCCTGCTGATAGCCGACCGCTAAAAGCTGTTTGCTGTCCGATCAAAATAGCAAACAGCTTTTAGCATTCAGCATTCAGCATTCAGCGGTCAGTGATTGAGGATGAACTCCCTCGTGTTGATCAAAGCCCACAATACATCCTGCATGCCGATCGCCCTCGTTTTTTCCGCGGCGATGTACTTCAATGCATTCGCTTTCTCGGCGTCGGTCGGGAAGCGAGAAAGCGTTCCGAGGAACAATTCCTCCACGACCTCGGCGTCGGGCTTCTTCGATTTGGCGAGTGCGTGGGCACGGTTGGTTTGCGAACTCAACTTCGCGGTCAAACTCGGGTCGGTGAGGCGGAAGAGCGTCTGCGGCAGCGCCGCTTCCGCGGCGCGTTCGCAATCACAGGCGGTCGTCCGGGCCGGCCGACCGAAGATGCGCAACACGTACGCGAGGTTTGGGTTGCTCAACCGGCTGGCCCCCACTTCGGTAATCTTCTTGCCGACCGGGGCGTCGGCGGCGAACGCCTCGTCGACGCCGATGCCGGAGTTCAACACGTCGACGACCTGCTCGGCCATCAGTGGGCGGACATAACTGCGCGAGAAGTTGTTCTTGTCGAACTTGTTCGTGTCGTTGGCCTTAGCCGAAAGTTGATACGTCCGGCTCAGCAAGATCGCGGTCTCCAACTTGCGAATGTCGTAGCCGCTGTCGGTGAACTCCCGGGCGAGCGCCTCGAGAAGCCGGGCGTTCGTCGGCGGATTGGCCTGGCTGAAATCATCGACCGGGTTCACGAGGCCGATGCCGTAGTAGTGGGCCCAGACGCGGTTGACGAAACTTTTGGCGAAGAACGGATTCTCTTGCGAGACCATCCATTCCCAAAGTTTGGCCCGCGCGTCGGTCCCGGAGGCGTGTTTGAGTTCCGGTCCGCCGAGGACTTTGCTGCCGACGGTGCGCGTCGTCATCGGGATCGGTTTCAAGGCCGGCGTTTTTCCGGTGCCGCCCATCGTGGCGACGAACATTTCCCGGACGTTGGGGAACTGGGCGTTCGCTTTGCCGCCGGCCGTCGCGGCTTCTTTGCGCTTGGCGTTCTCGGCGTCGGCGAGTTTCTTCGCATCCGCACTGCTGTATTGGTTGTTCGCGAAAACCACGTTGGCGAAGACGTTGGCAAAGCCCCAGTAATCGTCTTGGGTCCAGCGATCGGTAGGGTGCTTGTGGCACTGGGCGCATTCGAGCCGGACGCCGAGGAATGCCGCGGCGATCTTCTCGCTCCACTGTTCGATCGGCACGGCCTGCTGCCGGCGCCAGAAGAGGTCGAGCGTTTTCTTGTTCGCGTAGTCGCTCTCGAAGCCTTTCTCCATCTGCTCGTCGATCTTCTTCGTCGCCTCGAACCACTCGTCCGCTTTCTGGCCGTCGTTGCTGGTCGCCGTGACGATGTCGCGCACGATCGCGTCGTACGGGACGTTGTCGGCGACCCGCTTCCGCAGCCAGTCGTGCCACATTTGCGACCGGCGATTCTGCATCACCCCGTTGGGTTGCTCGAGCGCGGCGGTATTGTTCCCCGTGATGTCGCTGAGTTTCGTCGCCCACAGCGCCGCATGGAGCGGGTGCTTCAACAACGCTTCGATTTTCTTCGCGCGCTTCTCCGTCGAGGTATCGGCGACAAAACTGCGAATCTCTTCCGGCGTCGGCAGAATCCCGATGGTGTCAATGGTGATCCGCCGGAGGAATTCGAAGTCGGTGCTGAGTTCGGCCGGTACCATGTTCATGAGTTTGAGTTTGGCGAATACTTCCCGGTCGATGGAATTGACGGGCTTCACATCCGGGTATTTCGCCCCCGGCTGGCCCGGCGCGGGCACGAGTACGCGAATCGCCCGGACACTCCCGCGGTATAAGACCGTGAGCCCGGTGTCCCCGGGTTGGCGGGACGAAACAACTCCCGACGGCGACACGGATCCGATGGCGTCGTCGCCGAGTTTGAAATCGCAGAAGGGGGTGATGTCTTCGGACGTCCCGTCGGCGAATTTGGCGGTCACTTGGATTTGAAGTTTCCGATCGACCTTCAGCACCGCGAAGTCGGGTGGGCTCACCGTCAGCGCTTCGATCTTGCCGCTGCCGGGGGTGTGCTTGGCCCCCTGTTCGATCCACGTTCGGAAGATCGAATCGATCCACGTCCCGTGGCCGAAGCGCATCCCGCCGTCGTGGGGCATCCGGCCGGCCCCCTTCAAAAGGAGCAAACTTTCGTCCGGCTTTTGGGTGTTCACCCTTCGGCCGAGGTTGTCCCGCGTGAGGGCCGCGTAGTCGAAGTCGGGTTCGTAACCGAACAGCGAAAGTCGGAAACCGTTCTTCCCTTGGAAGCTCCCGTGGCAACCCCCGGCGTTGCAACCGGCTTTGGACAACAGCCCCATCACGTGCCGTTCAAAATCGACTTTGTCGATTTTTCCTCCCGATGGCAGATCGACGGCGGATGCGAACCCCGGGGCGACCAAGCAAACCGCGACGGTCAGTAAGCGGATGGGGCTCATAGGGTTCCGTCGCAAAAGTGCAAATTGGCGGGGCGGGTGTAGGCGTGACCGCTACCGATTGAACCTCGGTGCGTCCCGGAAGTTTCGCTCCCCGATCGCCGGTGTGCAAGAAAAATGCGCGCGGAATCTCGATCAGCCCGGTCGCAGCTCCAACATCGTGCAGCTTCCCAAGTCGAGTTCTTCGTCTCCGAACGTGAGCACCCTCGTACCCAAGCCGCAGACGAGGCCGCTGTCGGCGCTGGTCCAATCGACCAATTCGCCGAGCGCGAGGTCGTCCCCCTCGCGGCTGCTACCGGGATAGAGCAGCGGGAGTGTGACCGAGTGGAACGTGCCGTCGGTGAGTTTTAATCGCGCCGACCGGAAGGCGAGATCGAGAAGGTGCTCGGATTTTTCCAGCCGGAGAGTCCGCACGTCTTCGAATGGAATCCAGACGGTTTGTCGGCCCGAGAACACTTCGAAGTGCGCGGCGAAGCGGTCGTCCGAATCGCGCAGACCGGTGAACTCGCGGCCGTCGACGAACCCCGAAACTTCCGGGGCGAGGCCGTCCGCCCGGTCGAGGTATTTCAGCGCCGATTCGGTCTGACCCCGATTGTGGCAGAGGGCCGCATTCCACCGGCAGCGCAGATGCGGCGGTGGCTCCTTCAAAAAGTCCGGCCGACGCAAACGCGGGAAGCGCCGGCCGTCCGCTCGGAGGATGTCGCGAAATGCCCGTTTCGACGCGGGCCAATTCGGCGAATCGCTCCGGATCGAATCCAACTCCTTCCGCGCGTCCGCGGTTTCCCCGGCGAGCGTGAGCAACTCGAAGAGAAACAGGCGGAGCGTGTCGTCCTCGGGGTGATTGGCCGCGGCGATTCGCTGGAGGGCGAGGGCATCGGCGAGGCAACCGTCGTCGAGGGCGACCCGCGCGGCGCTCACGAGTCGAGCAGGTGAACGATACCCCACGCCGCGGCGACGAGTATCAACGTGGTCAGCAGACCCGCGAGGAACCAGCGCAGCGACGACCGCCAACCGGCGGGGAGAGCTCGCGGAATCGTCCGCGAATCCTCGGCCGGTGTCCGTCCCGATTCGTCGGGCGCCCGCGGCGCTTCGTGGGTCGGGTCGCCGTCGGAAAAGCCCGCCACGGGGGCGAGGCGGGATCGTTCGAGCAAGCGCGTCAAGTGGGCCACGCCGCGCAGGCCGGACAATTCCTCGGCGATCCGCGCGGAGGTCGGTCGCCGATCCGGATCTTTGGCGAGCATGCGTGTGACGAGGGCCGCCAGCGCGCCGGGAACGTCCCAACGATCGCGCAGCGATGGGATCGGCTGTTCGAGATGGGCCTTCATTTTGGCCTGCGGCGACATCTTCGGCGAGACCAAAGGCGACTGGCCCGCGAGCATTTGGAACAGCACGCAGCCGAGGCCGTAACAATCGACTTTCGCCGTGACGGTGGTCGGGTCGACCCACTGCTCCGGGGCCATGTAATCGTGCGTGCCCAAGTACGTGATCCCGGTCAAGCGGCCGTTGGGGCGGCCGGTCGCTTCGCTGGTGAGCGCCAAGCCGAGGTCGAGGATCTTCACGGCGCCGTCGGCGGTGAGCATCAGGTTCGACGGTTTGACATCCCGGTGGACGATGCCGTGTTCGTGGAGGTGTACCAAGCCCCGCGCCGCTTGCAGCGCGATCTCGACCGCATCGGGGACGGACAGGCGACCGACGGAGCGCACGAGTCGGGCGATATCGACGCCGTCCAAAAGTTCGAGCGCGAGATAGGGCATGCCATCGACATCGCCGGCGTCGGTGGCGCGGACGACGTTGGGGTGATCGAGCTTGGCGATGACGCGCGCTTCGCGGTCGAATCGCTCTTGGTACTCCCGGTCGACCGTCATCGGCGAGGGCAATATTTTCAGGGCGACCACGCGGTCGAGTTTGGTGTGGCGGGCTTCGTAGACGGCCCCCATACCGCCGCGGCCGATCAGCCGGAGGATGCGGTACGGCCCGATTCGTTCCGGCATGCGGGGCGTTTCGGGGACGGTGTCTTCGGCGCCGCGACCGGTGAGTTGCTGGGCCAGTCTTTTGGGTCCCATCGCGGCGGACGCGGCGCGGCATTCCTGACACTCGGCCAAATGCTGCACCGCGAGGAAATGATCCTGGAGCGGGAGCGCGCCGTTGTGAAATTCCGCCATCGTATCTTCGTTCAAACACGCCGTCGCCTGCACGTCATTCCTCGAGTCGCAATGCTTTTGCCCGTGCGAAGTGGGATCCAATCGATTAAGTATAGAGATAAATGAATCCGAAATGCTAGACCGACCGGATTGGAATTGTGATAAAATACTAATAAACTTCACAGAACAGATCCCAACCGCTTCCAAAGCTGGGAATTTGCATCGCGGGATCATCGAGAGTCGACACACCAAAGTCGCATTTCTCCGGTCCGCTCACGCCGCGCGATTCGCATTGGATCCATCACTGTTGACCGTCAGCGCCGGTCGGGGTACCGACAAGTGACCGCCGTTCAACTCGTGTTCGACAATGGTCAGCGGGCCGCGCTTCACTTGGCGGTAGACGCGACCGAGGTATTCTCCGATCACCCCGAAAAACAGGGCGTTCAGGCTCAGCGACATCAAGATGAGCACCGCGAGCGTGGTGAACCCGGCCGGCCAATCGTGCCCCACGGCGAATCGGGCGATGGTGTAGCCCCCGATGAGCAACGCCGCCGCGAGCGAGGCCGTGACGCTGACGTAGGTCGCCAAGCGCAGCGGCAGCACGGAGTGGTTGAGGATGCCGTCCAAGCCCAAGTTCACGAGGTCCTTGAAGCGGAACTTCGTTTCACCGGCGATCCGGGCCTCGCGGTCGTAGACCAACCCGAGTTGGCGGAATCCGAGCGTGGCGATCGTGCCGCGTAAGTAGGGCGTGGCGTCGTCGACTTTGCGCAACTCTTCGACGACGCGGCGATCCACGAGGCGGAAGTCGCCGGCGTCCAAAGGTAATTCGTGCTCGCTGAGCCAGCGGATCAGACGGTAGAACACCTTCCGGGTCAGCGAGATCGTCATCCCTTCTTGCCGCCGCCGGCGGATGCCAAACACGACTTGATTCCCGGCCTCCCAGTGCGACAGCATTTGGGGCACCAGCGCGGGCGGGTCTTGCAGATCGCAGTCAAGTTGCACGACCGCATCGCCGTGGGCGTTGAGGTAACCCGTCAAAATCGAGCGCTGATATCCGAAGTTGCGCGAGAAGCGGATGACGCGGACGTTCGCATCGGCCGCGGCCAGTTCGGCGAGAATCTCGAAACTGCGGTCCGCGCTGTGGTTGTCGGTGAACAAGATCTCGTAGCGGTAGCGCTCCGCCAGCGGCGCCATGACCCCGCGCACCGTGTCGTAGAGCCGGCGGATGTTCGCCTCCTCGTTTAACACGGGGACGACGAACGAGATGAATTTGCGGCCGTCCGCGGTGGCGGGGAATTCCATGCGTCGGTCGCTCCTGCGGTTAGGCCAACGGCACTCGGGTGGTCGATTTCGTTAGTCCGCGCCCGATGCTCCGGGCGATATACACGAGCATTTCTTCCGTCAATCCGGGATAGACCCCGACCCAGAACGTCCGGTGCATGATGCGGTCCGTGTTCGTCAAGGGTCCGACGACGCGGTGCGGGATGTCGCTGTACGCCGGCTGCCGCAAGAGGTTGCCACCGAATAGCAACCGCGTGCCGATCTTCATCGCGTCCAAGTGCGCGATCAAATCCGCGCGACCGATCGGGCACTCGTCCCTCAGCGTGATCGGGAAGCCGAACCAAGACGGATCGCTGTGGGCCGTCGCTTCCGGGAGGATCAACAGCTCTTGCCACTCGGCGAGTTCTCGCTTCAAGATCGCGAAGTTCTCGCGACGCCGGCGGATGAACTCCGGCAACTTCGCGAGTTGGGCCACCCCGACCGCGGCCTGCATGTCGGTCGCTTTCAAATTGTACCCGATGTGGCTGTACGTGTATTTGTGGTCGTACCCGTGGGGCAATCCGCCGAGTTGCCAGTCGAATCGCTTGCCGCAGGTATTGTCGTGGCCCGGCGGGCACCAGCAGTCGCGGCCCCAATCGCGGAACGATTCCAACAGCTTCTTCAACACCGGAGAGTCCGTCATCACGGCGCCGCCCTCGCCGGTCGTAATGTGGTGCGCGGGGTAGAAGCTCACGGTGCTGATGTCGCCGAACTGCCCGACGATGCGGTCGCGGTACGTCGCGCCGGTCGCGTCGCACGAATCTTCGATGAGCCAGAGGTCGTGCTTCTCGCACAGGGCGGTGATCGCGTCCAAGTCGAACGGATTGCCCAGCGTATGCGCGATCATTACGGCCTTGGTGCGCGGGCCGATGGCCTCTTCCAAATGGGTAATGTCGATGTTGTAAGTCGGGATGTCGACGTCGAGAAAGACGGGGACGGCGCCGTACTGGAGTATCGGGTTCACCGTCGTCGGGAACCCGGCCGCGACGCCGATGACTTCGTCGCCCGGTTGGATGCGCCGCTCGCCCAAGCGCTTCGACGTGAGCGCCGCGATGGCGAGCAAGTTGGAACTCGACCCGGAGTTCGTGAGCAGCGAGTAACGCACGCCCAAAAACGCGGCGAAGTCGCGCTCGAATCGATCCGCGAACCGCCCGGCGGTCAGCCAAAAATCGAGCGACGAATCGACGAGCGCGACGATCTCCTCGGCGTCGAAGACTTTGCCCGACACCGGGACGTGGCTTTTGCCCGGCACGAACGGTTTCGCGGGCCAGTTGACCCGGTGGAACGCGCGGACGCGCTCGGCGATGTCGGCGCGCAGCGCCTCGGCGGTTTCAGATTCGACCATGGTTCCTCGCATCGATTGTGGCTCGCAGTCCTTCGCGCAGGTCGAATCGCGGCGCCCAGCCCGTGGCGGCCCGGAAGGCGGCCGGGTCCCCGACGATCTGCGCCGGCTCCTCAGGTCGGCCCGGCAAGGCGCCCCAGCGCAGCAGATCGGCCGGGGCGTTCAGCAATTCGGCGGCGGTCGCGCCGAGTTCGCGGATGGAGGTGGGGACCCCGGTGCAAACGTTGAATTCGCGCCCGTCGAAAAGTTCGTCCGCCCCCGCCAACGCGGCGCGGTACGCCCCGACCGCGTCGTCGATGTAGAGAAAATCGCGCACCTGGAACCCCGGCGTCAACTCGGCCGCTTCGCGCCGTTCCAACCGGTCCAACAGATACGGCACGAGGCGCTGCGGCTGTTCGCCCGGACCGTACACGCCGAAGAGCCTCAGGGTGGTCAGCGGGAGGCCGAGCTTGGCCGAGAGCGTCCGCGCGAAATGGACCGAAGCCGATTTCGCCGCGCCGTACACCGACCACGGTCGAACCGGGGAACCTTCGGTGAGCGGCAGTTCGTCGAGTGGCGCCGCGTACTCGAAGCAACTCCCCGTCTGGACGAATCGTCGGACGGAGTGCCGCGCGGCCGCTTCGATCAAATTCGCCGTGAGACCCGCGTTGCCAGCGATCAATTGCGCGGTATCCGATTCGCCGGCCGCGACCCCGTACGAGGCCAGATGGCAGATCGCTCCGATCCGCCGCGCTCCCAAGATTCGATCCAATTCCCCCGGGGAAAAGTCGTCGACTTCCGCGAGGTCGAGCCCCGGGCCATCGGCGAGGGATTCGCGGCGCGGCGACGAGCGCCGGACCAAACCGACGACGCGGTGACCGTGCGCGCTCAGCCCCCGGGCCAGCGCGGAGCCGATGAATCCCGTCGCCCCCGTCACGAGGACGGCGGCCTCGGTCGATGCGGTCATCGGGGCGATTCCCCCGGGCGTTCGAGGGTGAAGTCGTGGAGCATGAAGTACAGCGGGAACGGCCGATCCGGATGCGTGAGGGCCAGCCCTTGGCAGCGGAATTCGATCCGGTGCGTACCCGGCGGCAGTTCGAAAACGCGGTCGACGTCAACCCCCGCGTGCGGGAGTTCGTAGGCTTCGTCGATCTCGGGGCCGGTCAGTTGCAGTTTTGCCCCGCCCGACTGCGGGCGCAGCGACATCCGAATCCGGAGTTTCTGCGGCTCGGCCGATGGATTCTTCAGGACCAACGCGCCGTCGGACCCGCACCAGCGCCAGCGCCGCCAGCCGTCGAGGTCGCCGCGCTCTTCGGGGTAGAATTTGGCGCTCCACGAGATCGACGGGAAGTCTTCGATCTCCCGTTTCCGCCGCGCGACTTCCCCGTCCGACAGGCCCGCCAGCGCCGTCTTCCGGTAGCCCTGCAGCGTGTAAAACGCGAGCCGGC
This sequence comes from Fimbriiglobus sp., assembly GCA_043727575.1. Taxonomy (GTDB): domain Bacteria; phylum Planctomycetota; class Planctomycetia; order Gemmatales; family Gemmataceae; genus JALHQU01. Next base: position 12,796 of record JAYSYN010000216.1, read on the forward strand.
CATCGCGACTCTCGATCGGATCGGGCGTGGCCACGGCCTTCAAGAGATCCTCGAGTTTCTTGCCCCGGTCGGCGTAGCCGAGGCGGTCGACGTAAATCCCCTCGAAGCCGAGGATCGCGAGCGCCCGGAGTTGCTGTTCGTCGGTCGGGATCAGCGCGATCTTGGCGTGGAGATCGTCGCCGGGCCGGCCGTGCATCGCCCCGAAACTCCAACGGACGCTATGAGAATGGACGTAGCCGCGGAAGTGGCTGTAGGGCAGCATCCCGCCGGCGACGTTGGTGTACGACCCGTAGGCGATGTACGGATATTGGAAGACCATCGCGTCGGGCGGCATCGTGTCCTCGATGCGGCGGACGAAATCTTCGTCGTTGCGGTATTCTTCTCGGACCTCCGAAAACTCTTGGAGGTACACCATCCCCATTTGATCCCGGCACCCGAGGTAGAGCAGGCCGATGGCCACGGGGACGCAGAGCGCCGTGCGGATCACGGACCCGGCGAAATAGCGTTGAAAGAGAGCGTCCAACATCCCGCAAAAGCCCGCCATGCAGAAGAACGCCAAGAAGACGCTCGCGCGGCAATAGCACCGGACCACCGTCAGGGAGAGCAGGTTGAACGCCGTGCCGACCCCGCCGGCCGTGCAAAAGACGATCCCCGCGACGAGCAGGACGCCCAGCAAATGGAAGAGCCGCCCTCGGTCGGTTCGGCTCCGCGAACAGAATGGAACGCAGGCCAAGAGCGCGAGGAAGCCGAGCGACGCCGCCGAGCCCATCGCCATTGAATCGGCTTCGCTCGGCAGTTTCGTCCCCGCGTAATACTTCGCGCGGATCTTCTCCAACGCCGGAATCGGGTGATTCGGCGCCGGCAGCAACAACTGGATCGGTTTGAGGGCGTATTCTTCCCCGTCCGACCACGGGTGGTGGGTCACGTGGGTTTCGGACGGGTTGGTGCCGTATTGGTGGAAGTACAGCAGATTCGGCGACAAGCTGGTGAGGAACGCGGCCCCGAGGACGGCGAGTAAACCCGCGGTGCGGACCAAGATGACCCCCTGCCGGTGCAGGGCGAATGCGGTCGCCCCGGCCACCGCGAGGAAGACGCCGGCGAAGACGCTGAAGTAGGGGAAGTCGAACCCTTCCGCCGCGACGATGGCCAAGGCCGCGAGGCTCCGGCGGTTTCCGAGGGCGATCTTCCAGCGCCCGTTCTCCCCGCGGCGGAGGAACAACTCTTCGCCCCGGTGCAGCCAGACCATCACCATCGTCACCAGCGGCAGCAGGAAATACGCCGCGAGGAACAGGTGCGATTCCCCGCGCCAAAAATGGTACGGCTGGCACGCGTACAGCACGCCCCCGAGGATGCAGTACAAGTGCGCGAATCGCATCGAGCGCAGCGCCGCGTGCGCCGTCAGGCCGATCAACGGAAAGCACAAGATGAAGTAAGCGTTGATCAGGATCGCCGGATCGTGCGTGAAGGGCAGCATCCCGCGCATCAGGGCGATGTGGATGCTGGGGTTGGTCGGGAAGTCGTACATCTGATGGCCGTACGGCGCCCCGCAGCGGTCCGTCGTGATCCACCAACCGGTGTCGGCCAGCGTTTTCACCCAGCACTGGATCAAAAAGCTGTCGTGCCCGTAGGCCAGCGGCACGGTCAGATCCGCGTTGCGCAGCTTCATCTTCTCGGCGGGGATAATCAAACTCAGGGTCGCCGTCGCGGCGAAGGCGAGCAGGGCGTACCATTTCGCGCGGCGCGGCGTCGGTGCGGTCGCGGGGGCGTTCGTCTGTCCGTCCATGGAATCCTCGGTGCGACGCATTGGCTCGTTCATGTCTGGGCCGTCGATTCCAGCAACGCCCCGTAGCGTTCGATCTGCTCCGCGGCCGTCGCCCACGCGCTCGCCGGGTCGGCATGCCACGCCTTGTACCATTGCACCGTCCAAGCGATGCGTTCGTCCGGGGTCAACCGGGCCGTCCAGGCGAGTTCGGCCGCGGCCAAGCTCGAATCGAGTTTCAAATAATGGGCTTCGTGCGGGGCGTCCGGGTCGACCGATTCGACGATTTCGCCCCGGCCCCAATGCCGCACGAGCGACCCGGCCACGCCGCGCACCGTCATCGGTCGAACATCCGAGGGGCCGAAGTTCCAGCCCTTCGCGAAGTCGCCCCCGGTTTTCAGTAACCGCTCCGCGAGCGAGAGGTACCCGGACAACGGTTCGAGGACGTGTTGCCAGGGCCGGATCGATTCCGGCCGGCGCAGCACCAGCGGCTCCCCGGCGAGGACGGCCCGGACCATATCCGGCACCAACCGGTCCGCGGAAAAGTCGCCCCCGCCGATCACGTTGCCCGCCCGGCCCGACGCGACCTTCAACCCGAACGAACGCCGGTAGGCCGCGGTGACGATTTCCGCGCAGCCCTTGCTGGCGCTGTACGGGTCGTGGCCGCCCATCGCCTCGCTTTCGCGGTAACCCCAGGGCCACTCGCGATTCTCGTAGCATTTGTCGCTGGTCACGTTGATGGCCGCGAGTACGCTCGGCGTTTCGCGGCAAGCTTCCAAAATATGGACCGCACCCAGCACGTTGGTGGCAAAGGTTTCGACCGGTTCGCGGTAGCTCAGCCGCACCAGCGGTTGCGCGGCGAGGTGGAACACGAACTCCGGCGCGGTCGCTTTGAACACGCGCCGCACCGCAGCGAGGTTGCGGATGTCGGCGTGCTGGCAGGGCAGACGCTCGGCCAGACCGGGCCAACCGCGAAGCATCGCGGCGTCGGCGGGCAAGGCCAATCCGGAGACCTCGGCGCCCGAACGCTTCAACCAGAGGCCGAGCCAGATCCCTTTGAATCCGGTCAGCCCCGTGATCAAAATGCGGCGCCCGCGGAACGATTCGAAGCGGCTCAAAATCGGTATCCCTCGGATTCGGGTCAGGCGGACCGGCGCAGGGCCGTCGGCGCCGCGCCATCGACCTTCCACGGCGCCGCGCCCGATTGCCACAGCTTTTCGAGCAATTCTTTATCGCGGAGGGTATCCATCGGTTGCCAGAAGCCGGGGTGTCGGAACGCCATCAGTTGGCCGTCGCGGGCCAGCCGCTCGAGGGGTTCTTTTTCCAACACGCAGGCGTCGCCGTCGAGGTAGTCGAAGACGCCGGGCTCGAAGGCGAAGAAGCCGCCGTTGATCCAGCCTTCGCTCATCTGCGGTTTTTCGACGAAGCTGCGGACGCGGTCGCCCTCGAGTTCGAGGATGCCGAAGCGCGCCGGCGGGTGGACCGCCGTCACCGTCGCCAACTTGCCGTGGCTTTTGTGGAAGGCGACCAACGCCGCGATGTCGAGGTCCGCCACGCCGTCGCCGTAGGTGCAGAGGAACGTTTCGTCGCCCACGATCGACCGCAGCCGTTTCACGCGGCCGCCGGTCATGGTGGCGGCGCCGGTATCGACGGTCCACACGTCCCAGTCCGGGACACTCGATTGCACTTGCGTGCGGTCGCCGCTGCCGAGGCCGATGCGCCAGTCGCTGTGTTTGACCGCGAAGTTGTAGAAGTATTCTTTGATGACCTCGCCGCGGTAGCCGCAGGCGACGATGAAGTCGCGGAAACCCCCGGCCGCGTACAGCGCCATGATGTGGACGAGGATCGGCCAGCCGCCGATTTCGACCATCGGCTTCGGCTTGATGGTCGTCTCTTCCGCCAATCGCGTGCCGAGCCCGCCGGCGAGCAAAATCGTTTTCATCCCACCTCGCTGCCACAGAAATCCCCCAAACTCCCCCACCTAGTACTCCGGCCGCGTTCGGCTGTCAAGTCCGGGGCAGATACGGGTGTGGCAACGATTCTCGGAGTTTTCTACCTGAGCGGGGGACGTCAGTCCCCCGCGGGATCGAACCGGAGTGGTTCGCAGACACGGGGGGCTTACGCCACCCCGCTCGGAAAACCACCTCCAAGAATGGTTGCCACTCCTCCCACGCTGGCCCACTTTGCCGGCCCTCGCGTCTGCGGTACAGTACAGCGGGAAAGTTCCACCACCCCGCGCCGGGAGCGGCCGATGTTCGCCTTCGCCTTGAGTCTCAGCCTGTTGCTGCCGGTTCAAAAAGTTCCGGCCGTCAAACCGGCCGTCAAAGCCGATGATCCCGTCGTCGAACTCCTCGACGAAAGCGTCGCCAAAATCATCGAAAATATCGTCGCGCAGACGGGGACGCCGAACAACGGCGACCTCAAGGTCGAGCGCGACAGTGTCTACGCCGGGTTGGAATCGTTGAAGCAGACCGGCCAAGAGCGGCACGCGGGCAGTTTGAAGGGTTGGGCATTCAAGATCGTCGAGAAGCCGGCGGGGCCGAACGAATTTCGGCACATCCGCTTCGCGTGGAAGAAGGACGGCGGCGGGTCGATTCTGCTGGGCTTCGCCAACGAAAACAGTTGGAGCGGCAAACGCTACGTCGGCGGTCCCTATGCCCTCGGCGGTCAAGGTCACACCGTCGCCGCCAAGGCCCCGGTCGAGTGGACCGTCGTCACCCGCGACCTCTTCAAAGACTTCGGCGCGTTCACGATCACCGGCATTCTCTTTTCCTCGGCCAGTACCGGCACCGCCTACTTCGATCACATCCTCCTCGGCCGCAGCGTCGAAGACCTCGACGTGGCGACCGACGCGGCCCTCGGGAAAGCGAAGCCCACAATCGCTCTGACCGGCAAGCTCCGCGACGCGGCTTGGGCCGACCTCATCGGAGATGACGGCGCCAAAGCCAGCGCCGCCTTCCGGACGTTCCTCCCCGTCGCGGTGGATCAGGTCGAATTCATCGGCGCGAACCTGCCGCGGCAGAAAACCGACCCGGTGAAACTGGCGAGAGCGAACGCCTGTATCCCCAAGTTAAAGGACGAAGACTTCGAGACCCGCCGCACGGCCGAGGCCGAATTGCTCACGCTCGGCGAAGCGGCCATCCCGTTGTTGAAAGCCGCGGCCGACGCGACCGACAGCCCGGAGTCGCAATTCCGTGCGACCGCGATTTTGAAGAAAGTCGGCTATTCCCCGAACGACATTCTGCCGAGCGAAGCCCGCGCCGGCCGGATCGTGCGGTTGTTGGAACGGGCGAAGTCGAAGGAAGCCAAGGCCCTGCTCGAGAAACTGGCCGCCGGCGAATTCGGCACCGACTACCCCACCGAAGCCACGGCCGCGCTGGCCCGGCTGAACGGAAAGTGATCAACCCGCCGCGATCGTTACCGATTCGAAGTCCAAACCCGCAGCGGTCGCTCGGTTCAACAGACTTTCTGCCGCCCCCCGGCTTTCGACCATCGCGAAGACCGTCGGGCCCCACGACGATTGCCCGGCGCCGGTGACCCCTTCGGCGCGCAGCCAGCGGATCAATTCGGCGACTGCCGCGCAACAGTACGGGCCGCCCTGATCGTCGGCAAAGGCTTCCCCCGCGGCGCGGTTGAAATCGTGCAGACTCTCGCCGAAGTTCGGTAGGTCGGCGTCGTGCAGCGCCGGCAAGATCCCGAGAATCGCCAACCGGCACAGTCGCTCCGTGGTGCGCAGGTTGGCGTCCGGATCGCGTGGCCGGGCGAAGGCCCAGCGCTCGCGGTCGCCGTGCCAGCGCTCCGCCGACCGCGGCCTCAGCAACAAGACGCACCACGATTCGGGGAACGAGCCGCGGTGCAGAATTGCGGACGATCCCGGCCGGTCCGGGTTCTGTCCGCCGTCGAGGAGGAACCCGCCGCGGGCATACCCTTCGACCCCGATGCGCGAGCGTCCCCCGCGCCCCGCGAGTCGGGCCAATTCATCGGGTGAAGGCGGAGCGCCCCCGAGAATACGGCAGGTCGCGTCGGCGACGGCCAGCGCCAGTTGTGTGCCGACGCCGAGGCCGACGTGCTCCGGCGGGCAAGTTTCGACCGCGATTTTCAGCGGCCGGCGTTGTTCCGGTGGCAGTTGTTCGACGACCCGCCACGCCACTGTCAACGCCCTGTCAGCGGATGGCCCGGTGGCGCTCCATGCGTCGGCGACTTCCACCGTCAGCGCGATCACGGGTTCGCGGATCATCAGCCCGAGGCCGCCGAAGTGGCGCAACCCCGCCGGTTCGCCGACGGTGGGGACGTGCAGCAAACCGAAATGCAACCGGGAACCGGCGACGACGCGGATCACGGCCGCGCCTCCGCTAGGCGGAACCGGGCGTGGGCATGCCGCAGTTCGGCCATCGCCAGAATCTCGGCGTCATCGCCCGTCTTGAAGATGATCTTGCCGAGCTTCTCGAACTCGGCGTCGATCTCGGATGTCGCGATCATGTGGAACCGCGTGGCGAAGATGGCCGCTTCCAGCAATGCGTGGCGGGCGCGGTTGAAACCGATGAATTCGCGGTGCGTCTGTGCCGCCACGACTTCGGCTTCGAGTTCGAATCGCTCGTTCGATGTATCCGCGTCCCGCACGACGAACTCGTAGCTGCGGCAGCACTCGGCGAGCACGAAGCCCTTGATTCTCAGAGCCTCCGTCGTGTCCGGCACCTCCGTCAACAACCCGGCGGCGCTGCGGGCGATCAGCGCCGCGTCGTCGGTGATGTGGAAGACCCCCTCGCCGTGCCGCAGCAAGTTCCGACCCGTCTGCGAGGTGGGGAATGGGCGCAGCACCAGCCGTGAAAAGTCGGCGGAGACGCGCGGGCCCATCGGGGCCAAGTGGGGCCGGCCGTCGGCGTCGGTCGTCGTCACGAGACCTTCGAGGATCATGGTTCGAGCGCCCGCAGCAGGCCCGCCGCTTTGTGCAGCGTCTCGTCGTACTCTGTCGCCGGATCGGAATCGGCGACGATCCCGCCGCCGACGGGGAACTGCACCCAACCCTGCTGCGCGGTGAACGTGCGGATCAAGATGTTCGAATCGAAACAGCCGTTGAAACCGAGGTAGCCGATGCTGCCGCAATAGGCGCCGCGCGCCGTCGGTTCGAGTTCCGCGATGATCTGCATCGACCGGACTTTGGGGGCGCCGGTCACCGACCCACCGGGGAATGCCGCCTTCAACAAATCGAAGGGCGTCTGCCCGGCCCGCAACGTCCCGGTCACTTCGGAGACGAGGTGGTGGACGAACGGGTAGGTTTCGACCTCGCAGAGCCGGGCGACTTCCACGCTGCCGAACTCGCAGACGCGGCCCAGGTCGTTGCGCAGCAAATCGACGATCATGATGTTCTCGGCCCGATCCTTCGGGTTCGTCGTGAGGTCGCGCACCAGCGCGGCGTCCTCCTCGGGGGTCGCCCCGCGCGGCCGGGTCCCCTTGATCGGCACGGTGCTCACGGCGCCGTCGGGGGTCGCGCTCAGGAAGCGCTCCGGCGACGCCGACAGGATCTGCGATTGCCCGAGGTCGAAATAGCAAGCGAACGGCGCGGCGTTGCGCGCCCTCAGTCGACCGTAAAGTTCCAACGGTTGGCCCTTCAACGGGGCCAGCAAGCGCTGGGCGATATTCACTTGGAAGACATCCCCGGCGTGGACGTACTCGACGGCCCGTTCGACCGCCTTCAAGTACTCGTCGCGGCTGAAATTGCTCGTGACGGCCGGCGAACCCGCCAGCGGGAACTGCAGTGACAACCGGTTGACACTCAGCGGCCCGCGCGGGCGATTCGGCCGCCACGCCGGTTGCCGGACGGAGTTGTCGTGCAGCGCGTTCAGCAGTTCGGTCATTTTGTCGAACGCCAGCCAGCGCTTGTACGATTTCTCCAGTTCCGGCCGGCCGTGCACGACGAGCCACGCCCGCTTTTGTCGGTGGTCGAAGCTCACGACCCAATCGTAAAGTCCCAGGCAATAGCGCGGCCCGGCGAATTCGTCTTGCGCCGGCGGCGGGACACTCGGCTCGGTTTCGAGGTTCAGATCGTACCCGAGCAAGAAGGCCAAGCCCCCTTGGAAGGGCGGCAACCCCGGCAGCGTCGGCCGGGGCGGAATCGCGATGTGCCGGGCGAGCGCGTCGAACGTCGCCCCTTCGCCGAAACGCTCTTCCTCGACGCACTCCCACTCGTAGGGCTCGGCCGCGATGTACGAGAAGCGCCCCTGCGGCCCGCTCGCATCGGCGCTATCGAGAAACAACAGGTGCGGCAGATGCGACAACTTCCGCGCCGCATCCCACGGATCGGGGCACGGAGTCAGCTCCTGAGACAACGGCAACGGAGCCACGAACGGGGCCGACTTCTTCATCCGGTTACTATAGGTTTTGGGAATCGAATGCGAGGGCGATCGTGTCCAGCGAGAAAGCGCCCACCCCCAGTGGACTCGGCGAAAAACACTGGATTCGGTTTCCAATCGCTGGACACACCATACTGGCCAACGACTTACGACTGGTCCGATTTGTAGAATCGACGAAATTAACCGTTGCTCGGCTCTGGACACCGCCGACGAGCCAGTGGACTTGCTCACCGGGTAGCCTACTCTGGGTGAAAGGCCAGAATTCGACCAATGCCCCAAAGGTCTTGCGTAACGTTCTGAACTTTCATCATCTCGTTTTTTGATGGGCGACACGTCATGTATTATCCCAACGGTCGAGAGATTCGGGCGAATGATTGCGTCTGGTGGAACGGCGGGACAGGAGTTGGCTACATTCGCGATGTTCTGCAGTCCAAAAACGAGATGCATTCTTTTGGCGTAGAGGAGCCGAGTCTCGTTATTTCAATATGCCCTCGATTCGATTGCGGCGCGCCATGTGTTGTGTATCCGGATTGGAGCATTGACGATGAAGGTATTGGGCCGCTAACTTTGGACGAGATTCAAACTGTAGATATCATCCAATCGCTCGTTGCGAAGCACATAGGCGTCGACAAATTGATATGTGCTGGAACCGGGTGTAAATATACCAATTATGCCATCGCGCACTGGTTCGTTGTGGACTATGCTTCTTCAGCATTGGGCTACTACATTGTCCCGCCGACTTTGGATGGAGTCTGGAAGGATGATTCTGATCGAAACGACCTGCTCTATCGACCTACCGTGTAGTCACGGCCAACTTTTCAATCCAAACTCAACCGAGTGAGCGACATTGACGACGAGATGCCCGAGATCGATGAACTCTACGAAGAGGCCGGCATCACGGCTGCATCGGATGAAGCCGAGTGATCGGGGATGCGATACAGTGTCTTTTCGAGCTTTGAAACTGCGACGAGGCAACCCCGCCCGACCCCCGAGAATCCCACCATGGCCACCCCCGCACCCTACTCCCCCGGTCTCGAAGGCGTCGTGGCGGGGCCGACGGCGATTTCCTCGGTCGAAGACGGGCTGCGTTACCGGGGCTACGCCGTCGGCGACCTCTGCGCGCACGCCACCTTCGACGAAGTCGCGTATTTGCTGATCCACGGGGAACTGCCGAAGGTCAAAGAATTGCAGGGCTTCACGGAGCGCGTCGCCATGGCCCGGCGCTTGCCCGAGCCCGTGAAACAACTCTTCCCGGCGATGCCGAAGTGGAGCGTGCCGCTCGATTTGCTCCGCACCGCGGTGAGCGCGCTGGCGCACTTCGATCAAGATGCCGCGGACAATTCCCACGAGGCGAACGTCCGCAAGGCGGAGCGATTGCTCGCGCAGATGCCCGTCATCATCGCCGATCAGCATCGCGTCAACGCCGGATTGCAGCCGATCGCGGCGCGGCAAGATCTCAATCATTCGGCGAACTTCCTCTGGATGTTGCGAGGTGTTGAACCGAGCCCCGAAGATGTGAAGGCTCTGGATGTATCGTTGATTCTGTACGCCGAGCACGAATTCAACGCCAGTACATTCGCGGCCCGCGTGATCGTGTCGACGTTATCCGATTTGCACGCGGCGGTCGTCGGGGCCATCGGCGCATTGAAAGGCCCTCTGCACGGCGGGGCCAACGAGAAAGTGATGGATGTCTTGAAGTCCGCCGGCGGTCCGGGCACGGCCGAGGCGTGGACGCACGCGGCGCTCGCCCGCAAGGAGCGCATCATGGGCTTCGGTCACAGGGTGTACAAATCGGGCGATGTCCGCGCCGCGATCTTAAAGGAGTATTGCGTCGCCCGCGCCGTCACGCCGGAGCTGCGCGATTGGGAAACCACGGCCGAGATCATCGAAGGGATCATGGCGTCGCAAAAGGGGATGTACCCGAACCTCGATTGGCCCGCGGGGCGGTTGTACCACGCGATGGATTTGGAGATCCCGCTCTACACGCCGATGTTCGCCATGAGCCGCATCGCCGGTTGGGCGGCTCATGTCATCGAGCAGTTGGACAACAACCGGTTGATCCGCCCGCGGGCACTGTACACGGGCGCCCCGGCCCGCGATGTGGTGCCGCTGGCGGATCGGGGGTGATCGAAAATCCCCTTTGACCGGCGGAATCGCGACGGTAGAATTCGACAGTCAGCCCTACCGGAGAGTCCGATGAACACGTCCAGCCCCGCGCCCTATCCGGACTACACGCCGGAGCAGAAGGCCGCGATTTACGCCAAGTACAAGAAGCTGTTCACGGTCGAAGATTTGATCGGGTACATCGAGAACGACGAGCCGACCATCCCCGCCGAGCAGGTCATGGCGGCGGGAGATGCTATCGTCCGCGAATACGAACTCAAATACGGAAAATGGCCAGCATGAACGGCCCCAGGCACACGTAGCATCGCTCCGGACCGGATTTGCAATTCCCCCGTCTCCCACTTCGCCTATCATTTCCTCACCCGATTCCACCGACCCGTTTTCGCGCACCCGGTGCCCCATGCCGATTCCCGTCGTTTGCGGTTCTTGCGGTACCAAGCTCGTCGCGCCGGATGCGGCCGCCGGGAAAAAGGTAAAGTGCCGGAACTGCCAAGCGATCATCCCGGTGCCGGAGGCGGTCGCGGAAGAATTCGAATTCGTGGAAGACGCCCCGGTGGTCGCGGTCAAGCCGGTGACCCCGGCGAAACCCAAGCCCAAACCGGTCGTGGTCGTCGACGAGGACGAGGGGGAATTCGAGTTCGACGCCGCGCCGAAGAAGAAGGCGAAAGCGGCCATTGTGGTCGAAGACGACGAAGACGACGAACCGCCCGCACCGAAGAAAAAACCGAAGCCAAAACTCGTCCGCGATGATGACGACGATGAGACGGAGGAAGAGGAGGCCACGAAGTCGAAGAACAAGAAGGGGAAAAAGCCGGCGAAGAAGAAAGCCAATCCTCTGATGCTGGTGGGGATCGGCGCGGTCGCCCTGATCGCGGTCGGCTTCCTCGGCACCATGATCTGGTACGTCGCCTTCCGGGAGAAAACGACCACGGCGGCCGGGACGAGCATCAACGCCGCGCCCGGCGGGGGCGCGGCGAAAGACCCGTTGGCCGGCTGGACCAAGTTCGACAAAGTCGGTTACACGGCCTATTTCAAGGATTCCCTCGGGGCGCCGAAGTCGATCTCGAACGTTCAGCAGGGGGGCAAACTCGAAACGCTCGCCGTCGGAGAAGGGCCCGGTTCGCGCAACGGTATGCTCGTTGTGACCACGGAATTCCAACCCGCCGTCTTCGATGTCGTCAAGAAAAACCCGTCGGTAGCGTTCGACAACGGCGTCAAAGGAATGACGCGCAACGGTACGATTCAATCCACGAAAGATACGACCGTCGAGGGGAACCCCGCCCGCGAGGTCAAGATGCGCCAAAACGACGGCAGCGAAGGCATCATCCGGATGGTGCTTGCCCACAACCGGCTTTACATCTACGGCGTTATCGACCCGGGGATCAGCGAGGCGTCCGAGGTTTACAAAACCTTCTTCGAGAACTTCAAACTGAAGCCGTAACCGAACCGGCTCCCGAAGGTCATGCCATGACTGGCGGGTTACGAATTCACCGCGACCATCGTTGGGGCGGCTGACTCTGAATCCCAAACGCTGCGGAAGTGCAATTCGACACCCGCGCCGAGGCCCGCCGCCAACGTTGACACTCGGTGCGGCTCCCGGCACAAATACCAGTCGGATGCCGTGGCCATTCCGCAACCAACGTAACCCCTTGCGGGGCATGGTCGGTCCAGCGACCAGTCCTTGCGTCCAGCATTTTGCCGCTGAGTCTACGCGAGGGTGTGCGACTTCCCGCTGGACTCAAGATCGGGCACTACTGCAGCAATCCGCGCGTGCGCAGGTAGCCGAGCACCAGCTTCTCGAAGGGGACTTGGTTGCTCGTGAACAGGTAGCTCATGCCGCGGCGGGTGGCGAAGGTGTTGACCGAGGCGCGGAAGGCGTTCAGCGTCTTCTGGTAGCGTTCGAGCAGCGGGGCGCTGATGGTCACTTCGGCTTCGTCGCCGTCTTCCAAATCGGTGAACTTCAAGTCGCCCGTGTACGGTGGAGCGATCTCCTCTTGGGCCAAAATGTGGATCGCGTAGACGTCCAAGTTGCGGGCCGCGAGGTAGCGCAGGCCGTCTTCGAAGCCGCCTTTGTCCATGAAGTCGGACAGCACGACGGCGATGCCCCGGCCGCCGACGCGCAGGCTGAAGTTGCGCAAGCTCCGGTTCCAATCGCCGCTGCCCGCGGCTTCGATGCTGTCGATGGTTTGCACCATGCGCCACAAACTCGGCCGGCCGCGGAACGTCGGCGAGCGCGGCGACGTTTCCCCGCCGATGGCCTCGATGGTCACGCGGTCCAAGTTCACCAAGCCGATGAAGCCCAGCGCCGCCGCGACTTGCTTGGCGTAGCGCAGCTTCGTCGGCGTGCCGAAGTTCATCGACTCGGAATTGTCGATGAGCAAGAAGACTTGCAGATCTTCTTCTTCGAGGAAGAGCCGCATGAACAGCTTTTCGAGCCGGCCGAAGAGGTTCCAATCGAGGTAGCGCAGGTCGTCGCCGATGGAGTACGGGCGGAAGTCGGCGAACTCGGAACCGCGCCCTTTGCGCTTCGACAGCCGGTCGCCCTTCATGCGCCCGGAGCGGATTTTGCGCGAGACGAGTTCGAGCGTCTCCAAGCGACGGAGGAACTCCGGGGCCAAGAGCGGGCCATCGACGGGCATCGGCGGAGCCGGGGCGGGGGTTGCCATGAGGAGTAGTGTAGGGATGGGGGCTTGGATGATCGCAGAGTCCCCCGGCGCGCGAACGCGGCGTTCAATTGCGGATGGAAAGGACGGGGAACCCGGCGCGTTCCACAACGCGATTCACTTCGCCGGGATCGACCGCTTCCCGACTCGTCACCGCGAAGGTCACGCGTCCCGTTTTCGGGTTGGCCGTCACCGAACCGGGCACGACCCAAGGTAAGGATTCGAGCGCCGCCGCGACCTTCAACCCGCATTGAATGGGGCAATGCAGGCCCGAGACTTCCAATTCCACGCGGGGGCCTTCGCTCGCCGATTGGCCCATAGACTGGGCGAAAAGGATTCCGGCCACGCTCAAGGTGGACAACCCGATCAAGGCCGCAATGGCAGCGGTGCGGGTGGCCCGGCCCCGCGGGCGGACGTCGGGTCGGGAGATTCCGGTGAATGGCGAAAAGGTTTCGCCGGGCGAACCGGCCGGTTCGGCTTCGATGGTTTCCATCGGACTTTCCCCTGACACGCGAACGATGCGCCGAATCGACACCGGGGTTATTATACCGCTACGGGCCGGCGCATTTCGGATGATAAACTCAGTCTTCGACAAACGTCGCCCGTACCGCCTCCGCGCCGACCAGCGGGGCGCGGCAGGCGAAATCCCGGCACACGTAGACCGTCCCATCGCCCAACGATTCCTTGCCCTCGAGTAACTTCACCGCCGCCGGGGCGGGACCGGTCGCGGGGTCGTGGAAGGCGACGACCCGATTGGGGCGGAACTGGCTGCGCAGCAGCTTCAACACCACATTTACGGCGGGAGAATCTTTCGCCCCGATCACCGCGATTTCGTCGACCGGCCCGAGCCAGAAGTCGAGGGCCACGAGCATCTGCCCGGCCCCCATCGGCGTGTCGGCCATCAAACTGCGGTAGGTCCGCAGCGTCTCCTCGGCCTTGGCGGCGTCCTTCGTTCGACCCGTCAATTTGCTCAGTCGCAACAGCGCCGTCGCGGCCATGGCGTTGCCGCTGGGCACCGAGCCGTCTTGCAAATCTTTGGTGCGGGCGATCAGCGTTTCGTGGTCGTCGGCGGTGTAGAAGAAGCCGCCGGAGGGATCGTCGAAGCGGGCGTGCAGCACGTCGGCGAGTCCGTTCGCGGCGCCGATCCAGCGCGGGTCGAAGGTCGCCTCGTAGAGGTTCACGAGTGCGTCGATGAAGTAGGAATAATCTTCGAGGTAGGCCGTGAGCTTCGCCGGTTGGCCGATGCCGCAAGTCCGCAGCAATCGGCCGTCGGGCGTGCGCATTTTGGTCAGCACAAACTCGGCGGCCTTGACTGCGGCGGCGGTGTACTTCGGTTCGTCGAAGGCGGTACCGGCTTGGGCGAACGCCGCGATCATCAGGCCGTTCCACGCGGTCAGGATCTTCTCATCGCGGCCGGGCCAGACGCGCTTCGCACGCACTTCGTACAGCTTGGCTTTGATCGATTCCAATTTCTTTCGGAACGCGGGCGCGTCCAGTTTCTGCCGCTTCGCATCGTCCTCGTCGCTGCGAGCCCGGCAGGGGATGTTGTGCCCTTCGAAGTTGCCGGACGCGCTCACTCCCCAGACGGCCTGGGCGAATCGGGAATCGTCCGGCCCGAGGATCGCGTCGAATTCCGCTTCGCTCCAGACGTAGAACTTGCCCTCTTCGCCTTCGCTATCGGCGTCGAGCGTCGAATAGAAGCCACCCTCGGGCGAGGTCAACTCCTTCAAAATGCAGTCGAGCGTTTCACACGCCACTCGCTTGTAGAAAGCTTCGCCCGTCAGCAGGTACGCCTCCGTGTAAACCGGCGGCAGCAGGGCGTTGTCGTAGAGCATCTTTTCGAAGTGCGGAACGAGCCAGACGGCGTCGACGCTGTAGCGGTGGAAGCCGCCGCCGATTTGATCGTACATCCCGCCGCGGGCCATCTTGTCGAGGGTCAGCGTCAACATGCTGCGCGCTTCGGTATTCGTCGGGTCGCGCTGGGCCAGTCGCAACAGCAGCTTGACTTCCAGCGGATGAGGGAACTTCGGGGCGTAGCCGAAGCCGCCGTTGGTGCCGTCGAAGCCGCGCTTCAAACTCTTCAGGGCATTCGCCAGTAAGTCCGCTGACAGCGGGGTGTCACTGCGGGCGAGGTCGCCCATATTCTGCAACCCCTCGGCGACGTTCTTGCCGAGTTCCACCAACTCTTCGCGCTTGTTTTTCCACGCCGCCGCGACGGAGTGCAGCAGCCGGGGGAAGCTCGGCCGGCTCGGGGCGTAGCGCTCGTCCGGCGGGTAGTAGGTGCCGGCGTAAAAGGGCTCGCCCGCCGGGGTGAGGAAGACGCTGAGCGGCCAACCGCCACCCTCGTTGCGGTTCAAGAGGTGGTGGGCGGTCATGTAAATCTGGTCGATGTCGGGCCGCTCTTCGCGGTCGACTTTGATGCAGACGAAACCGGAGTTCAGGATCGCGGCGGTGGCGTCGCTCTCGAAACTCTCGTGCTCCATGACGTGGCACCAATGGCACGCCGAGTAACCGACGCTGAGGAAGATCGGCCGGTCGAGCGCCGTCGCGGCCGCGAGCGCTTCCGGGCCCCACGGGTACCAATCGACGGGGTTGCCGGCATGCTGCTTCAAGTAGAGCGAGGTTTCGGACGCGAGGCGATTCATGCGCGGGACCAACTCGGGGATCGGACGACCTACCACAATTGTTATGGTAGGCGGTCCCGGTTCCACCGCGATCACGCCCCACCCCGGCCCCCTTGCGAACCGGGTCTGGCAAATGTTTCTGGCAGTATTTGTCGGCAGTTTTCCGGCCTGAAAGGCCGGTTCCGTCAGCCCAGGTCGGAGACGGCTGAGCCGTCGGAGGCCTGGGAACCACGATTGCCCTCCCAATTCCGGCCTGTCAGGCCGGTTCATGGGCTTGGAACCGCCCTGAGAGGGCGGGATTCTTGTTCGCCGCTTCACCCAGGCCTCCGACGGCTCAGCCGTCTCCGACCTGGGCTGACGGAACCGGCCTTTCAGGCCGGAAAACAGGTTGTCAAAAATATTTGCCGCACCCTTCCGAACCTCCGCAATCGGGTAGCGTCTCTCCGGATATGCCACCCGATCCCGACAAACACAAGATCCGCAAGCTGAAGCGCTCCGTGAAGAAGCGCGGCAACAAGCACCGCCGCGCGCAGTTGAAGAAGAGCCTCGGCGAAAACCCCGAAGGCGCCGCCGGGGTTTCGGAAGACCTGGGCCGCTCCCGCTCCGACACGCTCAACGGGATGGACAAAGACAGTACGCGGAAGCGGGGCGATTCCGGAACTGACACCTGATGTATGATGACTGATGGCTGTTTGAATTAATCAGTCACCAGGGATCAGATATCAGGATTCAGTCCGAACACATCCGAACCCAGTTGCACCGCACCGTGCAGCGATAAACTCACTTAAACCTGTCGCGGCGGTGACTGCTGCGTTTTGTTCAGCCAGCATTCGTAGTCAGCGACTGCCTGTACCCATACACTTCCGGGCTTACAGCGGTGAACGAAATGCCGTAAAGTTCAACTGTAGCCTGGTCCGGCCGCAACATGGGCCGTGCCCGCCGGCCGAACATGGCCCCCTCGGCAGCCTCGGCGAATGACGCGCCCTCGAAGTAGAAGGCGTCGTGAACCCAACTCCGCCCGAAGCACCGGCCGTCAGCAGCAACGTACAGTTCTCCGTGGCCCCTGTGCTTGTCCGCGACACCTACCAATTGGGTGCTGAGTAGCCCGGCCCACACCACAGTAATCGAGTCGTCCGGCCACAACTCGCGGAACGTCAGGTCGTCCGGGGCGCACTCCTCGCCATCTTCGCGGTCGGGCGTGATAGTCAGCCCACCGAACGTAGCAAGGATGGCGGCCGCCGGGTGGATGGCAGGTACGGCCGGCGACAAGGCGACACGCCGGCCGGGATACCAGCCGGCCGCAACGAACCGAAGCCGGATACTCTCGGGCACCTGAACCATCCGGTGCGCCCCCTTCCACCAAACGAGAAATTGAACTGTCCTGGCAAACTGCGAGCCGGTTGAAACTAACCACAGCAAGTTCGCCGGGCAAGCCTTTTTTATCCCTTCCCGGCCAGTCGCGCCGACTCCGCCAGTCTCAATAAGGCTCCCTCAAAGTCAGCCCACCCCGTCACAACCCCTTGCTCCGCACCGGACTACCTACTCGGCGCAAATGATTCCAGCTTTTTGTAATGGTTCCACGGGAGGGTGTGTGGAATGGCGCTGGAATCATTTTCGGCCCGCGACTGCCGTTGGTTCCTCCGCCCTCCTCCGCTATCACATCAGCTTCTCTCGGCCCCGTCGTACAACGGAACCCCGACCATGACCGCCAAGACCGTTTACATCGAGACCGTCGGCTGCCAGATGAACGTGCTCGACAGCGAACTCGTCATCGGCGCCCTCAAGCGCGACGGCTACGCGCTGACGGACAATTCCGCCGTCGCCGACCTCATGCTGTTCAACACCTGCTCGGTGCGCGAACACGCCGAGGACAAGACCTTCTCGGCGCTGGGCCGGGTCGCGCCGTACAAGCTGGCGAACCCGGACAAGGTCATCGGCGTGATCGGTTGCATGGCCCAAAAAGACGGCGACGCCATCCGCGACCGGGCGCCGTACGTCGATCTCGTCGTCGGCACCGGGCAACTCGCGAAGATCCCGGAACTCGTGCAAATCATCCGCGACACGCGGGCGCCGCAACTCGCCATTAGCCTCGGGCGCAAAGAGGCCGACCGGCAGCGCGTCGAACTGAGTTTTGAAAGTTACGACCCGACCCGCGACCCGGAGATGCGCGCCACGCCGTTCCAGGCGTACGTCCGCATCCAGATCGGTTGCGACAAGTTCTGCACCTATTGCGTCGTGCCGAGCACGCGCGGCCCGGAGCAATCGCGCCACCCCGATTCGATTTTGAACGAGGTCAAGATCCTTGTGGATCAGGGCTGCAAAGAAGTCACGCTGATCGGCCAGACGGTCAACAGCTACGCCTACGATCACGGCGACGGCCGGCGGACGCGCTTCAGCGATTTGATCCTGCGCATCCACGATGTCGGCGGATTGCGGCGCATCAAGTTCGTGACGAACTTCCCGAAGGATATGACCAACGACCTGCTCGATGCGGTGCGCGATCTGCCGAAGTTGGTGAAGTACCTGCACGTGCCGGTGCAGAGCGGCTGCGACGACGTGCTCGGGCGGATGAAGCGGCTCTACACCATCGGCGACTACTGGGAGATGCTGCACCGCAGCCGGGAGCGCATCCCCGGCGTCGCGGTGTCGAGCGACTTCATCGTCGGCTTCTGCGGCGAGACCGACGCCAGTTTTCAAAAGAGCATGGACATCGTCGATCGGGCCAAGTTCAAGAACTCGTTCATCTTCAAATACAGCGAACGGCCCGGCACGAAAGCGGCCGAGCGCTTCGCGGACGACGTGCCCGACGACGTGAAAAAGCAGCGCAACCACGATCTGTTGATGCTGCAGAACGAACGGAGCCTCGAAGACTCGCGGGCGATGATCGGCAAAGCCGTGGAAGTGCTGGTAGAAGGGCCGAGCCGGCAAGGGGCGAAGTCGGCGCCCGGCGGGATCCGGCAGTTGATCGGCCGGACGATGACGGACCACATCGCGGTGTTCGACGGGCCGGATCGGCTCGTCGGCGAAATCTTGACGGTCGATATCGCCGAGGCCAGCGGGTTCACACTGTACGGCGCGGCCCGCACCGGCGAAGTGATCGGCGGCGCCGCAGCAACGCCCACCGCACGATTGCCGCGGCGGATGGGCCTCAGCGTAGTCTGAATCAAACCGCGTCTTGCTCCTTCGGCGTCGGCAGCAGGAACGTCATCCCGAAGGCGATCAGGTAGACGACCCCGCCGATCAGCGCGGCGGCTTTGGCCACGTCCAGCGGCTTCGGGTCGGCGAATTCGGCCGCGAAGAGTTTGGAGATCAACCCGGTATTGAGCGTCGCGGCCATGGTGCCGATCATGCGGCCGCCGACGTTGGTGGCGAAGCTGCCGCCGGTGCCGCGGAGGTGCATCGGGAAGACCTTCGGCAGGAATTCGGACATGAAGCTCAACTGGGCGACGGTGAACAGCCCGCAGAAGAAGATCGAGATCGCGAAGTAGACGTAGTCCAACTTGACGATCTCGAGGTAGGCCACCGGGAAGAGCAGGATGCCCGGGATCAAAAAGAGTCGCAGGAGCAAACGGCTCGGAAGGAACATCAGCAACACGGCGAAGAGGATCCGCCCGGTGAGGCCGCCGATCTCCTGCCAGCGCTGGATGTCGCCGCGCCGGGCCTTGGTATCTTGGGCGAGTTCTTTCTTTTTGGCGCCGAGTTCCTTTTTCAGCGCTGGGGTCGTGGCCGCTTTCTCCGACTCGTTGATGTCGGCTTGGCGCGCGGCCAAGTCGGGCAGGCCGGAGCTGATGCGCAGCGGCGTCAGTTGCAAAGCGCCGAAGGCGGCGGCGTAGGCGCACGCCGAGAGCACCGTCGTGACCAGCGTCGTCCGACGCAAGCGCGGGGAAAAGAGTTCGCCGAAGCCCGGGCGCTTCAAGGTTCCTTCGCGGCGCCGTTGTTTCCAAACCCCCGACTCGGGGACGAACGGCAGCAACAGCAAGATGAGCGCTCCGGGGACCAAGCCCGTGAGCAGTGTCCAGCGCCAGCCGACATTCTCGGAAAGGAATCCATCGGGGAAGGGCAAATGGGGCAGGGTGCCGTGGACCTTGGCCCGGTCGACGATCTCGTTGTAGACCTCGGTGACGAGGATGCCGCCGAGCGATGCCATGGCGAGCGTCCAGCCGATGACGATTTCACGGGTCCGTTTGTCTTCGAACAATTCGGCGAGCCATGTCACGGCGGCGACCATCTCAACGCAGACGCCGACGAACGTGGTGCAGCGGAATAATACGAGTTGCCAGAGTTCGTCGCTGAACGCGGCGGCGACGGGGGACAACGAGTAGATCAAGATGCTGGCGATCATGATCGTCTTGCGGCCGAGGCGGTCGATGAGCAGGCCGCCGAGGAGGCCGAAGGCCCCGCCGCACAGCGCCGCGATCCAGAGCATCTGCCCGGCCCACTCGCCGACCCTCGCTTTTTGCGGCGCGTCGAGGGCGAGGAAATCTTTGCGGAACAGCAGTTCGGAGATCGCGTCGGTGCCGATGACCGGGAACATCAGCAGTTCGTAGGTATCGAACAAGAAGCCGATGGCCGCGACCGCGAGAACGAGGATGCGGGTGAAAGTCGAGAGGTTCGACGGCACGGGGCGAACTCCGGGAGTTGATACGGGCGGGCTTCGGCGAACCCCCATTTTCTTAGCGGCCCGGCGGAGGCGCACAAGGGGGCGCAGTTAACTTCCCCGCGCCGAACCCGGTTGCCCTCCCGATGAGCACCGTAATCGATAGCCCGACGCCGCCGAAGCCCACGCCGATTCGCGGCTGGTTACCGCTGCTCGTGCTGCCGGCACTGGCCGCGGCCCTCGTCCCCGCCGAGACGCCCCGCTGGGCATTCATGTGGGTGTTGGCCGTCGCAATTTTCATCGGCTGCAAATGGTTGACTTGGCGACGGACCCCGGCACCGGACGCGAGCCCAATCCGGCACCTCGGGTACTTGTTCGCCTGGCCCGGCCTCGATGCCGCCGCGTTCTTGAATCCGGCGCTGAAGCCGAATCGGCCATGGCCCGTTGAGTGGCTGTTCGCCTGCTTCAAACTGCTCGCGGGTGTCATCGTTTTGTTCGGCATCGTGCGGCTGGTCCCGGCCGAGTTCCCGTACCTCGCCGGGTGGCTCGGCATGGTCGGTCTCGCGCTGGTTCTGCACTTCGGGGTCTTCCACCTTCTGTCGTGCGCCTGGCGACGGGCCGGAGTCGACGCTAAACCGCTGATGGATTGGCCGCTCGCGGCGACGAACCTCGCCGACTTTTGGGGCCGGCGCTGGAACACGGCCTTCCGCGATCTCACGCACCGTTTCCTCTTCCGGCCTTTTGTGCGTTGGTTCGGCCCGCGCTGGGCCGTCGGCGCCGGCTTTCTGTTCAGCGGTCTCGTCCACGAAGCCGTCATCTCCCTCCCGGCCGGCGGCGGGTACGGCGGGCCGACGGTCTTCTTCGCGACCCAAGGCCTCGCGCTGCTGTTCGAGCGGAGCCGGGCCGGTCGCCGCATCGGCTTGGGCCGGGGCCTGCGCGGCCGGCTGTTCACCGGCGTCGTCTTGCTCGCCCCGGCCGTCGCGCTGTTCCACCCGCCGTTCGTCCTCGGCATCGTCGTCCCGTTCCTCGCGGCCCTCGGAGCATTGTGATGGAACTCGAATTGTCGGATTGGATATTCGCGGCCGGGGTCGGGCAATCGACGATCCTGATCGCGTCGTCGCTCGTGCCGTTCCGCATGAATTGGAAAGAGGATTTGAAGTCGCTGCCGACGCTGCACCGGCAGATGTACTGGGTCTACGGCGGCTACGTCGTCCTGTCGATCATCGCCTTCGCGGCCATCAGCATTTTGAACGCCCAGGAGTTGGCCGGCGGCACCGGATTGGCCCGCGGCTTCTGCGCCTACGTCGCCCTGTTCTGGGGAATCCGCCTGGGTCTGCAGTTCGTTTTCGATGTGAAAGAGCATCTCACCGCGCGCTGGCTCAAAGCCGGCTACTTCGCGCTGTCGGTCTTGTTCGCTTTCTTCACGGCCGTCTACGGATACGCCGCGTGTCGGTGAATGCGTTGATCCGACTTCGGCGAACATCCTGCTACAATAACGGCATCCGGAGGATGAACCATGCCGCTGCGCGACCACTTCCATTCGCCTGTGGATGACAAACACCGCTGGGACTCGCTGCACGGGCAGTGGCCCGCGATGATCGTGCTCGATGTCTTCTCGAAACTGCCGCCGGAGTTTGTCGCTTTGCCCACGGTGCATCTGGGCGGCTCGGTCGAAATCGACATCGGCGCATTCGAGTACGTGGAACGGGACCAAGCCCCACGCCGAGATTGGCATCCCAATGACAGCGGGGACGGTGGCACAGCGACTTTAACGCAAACGCAACCGAGCTTGAGCGTCGAAACCGACCGGCCCGACGCCGACGAATACGAGGTGC
>JAYSYN010000217.1:0-12023 GCA_043727575.1 Fimbriiglobus sp.
GTGGTTCCAGGAAGCGCATTTTCCCAGATACACTCTCCAAGCGCAACCCCAATCCCAAAAGGGAATTCCCAAAACTCCAAGAATCGTTGCTACACCCGACCGTGAGACACTCGTTTCGGATTCTCATTATCGCTGTGGCTTCTACTACTCTTTCCACGGGGTGCAGCTACAGATTCCCTTTCGAACTACTGATGACCGTGGTGGATAGCCGAGACGGAACGCCAGTCGAAGGGGTTTCCGCCACTCTGGAAACCCGCCCGGAACAGCCCGGCAGCGATTGGTCTCACGGCACCGGCGAGCTTCCCAAAACCGACCGCGAAGGCAAATCGACGCGGGAGTTCGAGATCAGGAGACCCTTCCGCGACAGTGAAGAGTGGAACCTCACACTCGAGAAAGCGGGATACGAATCCCAGGTAGTCCGCATACGGCCCGGACCGGCGCCGACTGATGGCAAGCGAGTTTCGGTCCCCGTCACCGTGAAAATGAAACCCTCGGCGGGCCGACCCTGATCGACTCCCCGGCGCCTTGATTCCGCGCGGCGCGCGACATACTATTCGACATCCTCGCTCCACTCAGTTACTACGGCGTACCGGCCGGCGCATATGATGGCAGGTAGGCGATGGCCGCGTGCGTGCGACCGAGCCGACCGACGGAGATGGCACCGATGTATGAACGATTCACAGACCGCGCCCGGAAGGTGATGCAGCTCGCCAACCAAGAGGCCCAGCGCTTCAACCACGAGTACATCGGCACCGAGCACATCCTGCTCGGGCTGGTGAAAGAAGGCTCGGGTGTGGCCGCGAACGTGCTGAAGAACCTCGACGTCGATTTGCGGAAGATCCGCCTCGAAGTCGAACGGATCGTCCAGCACGGCCAAGGGGGCGACCAGGTCGTCATGGGGCGATTGCCGCACACGCCAAGGGCCAAAAAAGTCATCGAGTATTCCATCGAGGAAGCTCGGAATTTGAACCACAGTTACGTGGGTACCGAACACTTGCTCCTCGGCCTCCTGCGGGAACAAGAAGGGGTGGCGGCGCAGGTCCTCATGAACCTGGGCCTGAAACTCGAAGATGTGCGGGAGGAAGTTCTCAACCTGCTGGGGCACAATCCAATGCCGAATGAACAAGAACCCGCCGGCGGCGGCGGTGATCGCGGCTCGTCGAACGAGCGCTCCTCGTCCGGCAAGTCCAAGTCCAAAACCCCGGCCCTCGACAGTTTCGGCCGCGACCTCACCGAGCTGGCCCGCCAAGGCAAGCTCGATCCGGTCATCGGCCGCTCCAACGAAATCGAACGGGTCGTGCAGGTGCTCAGCCGCCGCACGAAGAACAACCCCGTGCTTCTCGGCGAAGCCGGCGTCGGTAAGACCGCCATCGTCGAAGGTTTGGCGCAGATGATCGTCGACGGCAGCATCCCGGACTTGCTCCGCGATCGCCGTCTGGTAGTCCTCGACCTCGCTATGATGGTGGCGGGCACCAAGTACCGCGGCCAGTTCGAAGAACGCATCAAGGCCGTGATGAACGAAGTCCGCCGGGCGAAAAACACGATTTTGTTCATCGATGAACTGCACACACTCGTCGGCGCCGGGGGTGCCGAAGGCGCCATCGACGCCAGCAACGTGCTGAAGCCGGCCCTCGCCCGCGGTGAAATCCAGTGCATCGGCGCGACGACGCTCGACGAATACCGCAAGTATATCGAGAAAGACTCGGCCCTCGCCCGCCGTTTTCAAGAAGTCATTGTCAACCCGCCGAGCAAAGACGAAGCCGTCGAAATCCTCAAGGGGTTGCGCGATCGTTACGAAGCTCACCACCGCGTGCAAATTACCGATGCCGCGTTGCGGGCCGCCGTCGAACAATCGGACCGTTACATCAGCGGCCGTTGCCTGCCGGACAAGGCCATCGATGTGATCGACGAAGCCGGGGCCCGCATCCGCTTGAAGGCGATGACCCGGCCGCCGGATCTCAAGGAAATCGACGAGCAGATCGAAAAGCTCAACGCCGAAAAAGAACAGGCCGTGGCCAACCAACTGTTCGAAGAAGCCGCCGCGCTGCGGGACAAAGCCGACAAGTTGAAGAAGAAGAAAGACTCGATCACGAAGGACTGGAAAGAGCGCGCCAAGGAAGTCGATGGCGTCGTCGATGAGGAAGTCATCGCCGAGGTCGTCTCCAAGATGACCGGCGTGCCGTTGAAGAAAGTCGGCGAAGACGAAACCCGCCGACTGCTGAAGATGGAAGATGAACTCCACGGCAGCGTCGTCAGCCAAGACGAAGCCATCAAAGCCATCGCCAAGGCCGTCCGCAAGAGCCGCTCCGGATTGAAAGATCCGCGCCGGCCCATCGGTAGCTTCATCTTCGCCGGGCCGACGGGCGTGGGTAAAACCTTGCTCGCCAAGGCTCTCGCCAAGTTCCAGTTCGGCGACGACGCGGCCATCGTGCAACTCGACATGTCCGAATACATGGAGAAACACAACGTCAGCCGGCTCGTCGGGGCGCCCCCCGGCTACATCGGCTACGAAGAAGGCGGTCAGCTCACCGAGAAGATCCGCCGCAAGCCCTACAGCGTAGTCCTACTCGACGAAATTGAGAAGGCCCACCCGGACGTCTGGAACATGCTCCTCCAGATCATGGAAGAAGGCCGTCTGACCGACAACGTCGGCCGCGTGGTCGACTTCAAGAACACGATCTTGATCATGACGACCAACGTCGGCGCCGAGACCATCATCGCCCCGGATAACCTCAGCACGGTCTTCACCAAGCACGTGGCCCGCACCGCCGAGGTGAATTACCAAGACATGAAGAAGCGGTTGCTCGAACAGATGGGCAAAGTCTTCCGCCCCGAGTTCCTGAACCGCTTGGACGACATCATCGTCTTCCGGTCGCTGACGAAGGACAACCTCAAGCTCATCGTCGAGATGGAACTCGCCAAGGTGTCGAAGCGCCTGAAGGAGAAGCACTTGATCCTCGTCGTCACCGAAGAGGCCAAAGAGTTCATCATCGAGAAAGGCAGCAGCCTCGAGATGGGCGCCCGGCCGCTGCGCCGGGCCGTCGAGCAACACCTCGAAGACGCCATGGCCGAGTCGCTGCTGCGGGGCGAATTCCACGATAAAGGCACCGTCACCGTCATCGTCGGCGATGGCGAAGACGGCGAGAAGAAGCTGGCCTTCGAAACCAGCGGCGTCGCCGAACCGGCCGTTCCAGAAATGGCGAGGGTGTGAACGGCACCGCAGGTTCCAGAAATGGCGAGGGTGTGAACGGCACCGCAGAGGTAAGAATCGAGAAGGCGACCCGATGGTCGCCTTTTTTTCGTCACGGGGAGGATTGATGAGCCAAGCGGATGTCTACGCGACGACGTTGGGACAACCATTCCGTATCGAGCCTCGCAGCCGGGACTTTTTCGATTGCGAGCCGGAACAACTCCCGTTTACGGAGCGGATTGGCCTCCGGGGGAAGGTCATGACCTTCGAATCCCAATTCCAAAACGAAGTCGCCCCGGACCCCGGTCTTCGGAATGACCTCGATTTGCTCTGCGGCTTGAAACTGGACGGCTGTTGCTCCGGCGCGGGATCGGTCCCCATGCATTCATTCCTGTGCGAGTTGAAGAACACGGGGCGTCGGCCGACGGGTGCCGACATACTCGAAGCTTTGAAGGCGCGTGATTTCAAGAGCGCGTACATCCACTCGCTCGATGTCACCGAGATCCCGTTCCCCGGGTACAATCCGGGTGATGGCACCGGCAACGTTAACGATGAGATCCACAACGATTTTCATGAGCAGAATCTCTTCCCACACGGCGACGAAGATCCCGAAGATCCCGAAGATCCCGAAGAGGTCGACGAGTTCAGCGGCGCGCACGGCGTGCTGAAGCGAGCGGTGGTGGATGGGCAGATGTGGTACGTGCTTCTGCACATCACCCCCGAACGGCATGCGGAATTCCTTTTCAGCAGTTACGTGGTGCTCTTCGCGGTCGGCCAATCGAAGAATGGCGGTCGGCTGATCGGCGCGGTGACGCATCAGGTTTGCCACAACCTTTGCGATTGATGGCCCGCGTCTGATACTGGGTTCGGCGTAACCACCATGCTCACATCCGACCTCATCGAACGCATCTTGACGCAACTCCCCGGCAAGACCATCGGTCTGGTCGGGGATTTGTTTTTGGACCGCTACCTCGACATCGACGCCGCCCTCGACGAACCGTCGGTCGAGACCGGCCTCACGGCCTACCAAGTGACCGGTGTGCGCTCGTACCCCGGCGCCCTCGGCACGGTGGTCAACAACCTCGCGGCCCTCGGCGTCGGGCGGATCGTTCCCATTTCCATCATCGGCGACGACGGCGAAGGCTACGAACTCCTGGAAGCGCTGGCGAAACTGCCGGCCGTCGACACTTCCCATGTGCTCCGCTCCGAAGAACGCCGGACGCCGACGTACACCAAACCGATGCTGCGCGAGGGCGGCATCGTCCGCGAGTTGAACCGGCTCGACATCAAGAACCGGACGCCGACCCCGGTCGAACTACAAAAGCGAATCGGCCGTAACCTCGCCGAATTGTGGCCGGAGTTCGACGCGCTATTGGTTCTCGATCAAGTGAGCGAAGCGGACTGCGGGGTCGTCACGGCGCACCTTCGAGAATTCATCGGGGCTGGGGCGGAACACTCGCCGTTTTTCATTCTCGCCGACAGTCGGGAATTGATCGGGAAGTTCCGAAATCTGTGCGTGAAACCAAATGCCGCCGAAGCCGGGAGGTGGGTGCCGGGCGGCGATCCGTGGAAGTTGGCCGCATTGGTGAAAGGGCCGGTGCTTCTCACGCGCTCCGAAGCCGGAATCGCCATGGCCGAGGTGGGGGACTCGGAGGTTCGGATGATTCCCGCATATCCCGTCTCCGGCCCCATCGATCCCTGCGGGGCCGGGGACAGTTGCAGCGCGGCCGTCGCCTGCGCGATGGCGTCGGGCGCGTCGCTCGAAACCGCCGCGGCCTTCGGCAATTTGATCGCATCGATCACGGTGCAGCAACTCGGCGTCACCGGCACCGCCCCACCCGACGCGGTGCGGGCCCGCTGGCGGGAATTGGAGAACGCATAGTTCGCCCGACCTCCGCTACAATGACGGCACGATCAATCGGGGACCGCGGCGATGACCAGCGATTCGGATCGGATCTTGGTTCAACAAATCCGCGCGGGCGGGAATGCTTCGGACTCGGCTTGGGAAGAACTCGTCGCCCGTTACGAAGGGCGGTTGAGGGCTTACGTCCGTCGGCGCCTCCGCGACCATTCCACCACCGACGACACCGTCCAAGAGACCTTCATCGGCTTCCTGAACAGCTTGGCGAATTACGATGACAAGCGCGATCTCCAGACGTGGCTCTTCACCATTGCTAGCCACAAAGTCACCGACTACATGCGCAAAGTGGGCCGTCGGCCGCACGCCACCGGCAGCGAGGCGGACGAAGAGCAACTCGGCCGGGCACCCGATACCGATCAGCGCCCCGCGAGCAGCATCGCCCGCAGCCAAGAGCGGCAGGATCTCGAAACCGGTGCGATCGTGCGCGGGTTGTCGGAACTCCTACGCGGCTTCGAGCAAAAAGGCGATTTTGTGCGGATCCAAGTGCTCGAGTTGCTCTTCGTAAAAGGTTGGCCGAACTGGCAAGTCGCCGAGTCGTTGAAAGTCTCCGAACAGCAAGTGGCGAACTACCGCTTCGCCGCCGTCAAGCGATTGACGGAAGGAATGCGGGCCGTCGGATTGCCGGGGGATGTCTTCCCGGAACTGATCGAAGCCTGAGTCGGGCGAACGCTCACTCGAAGAACTTCGCCACGGCGACTTCGAAACCGGGTAGCACGTCTGGGATCGTGAGCATGGCCCCCGCGGCGATCTCGGTTTGCCCGGTGGCGCGATACAGCGAAGCCGAGTGGCGGTCGGGATCGAGCACGAGTACCGCCATGACCCCGGCCTTCAGATATTCGCCGATCTTGACGAAGATCTCCGGCCAGGTGTTGCTGGGCGAACGCACTTCGACCGTCAACTCCGGGACGATCGCGCAGACGCCTTGCGGGGCGGGGCCGGGGGACATCCGGTCGAAGCTGTAGTAGCTCACATCCGGCCCGCGCATCGTGTCCGGGTTGCGGCGGATCAAAAAGAGCGAATCGTTAGAACAAATTCGCCCGAGCTTGCGATCGTCGACGAAGCGGTCGAGGTAGCGGATCGCTTTGACGCAAACTTCGCCGTGGCGCACGGAAGGCATGGCCAGCTCCTGAATTCTGCCGCGGACGAGTTCCGCGTATCGGCCGGCGTACTCCGCCATGAACTCCTCGGCCGAGATCAACGCGGGCGCGGCGGCGACCAGCGGCGGCGGGGTGAGAACGGCATTCATCGGAAGCCCCTTTCGAAATCGACTCGCATCGCGGTCATTGTATCATCACTCCTTTGGCACCGGGCGACCGCCACCATGAAACGCTTCCACTTATGCGGGATAGGCAACGCCATCGTCGATCTGTTCGTCGAAGTGCCGGAGCTCGAATTCGAACGGCTCGGCTTCGAGCGCGGCACCATGCGACTCGTCGACTTCGCCGAGCAGCAGAAAATCCTCGCGCTGTTCGCCGAGTCCGATCCGCGACTCGTGTCGGGCGGGTCGGTCGCCAACAGCACCATCGCCTTCGCGCAACTCGGCGGGAAGGCCGCGTACATCGGCTGCGTCGGCGACGACAAATACGGTTTCCACTACCAGAGCGAGTTCGAACGTCTCGCCATCGCGATGGGGAATCCGGTCGTCGTGAATCAACCGACGGGTACCTGCGCCGCCATCATCACGCCCGACGCCGAGCGGACGATGCGGACCTGCCTCGGTGTCGCGGCGCATCTGTCCGGGAAGCACGTGCAGCGGGACCACGCGCTCATCGAGCAGTCGGCGTGGCTATTCGTCGAAGGCTATTTGCTGTCGAACAACGAACCGGGGCAAGAGGCGGTGCGGGAAGCGTTGGCCATCGCCAGAGCCTCCGGCACGAAAGTCGCGCTGACGTGTTCGGACGCGTTCATCGTCCACGTCTTCGGGGCGGCGCTGCACGATTCGCTGGCTCAAACCGACTTGTTCTTCTGCAATGCGAGCGAAGCGTGCGCCGTGGCCAACGCACCGGATGCCGCGACGGCGTTCGAAAAGATGAAAGCGATCGTGCCGAACGTGGTGGTGACCGACGGCCCGGACGGCGCTTACATCCGCTGGCACGGCGAGGAATTTCGCGTGCCGGCGTTCCCCTGCACCCCGAAAGATTTGACCGGGGCCGGGGACATGTTCGCAGGGGCGTTTTTGTACGGAGTCACGCACGGGTTAGCGGCCGATGTCGCCGCCCGCGCCGCGAACTTCCTCGCGATGCGGGTCATCACGCAAGTCGGCGCCCGCTTGCACACGGGCGTCGTCGCCGATTGGAAATCGGCCGTCGCCGGTTGATCTACTTATCGACTTTCTCGATTGGCAGCGGCGCGGGGAGCGGTTTGACAACGCCCGGCAGGATTTGAATACCGCCGGGCCCGATCGGCAGGGGTCGGACGATGCCAGTGCTCGGCCGAACGGTGCCAACGAATTCGGGGGAGACCAAAACGAGCGTCTCGTCTTTGAAAACGCGGAGGAAGTTCGGATCGACTGTCTTGCCGTCGGTGGTGATGACAACGACGGCCCCGTCTTTGATCTTGGCGAACGCGTCCTTCGTTTGGACCGCTTTGCCCCCCGCGGTGAAGATCTGCAAATCCTTCACGTCGCCGAGTTCGATCTGGAGCATCCGGATCGATGTGATCTCGCGTTCCAGCACCGCCCCGCCGCCGTTGGGGTTGATCGCACCGCCTTGGGCGACGGCGATCTTGCGCTTCTCTTCGCGGCGGACGGTCACGAAAACTTTGCCGTCCGTATTCGGCTTGAGTTCCACGACCATCGGTGCCGGGCCGACGGGGGCGACATCTTTGGGGATCGGGGCCGACGGGACCAGCAGTGCCAATCCGAGAACAATGGGCGCAAACATGGTGAGTACCTGAGTGGGGGGAAGGCGGATGTGGGCGAGCCTACCGGAACTGGACAACAGAACGAACGGTGGATTCGGAGGAGCGGATCACGAAGCGAGCGGCACACTGACCCCGCTCGCATCGAACCCCGACTACTTCCCGTCTTTCAACTTCGCTTCGACGATCTTCTCCACTTGGGCTTTCTGCTTGTCCTCCGACGCGGCGACGGCTTTCTTGCCGAACTCGGCGGCTTTGGCTTTGTCGCCCAGCGCCAGTTGCAGTTCGAGGGCCGCGAGGAACAAACCGATGTTCTTGTCGTCGAACGAGATGGCGGTATCGAGCGCTTTGAGGGCCAAGTCGAGGTTCTTCTTGTCCGGATTCAAATCCTTGTCGGCCAGAATCATCCCCGTGTACGCCCCCGGCATCGGCGTCTTCTTGGCGACCGACTTGGCCAGCAGCGATTCGCCGACAACTTTGGCTTCGTCGTATTTCTTCGACTTCATCAAGAGCACCATCTTCTGCACGCCGAACATGTCTTGCTTCGCTTTCAGCGGGTTCGTCAACTCGAACGCGGCGAGTTTCGGCAGCGCCTCTTCGGGCTTCTTCTCGGCGAGTTCCATGATCGCTTCGAGATCTTTGTTCGACTTCTCCATGGCTTCGATATCTTCCTTGCCTTTCCATGTCCCGGCGACGACTTTGGGCAGCACGAGGTCGAGTTCCATCGGGTGGCCGATGTAGGCGATCTTGCCGGTTTTATCGACGACGAACGAACACGGGATGCCGTCTTGCTTTGCGGCTTCCATGTAGGCTTTGTCGGTGTCGCGGTCTTCGCAGAACGCGAAGCGGTAGGTGAACTTGGCTTTGTTCTGTCCGAGAAACTTGTCGACCGATTCCTTGTTGTTACCACGTTCGTCTTTGCTCGTCAGACCGATGACGACGAGATCTTTTTTGAACTCTTCTTGGAGTTCGACCAAGTGCGGCATGGCGGCGATGCACGGCCCGCACCACGTGGCCCAGAACTCAACGACGTAAACTTTACCGGCGGCGAAGTCCTTCACTTCCTCGCCCTGCACCCAAGTGGTGACTTTCAGCTTGGGCGCCGGGTCGCCGACGGCGAGCGTCGGCTTGTCGGCGGCGCGGGCCGGGGCGCCCACTAGGGCGGCCAAGAAAATCGCGGCGATCAGTTTGCGCATCGGTGCAATCTCGTACCAAATGAGGAAGCGGCGTCCGGCGAACGAGCCGGAGCAACTACTTTATAGACGTACGAACCCCCGCGGAATTCGCATTCCGGCCCCGAGTTCCCCGCCGATGCTCGCCCGCCTCCGTTGTTTTTTGCTCTTCCAAGCGTGGCTCGTCTGGCAAGGCGGCTTCTTCTTCTACGCGGCCGTGGTCGTGCCGACGGGGACCGATGTCCTGAGTTCGGCCATCGCCCAGGGTTTCGTGACACGGGAAGTCACCGGCTGGATGAATCTCATCGGCGTCGGATTTCACCTGCTTTTGGCATGGGCACTCGTCGCCGAACGCGGCACGGCGCGTTGGAAACTCCGAGTCGCCCTCAGCATCGCTTCGGCGATCCTACTGATCGCGCTGTTCGCGCTGCACCCGGTGTTGGACACGTTTCTCGACCCCGTTGAACAGACCGTCGACCGGCCGAAGGAATTCTACCGCTGGCATGCGGTTTACATGTGGGTCGCCGCGGTTCAATGGGCGCTCGGGCTGGCGAACGCCTGGTTGCTGCTCGGGGTCTGGAAGAACTCAGGCACCGTCACGCGAGTGTCCCCACCGTCACCGTGAGCATCGGGGCGACCCGCAATCCGTCGCAGGCGCGGCGCATCCGGCGGATTCCTTCGGCGATTTGATCCGGGGTCGATACGCCGAAGCTGAGGCGCGTCTCGTTGGTCGGAATCATCCCGGCATCGTCCGGCACGTGGCCGAATTCCCCGGGGACGTAGAGCACGCCTTCTTCCAAACAGCGCTTCACGAAGTCGCCGCTGGGCCCGGTGGGGAACTCTTCCGGGAATGTCGCCCAGACGTACATCCCCCCGGCGGGGATCGTCCAGGTGACGCCGGGAAGGTCGGCGAACGATTCCGTCAGCGCCGCGAGCATCGCGTCCCGCTTGACGCGGTAACTACTGCGGAGTTTTTCGACATGCCGGGCGTAGGCCCCGCTGGCCAGCAAGCGGCAGAGGACATGTTGGATCAGATTCGACGAACCGAAGTCATGGTTGCCTTTGAGGTTCAACACCACGCCGAGCAAATCCTGCGGCATCAGGGCGTAGCCCGTCTTCAAACCGGGGGCGCACGGCTTGGAGAAGGTACTGGTGTAAATGACGTACTGATTCGTCTTGTCGAATTTTTTGATGCTCGGCAAATCGGGTCCGTCGTACCGGAGTTCCCGGTAGGCCGCGTCTTCGAGGATCAGAATACGGTGGGTCGTGCTGTACTTCTTCACCAATTCGACCAGTCGCGGCCGGCGTTTGGCAGCCAACGTCAACCCGGTCGGATTTTGGAAGTAGTCGACGGTGTAGATCAATTTGAGTTTGGCGATCTCGCCGCTAGCCGCGAGCTTTTCGAGCAGGCGTTCGAGGGCGTCGATGTCCATGCCGCCGGAGTCCATCGGCACCGAGAGCGCCCGGACGCCGCGGGTTTGCAGGACGCCGTGGTAGACGAAGTAACTCGGCGCTTCGCAGATGACGATGTCGCCCGGATCGAAGAGCGCTTCGCCGAGCAAGTAGAGCAATTGCTGCGATCCGGTTGTGAGGACAACGTCTTTCGCACTCAGGTTCAACTCGGCCGGGCGGACGCCGTCGGCGGCGCAGACCATTTGGACGATCTGCTCGCGCAACTTCGGCAACCCTTGGGTGCTGCCGTATTGCAGGGCGATCCGGGCCGCGTCGGGGTCGTTCAAGATTGCCGCCGTCGCTTCCGCAATATCGGCGATGGGAAAATTCGATTCGTCCACCAGGCCCGCCGCAAGGGAAATCAGCCCGTCCGTTTCGATCGCCTTGCGGATGAAGTAACTGATGGGCGAATCGGCGGTCCGGAGGGCTTGCTGCGAGAGCGGCAGGGGGATCATGGCGTTCCTTCGGCGTCGGCGGGAAACAGAAAAAGCCCCGGAGAGAATCTCCGGGGCCGGCGCGGTTCGTTCGCTCGGATCCCGGATGTCAAGCCGCCGCAACGGCGCGGACTGCCGCGGCCGCAATAGCGGCAAAGGCGATCCGGGCGTGGCGAGCGGTGGGCATATCGGGAAACAATCTCGTGGCGTAGTTCAACAGATGAACTTTAAGCTCCAATTTCCGAAGTGCAAGTGAATCTGTGGAGAATCCGGGGAATTCCAATTCCGCTGGACAGGCCCGCCGGGGTTGCTATCGTCCGCGACTCTCGGGTTTTCCACCCTCCGGCGAGGTCGCGATCATGGCGAAGTGTTTCTACGGACTGCTTGTATTCGCCGGCGTCGGCCTCGGCTGCTTAGCGATGCTGGTCTTCCAAGGCAATCCACAACCGCTGCGGGCCGCGTCGAACGACCGCTATCAAGATTACGTCATGGCCACCGGAGCCGTGAGCATCAGCGCCAAAATCCAAACCGATGGCGTGTGGATGCTGGATTACAAATCGGGCAAGTTGCTCGCCACGGTCATCGACAAATCGCAGGGAAAAATCATCGGTTGGGCCGAGGTCGACCTCGTCGCGGAATTCGAAGTCGCCCCGAAACAAGACGTCCACTTCATGATGACAACGGGTTACATCACGCAGGGGCAATCGGCGTTGTACCTCGCGGAAACGACGACCGGGAAATTCGGCGTTTACACCATGGGGCCGGGGCCGAACGGCAACGGGATCGCCATCCGCCGTCACGATTTATCGTCGTTCCGTAGCCCGGCGAAAGCCGGCCCAGAACCGGCCAAAGCCGACGATAAGAAAGAACCGGCGCTCGTCGTTCCGCCACCGAAAGGTTGATTCCAGCCGGATCGATCGAATGACAAAAGCCCCCGGAAAGCCGGGGGCTTTTGTCATATTCGGTCACCAGTGGAGAAGAGGGGATTCGAACCC
>JAYSYN010000218.1:0-11994 GCA_043727575.1 Fimbriiglobus sp.
CGTGGGCGGGCGTTGAACTCCCCGCACAACGGACACGGGTCGTCCTGCCAGTCGATGGCGAGCGAATCATCCTGATTCTTCGGCAGTTCCGCCACACGATTAGCCGTCATGCTGTTGACTGTACGGCCAAGTTCCAAGCCAAGTCAACGGCAAGTGCAGTTTCACCTGACTTCCCGCCCCTTGCTTGCGCGGCGGGCTAACATGGATGCTGGACCAAAGCGTGAACCGCTCTAATTGTGTCTGGCGAAAGTGTGTACCCCTCTCCAGTAGCATTTCATCTGTCCAGAAGAATTTATGTTGGAATGATATCAAGGGCTGAAGCAGTGCCAAACGGGGTCTTCCGGGGTGGTGCAGCCGTCTCCCTACGACTACATTCCTGATCAAATGTCCGACGTGACACGCTTACTGGATGCTGCCTCTTCGGGCGACCGTCAGGCTGCCGCTGATCTTCTGCCGGCAGTCTATGCGGAATTGCGCAAGCTTGCTTCCGCGCATTTGGCCAACGAGCCATCGGGGAATACGCTGCAACCCACGGCGCTCGTGCATGAAGCCTACTTGCGATTGGTCGGTGGGCCGAATCCCGAAACCTGGAACCACCGTGGGCATTTCTTCGCTGCGGCGTCGGTTGCCATCCGGCGCATCCTGATTGACAACGCCAGGCGCAAAGGGCGACAGAAACACGGTGGCGAGTTCATCCGGGTGGATCTGAACGCCGCCGCCCCGGCGTTGCCCGAACCGGCGGAAGACCTGCTCGCTTTGGATGAAGCCCTCACCAAGTTGGCGGATGTGCATCCCCGTGAAGCCGAGTTGGTGCAACTGCTCTACTTCGGCGGGCTGACACTGCCCGAGGCCGCTCGCACCCTGGGCGTTTCTGCGCGCACCGCCGGTCGGCTCTGGAGCTTTTCCCGGGCTTGGCTGCGGCGGGAAATCGAGCAGAGTAATGACCCCAGCGGAAATCCCGGATAATCTTTGGCCATGTTCCGGGGCAGGCGACGCACTTCTTATTGTGAAATGAATGGCGGGGTCGGAACGATACTTTCGGGAGCGCTGACGCCATGAACGAACGCACCATCTACCTCGCGGCACTGGACATCACCGACCCGGCCGAGCGCTCCGCGTACCTGGATCGAGCCTGTGTTGGCAACGCAAAGCTTCGCCAGCAAGTTAATGCCTTGCTCGTGGCGAACGACCGCTCCGGCGAGTTCCTCGATGTCCCAGCGCTCCGCCAGATGGCGGACAATCCGGACGTGACCCAAACCTTCGGCGAGAAGACCGGCGGCGAGGAGTTCGACCTCAGCTACCTCACGCCGTCCACCAAGCCCGGCTCCCTTGGCACGCTCGGCCATTACGAAGTGATGCAAGTCCTCGGTCAGGGTGGTTTCGGTACGGTGCTCAAAGCCTTCGACGAGAAACTCCACCGCATGGTGGCCATCAAGGTGCTCAGCCGACAACTTGCCGCGACTTCGCCGCCACGGAAGCGGTTCCTCCGCGAAGCCCGGGCCGTGGCGGCGATCAAGCACGAAAACGTGGTGCAGGTCTATAGCGTCGAGGAGCAACCGCTGCCGTACTTGGTCATGGAGTTCGTGGACGGTTCCACCCTTCAGGACAAGATGGACGAAGCCGGGCCGATTGAAATCCCGGAGGTGCTGAATATTGGCAGGCAGATTGCCGCCGGGTTGGCCGCCGCCCACTCGCTCGGCCTGATTCACCGCGACATCAAACCCGGCAATATCCTGCTGGAAAAGGCTGTGGCACCGAAGGTCAAGATCACCGACTTCGGCCTGGCCCGCACCGCCGACGATGCCAGCCTGACCCAAAGCGGCACGATCACCGGTACGCCGTTGTACATGGCCCCGGAGCAGGCGAAGGGGGCCATGCTCGATTCCCGGGCCGACCTCTTCAGCCTCGGTAGTGTGCTCTATGCCCTGGCCTGTGGGCATCCGCCGTTCCGTGCCCCTACGACGCTCGCCGTGCTGCGCCGCGTGGCCGAGGATGCACCGCGACCGCTCCAGGAAATCATCCCCGAAACGCCCGATTGGTTCGTGGCGATCGTTGACAAGCTGCTGGCCAAGGAACCCGCCGACCGCTTCCAGACCGCCCAGGAAGTCGCCGACTTGCTCGCCGAGTGCGAGTTGCAGGCGAAGCAGCAGGGTGTGGTGCGAAACATCGCCAAAGCCCCTGCCGGGAAGCCCCTTGAACGCATTAGGCCCATCGGAAAAATGGTCGCCTATTCGGGTATCGCCGTGTTTGCACTCGCGGGGATCGTCGCGATCATCGCCAGCCGCTTCTTCCGAAACCCCGAGCTAAAACCAAATGATACTCCGGTTGCCGCCTTGGCATCCGCGACACCGGCCGTTGCGGTTCCTGCGAAAACCGATCCCGACCGCAAGGCGGCAGAGTGGGTGCTGGCGATCGGCGGGGAAGTCCGCTTGCACGGCGTGAACCGGGAGATTCAAGCGCTGGCCGACTTGCCGCCGGAACCGTTCGAGCTGTCGGCAATCCTGCTCAGCGGAAACAAACAAGTCACGGACGCGGGACTGGCCGTCTGCTCGGGTTGCAAGAAGTTGACGCACCTCGACTTGGTGAAGACGAGCATCTCCGACGCCGGGGTGGCCCACTTCGCGGGCAACAAGAATCTCGTGGTTCTCAACCTGGCTCATACGTCGGTGAGCGACGAAGGTTTGGCGAACTTTCAAGGCAACCCGAACCTCACCGAACTCTGGTTGGGCGTCATGCCGAAGGTGACGGACCGGGGGATGGCCTATTTCAAGGACTGCAGGAAACTGACGAGGCTGTGGCTGGGGGGCAATGATTTAACCGACAAAGGGATCGCGCACTTCAAAGGCTGCAACGACTTAATCGACCTCTCGGTGATGAACACCTCTGTGACCGACCAAGGCTTGCTCAACTTCCAAGATTGCAAGAAATTGAAGTTTCTCTGGTTGCACGGCGTCAAGTTGACGGACGCCGGGCTGGCCTATTTCAAAGAATGCCAAGACCTCAGGGAAGTGTATCTGGACAAGACGGACTTCAAAGATTCGTGGCTGACCCATCTGACGAACAGCAAGAACCTGAACACGCTCTCGCTGACGAAAACGAGCGCGAGCGACGACGCGCTACCACTCCTCAAGCAGTTCAAGAGCCTGAAGTTTTTGTATCTGCAAGAATCGGCAATCACGGCGGCGGGAATCGACGGCCTGAAGAAATCCCTCCCGGAATGCAGGATTGAATGGAACAAGGGCGTGATCGAGCCGACCGCTGACAAGGCTCCTTGACTGCGGAGCCATTGACAAATCGAAGTGATCGTCGTTTCGAAACTCCATCTCGCGTCCGCCGTCCTTCGGTCGCCCGGGTGAACCGGGAGTCCGCGGGACTTTTTTCGTGGGCGGAGTCGTAAAATTGAATCGAATGGCGAAAGACAATGGGCGAAGGACGACCTCCGATGGCAAAAAGTTCCACCACGACCGACGACCTCGCGAAGATTCGCAACCTCGGGGTGATCGCGCACATCGATGCCGGGAAGACCACGACGACCGAGCACCTGCTCTTCTACGCCGGGGCGAAGCACAAGCTCGGGGGCGTCGACCAGGGGACGACTCAGACCGACTACGACCCCGAAGAGCAAGAGCGCGGCATCACGATCTATTCAGCGTGCATTCCGTTCCAGTGGGCCGGGTTCACCGTCAACCTGATCGACACGCCGGGGCACGTCGATTTCACCGCCGAGGTGGAGCGGAGCCTCCGCGTCCTCGACGGGGCCGTGTGCGTCTTCGACGCGCAGAAAGGGGTCGAAGCCCAATCCGAGACCGTCTGGAAGCAGGCCAACAAATACTCCGTGCCGCGCTTGATCTTCGTCAACAAAATGGACGTTGTGGGCGCGAGCTACGACAAAGCGTTGGCCACCATCCACGAGCGGTTGACGCCGGATTTCGCCGCCAACGGCCGGCCGGTGCCGATCCAAATCCCCATCGGCTACGGGTCCGAGAAGGACAGCCCCAAACCGTTCCGCGGCGTCATCGACATCCTCGAACAACAAGCGATCTATTTCGATCCCGCCGACGGCGGCAAGACGATTACCCGCGAAGCGATCCCCGAAGACGAACTCGAGTCGGTGAAGAAATACCGCGAGCAGTTGTTCGATGCCCTTACCCAAAACGACGACCAAGATTCGATCACATCGGCCGTGCTCGACGGGAAAGAACCGGACCTGATCCTGGTCCGCAAACTGATCCGCGAGCAGACGCTGGCGCGGAAAATCTACCCGGTGCTGTGCGGGTCGGGCCGCGAGCACATCGGCATCCAACCGCTGCTCGACGCGGTGACGCTGTATCTGCCGAGCCCGCTGGATCGCCCGCCGGTCGTCGGTACGAACCCGAAGACCGGCAAGGAAGAGCGCCGCAAGGCCGACCCGAAAGAACCCTTCTGCGGGCTGGTCTTCAAAGCCGCGTGGCACCCGAGCGGGCACCGCTTTTTCATCCGCGTCTACTCCGGCGTCCTCCGGCCGAACTCGCGGGCGTTCAACACGGGCCGCGATGTCAAAGAAAACATCGCCAAGTTGTTCCACGTCCACGCCGACCCGAACCGGGGCCTCGAAGAAGTCGAGACCGCCCCGACCGGGGATATCGTCGCGGTCGTCGGGTTGAAGGAATCCAAGACCGGCGACACTTTGTGCGATACCCAGCACCCGATTTTGCTCGAACCGATCAGCTTCGCCGAGGCCGTGGTAAGCCAGTCGATCGAACCCGAAAGCGGCAAGGACAAAGACAAACTCGCGAACGCCCTCGAAATGCTGCAACTCGAAGACCCGACCTTCATCGTTCAGGACAGCAAAGATACCGGCCAAGTGCTGATGAGCGGCATGGGGACGCTGCACCTCGAAGTGAAAGTCCACCGGCTCGAGCGCGATTTCAAACTCGAAGTCCGCGTCGGCAAGCCGCGCGTGAGCTTCCGCGAGATGCTGCGCGCCGGGCGGACGGTCGAAATCACCGTGGACAAACTCGGCGACAAACCGAGCTACGCCTACCTGCGCGTGTCCTTCACGACCTTCAAAACCGAGAAGCCGGTGACGGTGAGGAACGGTTGCAGCAGCGAAACGCTGCCGGTGCTCTTCGCCGCCGCCGCCGAACGCGGCCTCACCGACGCCTGCCAAACGGGCGAACTCGGCTACCCGATGATGAATCTGCAAGCGACCATCACCGACGCGAAGTTCGACCCGCAATTGAGTTCCGAAGACGCCTTCGTGGTCGCGGCGAACAAAGCCTACCGCCAAGCTTGCGACGACAATATCGACCTGCTCGAACCGATCATGAAAGTGACGGTCAGCACGCCCGCCGACTTCCTCGGCAACATCACGGGCGACCTCGCCAAACGCGGCGGCGAAGTCAAAGAGATCACCGGCGACTCCACGGCCGAGGTGGTGGCCTTCGTGGCCCTCGAGAAACTATTCACCTACGCGAACGAAGTCCGCAGCCTCAGCCAAGGCCGGGCCAACGCCAGCATGGAACCGGATTCGTACCAGGTGGCCCCGCTGGAGGTGGTTCGAAGAATTCGGGGGAATTGATGGGCCTTCTCTTGGCGGAAAGCGAAGTGTTCTGGAAAAGCCCTACCGTATACGATGTGGCGGGGTTGATCGGTCTCGTGCTGGGCATCGGTTCGATCTGGTTGGCTGTGCGGCTGGCGAGGCAGCAATTCCGTGAGGAGCTTCGGAAGGCTGCACTCACAGCGGTGAGGAACTATTCGGTGCAATTGTCGATCCGGGAACTGGCCGAGGCTATTCGCCACCTGCGTGATTGCGGCAATTTCTTGGGGAGTCGAGAATGGGAGAAAGCGATACTCCGGCTAGACGATGTAATCGGCACATGGAGCCGGTTATCCCAATCTGTGCTCGTGACGGATCCAGAACGGGCTTTGCTAGCGACATTGGTAGGGCAATTGCGGGATTTGGCAGTGGCAGTCCGTGATCACAAGCAATCGAAACAAAATCGCTCATACCTACCGGCGAATCGACATGAGGCGATCACGAAACTGATTGTCGGACTGGAAGTAGCACTCGGGCGAATTTCGAATCTACTATCCGCAGAGACACCGAGACAATGAGACCCAAACTTCTCGACATCATCCTGCGCATCATCGAACAGAGTCAGCGTGGCTCCGTCGAATGGGAAGATGCGTCGACGCTGTCGACCGGGGAAAAATTCCGCGCGGTCGTGGGCGAAACGATCATGGAGACATCGGAGCACTCGCGATTCTTCGAGGACGAATACGCCCGTGAAGTCGAAGAGAAATTCATCCGCATCCAAATCCTCAATGCAGCGGGCCGCATTTTGGAAGATAAGACGGTGTCCGAAGCGAGCGCGGATTTTGAACTGGCCACCCAACTTTTTGAAACCGCCCGAAGCAAGTCCAGGAAGTCCGAGGAAATTCTCGACCGACTCCTCCAAAAACTCGGTGCCTGAACCATGTCCGTGATCACCGTCGCCGCGCGAAAGCGGATCGCCCTCGTGGCGCACGACAGCAAGAAGCCCGAGTTGCTGCAGTGGGCGGCGGCGCACCGCGATCAGCTCGCCCAGCACGAACTCCTCGGCACCGGTACCACCGGGAAGATCATCGAAGAAGCCCTCGGCATCCCCGTGCGGCGCTACCTCAGCGGGCCCATCGGCGGCGACCAACAGATCGGCGCGCTCATCGCCGAGTGCGCCGTGGACGTGCTGATCTTCTTCTGGGATCCCCTCAGCGCCCAACCGCACGACCCCGATGTGAAGGCCCTGCTGCGACTCGCGGTCGTGTGGAACATCCCCGTCGCCAACAACCGCATGACCGCCGACCATTTGTTTTCGTCGCCGCTGATGGGGCAGAGCTACGAGCGCGCCGTGCCGGTGGTGGACTCAGCCAGCGTTTGGCCGCGGGTGTGATTCCTTCTCCCCCGCAATCAAGTAGCCGTAGCTCCGCAGTTTCGGCAAACACCAGCGCTTCGTCAGCCATCTGCCGGCACTCACCGGCGTCACCTCCAGAATCCGGAAGCCGACGCCGCGTACCGCGTGCAGAGCCTCGCCGAGGGAATAGTGGTGCAGCGTCAGCGGAGCGCCGCCGTAGGCTTGGGGCATGGCGACGTCACCGCGGATCCATCCGCGAAATCCCAATCCGTGGAAGAAGCGGTTGTGGACGTGCAGTACGAACCGGCCGCCCGGTCGCAGGGACCGGAAGGCGTTCCGCATCACCGCCGCGCGGTTCTCGCCGCCGCGGATCATGCCGAGGGTACTGAACAGGCAAGCGGCGTAGTCGAAGTTTCGGAATGCCTCCGCGTCGAGTTCGACGAGGTTCGCCTTCGCGAAGGTTTCGCGCCCGGTCGCTTTCTGCGACTCCGCCACGGCCAGCATTTCTTCGGACAAATCGACGCCGACGCAGTCGAAGTCTCGGGGGCCGAAGCGCCGACCGAGCCGCCCGGTGCCGCAGCCGAGGTCGAGCAATCGTCCGGGGGTCGGGAACCAGCGCTCGCAGAATTCGCAATCGACCGCGGCCA
This sequence comes from Fimbriiglobus sp., assembly GCA_043727575.1. Classification (GTDB taxonomy): domain Bacteria; phylum Planctomycetota; class Planctomycetia; order Gemmatales; family Gemmataceae; genus JALHQU01. Next base: position 7,520 of record JAYSYN010000218.1, read on the forward strand.
GCGGCGAGATCGCCATCATGTCGTCGTACCCCTGCACCATGTCGGTGCTGCGGAAGTAGTCGTGCAGGCCACGGTCGACGCCGGGGGGGAGTTGCCAATCGGGGATCATCGGGAAGTATCTCGGAATCGGTCGCAGGGCCCTACATTAGAGTTGTAGTGTCCCGCCCGGAGTTTCCATGCGACCGACCGACGTCCGCATCCGCGCCGTGCACTTCGGCTTCGAAGATTTCCGCTACCGCACCCCGCTGAAATTCGGCGGCGTGCCGGTGACGGAAGTGACGTTGCTAAACGTGACGATGACGGTGGAAACCGGCGCGGGCGTCGTCGCCGAGGGGTTCGGGTCGATGCCGCTCGGAAACGTGTGGGCCTGGCCGTCGAAGGAATTGACCTATTCGCAGACGCTCGACGGCATGAAGGCGCTGGCGGCGAAGCTGGCGACGGTTTATGAGGAATGTCAATACACGGGGCACCCGATCCGGATCGGACACGAATTCGAGCGCGATTTGCCCCGCCCCGACAAGATGCCGCGACTCGCGGTGCTGGTGATCAACTCCGCGTTCGATGCGGCCCTCCACGACGCCTACGGCAAGGCCCACGGGTTGAACTGTTATCACACCTATCAACCGCCCTACATCGATGAGGATCTCGGGGAGTATTTGGGCGCCCCTTTCCGCGGGTTCGTCTTGCAAGATGTCCTGACCAAGAATCCCCGCGATGACTTGCCTCTGTATCACCTCGTCGGCGCCCTCGATCCGTTGACCGCCACAGAGGTGACATCTCCGGTCGGCGATGGCGGCCCGGAACACCTCATCGATTGGATCCGACGCGACGGGCTGACGCACTTGAAGATCAAGCTCAACGGCGACGACCTCGATTGGGATGTCGGCCGGATCGTGGCCGTCGATCGAGTTGCCGTGGAAACGGCATCCGAGCGCGCGTTCCACTATTCGATCGACTTCAATGAGCGTTGCCCGAACGTCGAATACCTTCTCGAAGTCCTTCGGCGTGTGAAAGTGGATTCCCGACGGGGCTACGACCGGATTCAATACGTCGAACAGCCCACGGCCCGCGATTTGCGTGCGAATCCGAGCAACCGCATGCACGAGGCCGCGAAGTTGAAACCGGTCGTCATCGACGAATCGCTGCTCGATCTCGAAACTCTGTTGCTGGCCCGCGACCTCGGTTACACCGGGGTGGCGTTCAAGGCTTGCAAAGGGCAAACGCAATCGCTCCTCCTCGCCGCGGCGGCTCTGCACCTCGAGATGTTCCGCTGCGTGCAGGACCTTACGTGCCCGGGGGCATCGCTGATCCATTCGGCGGGATTGGCGGCGCACATCCCCGGCGTCGCCGCGATCGAAGCGAATTCCCGGCAATTCGTTCCCGCCGCGAACGAAGAATGGAAGGATCGCTTCCCGGGGTTGTTCGAAACGACCAACGGCTTCCTGCGGACGGGACAACTGACGGGGCCTGGCCTCGGGGCCGTTCACCCCAGCAAGTCGATGACCGCGGAGATCGTGGCGTGAGCGAGCAACCCCCTCCTGAGCAACCCAATCGGCTCGACCGCTTCTGGCGCGGTGTGCGCCAATTTTGGAAGCCGGATCCGATCCGCGAGATCGACATCGCGGAGGTGCGCGCCAAGACGCCGGCGCCGGTCTTTTGGCTGTTCGGCAAGACACAATCGGGTAAAACTTCGATCATCCGCTACCTCACCGGAGCCGAGGACGCGGCCATCGGCAACGGCTTCCGGCCCTGCACGAAGACGTCGCGCATTTATCCATTCCCCACCGACGACGCCCCGGTGCTGACTTTCCTCGACACCCGCGGTCTCGATGAGCCGTCGTACGACCCGGCCGAGGACCTCGCCTCGTTCGACGGCCGGGCCCAACTCATGATCGTCACCTGCCGGCTGCGCGACTTCGCCCACGGCGGGTTGAAAGACGCCCTGCGCAAAGTTCGAACCGTGAACCCGCGCCGTCCGGTGGTTTTGGCACTGACGTGTTTGCACGAATCGTACCCGCAGCAACAGCATCCGCAGCCGTACTTCCAAGCCCCGCCCGAGACACTGAGCTTGATCGAAAAGCAGAAAGCGGAGTTCGCCGGTTTGTTCGACGCCGTCGTGCCCATCGACTTGACCAAACCGATGGAAGGCTTCGACGACACCGAATACGGCGGGGCCGCTCTGAAGGCGAAACTTGTCGAATTGCTGCCGGCGGCCTACCGGGAAACGCTGCTGCGACTGGACGGCGTGAATGCTCAGTTCAAAGAAATCTATTTGAAGCGGGCGATCCCGGTGATCATCGGGTACAGCACGCTCGCCGCGACGGCCGGGGCGATCCCGATCCCATTCGTCGATCTGTTCGTGCTGCCGTCGATCCAAGTCCGGATGGTTAAAGCCCTCGCCGATCTGTCGGGTAGCCCCGGCGGCGGCAAGCGGTTCCTCGAACTCTCCGCCTCCATCGGCATCGGCCTACTCGCGCAGCAAGCCATCCGGCAGATCGCCAAGTTCATCCCGTACGTCGGCTCCGCGGTGGGGGCGGGGTTGGCGTATTCGTCGACCTACGCGCTCGGCCGGGCGTTCATCGAGTACGATCAGCAAGCCCACGCCGGGCACGCCCCGGATGCGGAGACGATCAAAAAAATCTACCGCGACCACATGAACAAAGCCGAGCGCAAGTGGGGCAGCACCCCCGGAGCCCCCGCATGAAGATGATGTTCCACCTGCCCGGAGCCGCGAAGATCCGCATCGCCGCGGTCGCGCTGCTGTTCGCCGCGCCGGTGTTCTTCCTCATCGGCACCGGCGTTTACCACCTCTGGGATCGGGGTTATACGTTCGTCGCGTGGTGGCCGATGGCACTTTGCTTCTTCGCGGCCTACGGGCTGACGTGGCACTGGACGCGCCGCAAAAAAACGTTGATCTTGCCGAAGAGCCAGATCGACGCGCCGAATTATTGGACCGAACGCGACAAAGAAGCGTGGGCCGTGGTGCAGGTCTATTCCGAGAGCGTGCCGCCGCTCGCGGAGAAAGACTTGAGCGACATGAACCGCTACGCGGCGGATGCTAAGACGCTCGTCGAGAAGGTCGCGGCGATCTATCGCCCCGGTGCCAAAGACCCCTTCGGCCACTTGACCCTGCCGGAGATTCTGGCCTGCGCCGAACTCGTCGCGGCCGACCTCGCGCAACTCGTCGACCGGTACATCCCCGGTAGCCACGCCATCAGCGTGGACAACTTCAAACGGGTCAAGCAGGTAGTCGATTGGTACGAGCGCGGCCGCAACTTGTACTGGGTCTTCTCCGCGATCCTCGACCCCGTCCGGGCCGGGGCGCAGATTCTGGCGACGAAGGCCGGGTTGCAGACGACTTTCAAACAAGTCCAGAACAACGTCATCACATGGTTCTACACGACTTACCTCCAAGAACTCGGCAAGTATCTCATCGAATTGAACAGCGGCCGGTTGCGCGTCGGCGTCAAGCGCTACCGCGAACTCTTGGAGAAAAAAGAAGCCCCGCCGGCCGACACCGGCGCGCCCGAGGTGACGGTCGTGCCGGACCCCGCCGCCACCGGCGCGCGGCTCCAGACCGACCCGAACCGGATCACCATCGCCATCGTCGGCCCGGTCAAAGCCGGGAAGTCTAGCCTCGTCAACGCGATCTTCGGCGAACAGAAAGCCGGCGTGGCCTCGACGCCGCTGACCCTGTCCGCCACGCGCTACGACCTGCACCCCGAAGGCTTCACACCGCTGTCGCTGATCGACACTGCCGGGTTCGGGTACCAGGGTGCCGGGGACGCGGATGTCGCGGCGGCGGCGGACGCCTTTGCGAAGTCGGACATCGCGCTATTGGTGGTGCCGGCGCGCTCGGCGGCCCGCAAGCCGGAGGTCGAGTTTCTGGAACGAGTCCGGGCACTCTTCGCCAAGAAACCCGAGTTGAAGTTGCCGCCGGTGGTGCTGGTTCTTTCTCACATCGACGGTTTGACGCCGGCGATGGAATGGGCACCGCCTTACGAATGGAAAAATGGTGAGCGGCCGAAGGAAGAATCGATCCGCGAAGCGGTGATCGCGGCGAAGGAGCAATTCGCCAAAGGTGTCGTCGACGCGGTGCCGGTCTGTACGGCCCACGACCGGGAGTACGGGGTGAAAGACGAACTGCTGCCGGCGCTCGCGAACCAACTCGACGATGCCCGCGGCGTGCAATTCCTGCGGGTGCTCCACGCCGAAGCCGGCGCCGACAAGACTCGCAAGGTCATCGGCCAAGCGTTGAACGCCGGCAAGGAAGCGCTGAAGTTACTGTGGCAAAACGCGAATCAACCGCCGAAAAGGTGAAGGACCGGAGTCTTGCGGGAGGGCCTGGGCACGCGGTAACCGAGCCGGGGCGACGGGACAGGGTAGACCTCTCGATTTTGCCACGGGCCATCTGGTAGGCTTCACTTCCCATACCCGACACCCGGAGGCACGGATGCCCACCATCAGTTTCCAGT
>JAYSYN010000219.1:0-34667 GCA_043727575.1 Fimbriiglobus sp.
TTGGCCATGTACGGGTGGTCCGGGCTGTTGTCGGTCACGTGGATGCTCTTCCAACCGCGGATGGCGCTGTCGTCTTTGTAATCGAAGATTTGCAGGCGGTGCAGGTCGTGCAAGTCCCACAATAACGACATATTCTCGCCGTTGATTTCGAGCGTGTACTGGGCCTTGTGGCCGCGGGCATAACGGGTGCTTTCGAAGTTGGCGAGCGAGCCGTTGGCGAACTTGCCGAAGAAGATGCAGGCGTCGTCGATGGTCACCTGCTCCATCTTCCCGGTCAGCGTGTGCTGGCGTTCCTTCACGAAGACCTCGGTCATCGCGCAGACGCTGCTCAAGCTGCCGTTGAACCAGAGGGCCGTGTCGATGCAGTGGGCCAGCAAATCGCCCGAGACGCCGGCTCCGGCGGCGGCGGCGTCCAATCGCCACAGCCCTTGGCCACCTTGGGGCAAGTCGGATTTGATCGTCCAGTCTTGGAGGAACTTGGCCCGGTAGTGGAAGATCTTGCCGAGCCGGCCTTCGTCGATGAGCTTCTTGGCCAGGCTCACGGCGGGGATGCGCCGGTAGTTGTACCAGACCATGTTGGCGACGCCGGCCTTCTCGACCGCATCGACCATCGTCCGCCCCTCGGCCGCGTTCATCGCCAGCGGCTTCTCGCACAGGATCATCTTCCCGGCCTCCGCCGCGGCGATGGAAATCTCGGCGTGCAAATTATTCGGCACGCAGATGTCAACCGCGTCGATGTCCGGCCGGGCAATCAGTTTTTTCCAATCGGTTTCGATACTCGCGTATCCCCACTGGTCGGCGAAGGCTTGGGCCTTGGCCGCATCGCGGGCGCAAACGGCTTGCAGGATCACCTCGTATTCCGACGGGAAGAATTGGCCGACTTGCTTGTAGGCGTTCGTGTGGGCGCGCCCCATGAAGCCGTAGCCGATCATACCGACGCGGAAGGGTTTCTTGGCCATCGGACGGGCACCTCGGGGAGTGGGGGAGAGTCAAACGGGATCTTCGTCGGGCATCGGCTCGGCGAACAATTCGGCGAGTGATAGCGAAAAGCCAGGGAGCACGCTATCGGCTGTGAGCGAGTCCGATATCGTCAACCGTTCCGCACCGCCGTCGATACTGTGGACGGTCGCCGTCTCACTCTGCGGATCGATGATCCAGATCACGGCGATGCCGAGAGTTTGATATTCGACGAGCTTGCGTTCCATTTCTTGGACCGTGTTGGCATCGCTGAGCACCTCCACCGCCAAGCCCGGCACCACGCCCCACACTTTGGTTTTCGGCATGCGTCGCCCGGGGAGGTTGGCCCACGGCGTGAAGGTGACATCGGGCATGCGCACGTTGCGGGTGAGCATCCGGTACAGACCATCGGGCGCGGTGACGATACCGAGATTGCGGCCTCGCAGGTAGTACCCGAAGGCCATGATGATCGAGCCCGCCAAGAACGATTCGCGCGACCCCATCGTTTTCTCCAGGAGCACGCCGTCCACCAGCTCGTACAGGCGTTTGGGCTCGCCTTCCTGATAGCGGATCACGTCCGCTTCGGTGGCCGCGCCCGGGGGCGGTTTCAGCCCGATGCGGTCGAGGGGCACGAATCCCAACCGTTCGTGCAACTGGGCAAAAGTATCCGTTCGGATCGGTGCGGGCGCGACCATGGGAACCTCGCTCTATTTCTTGTCCGGGTTCGCGTGCGCGTCGTAAGCCGCCTTGGCGATCTTCGCGATGGTCACTTGCGCAGCGTTGTCGATCACCCAGCGCACGTCTTCATTTCCGTCCGTGAGAACGCAAAAGGCGATTGCGATTTTCTTCTTCTTATCGGCGGGATCGGGGACGTAGATGATCCCCGCTTCGGTGCGCGATTTGTTCACCGCGCCCGTTTTGTGGGCCACGACCGTGCCCGCCGGCAGGTACCGCACGGCCATTTCTTTGTCGTCGTTGGCCTCCATGTGGCCGAGCATGGTCCGGCACGCCGCGGCGGACGCGATCTTCCCCCCGTGCAGTATTTCCAGCAGTTTTAGGGTTTCGTTCGCGGTCGTCGAGCCGAGTCCGTATTTGTCCGTGCGCGCCTTGTCCACGCTCGTGGTGCTGCCCTTGTACACTTTCGCGTTGATCTTCGTCTCCTTCAGACCGAGCGCCGCCATGCGGTCGTTCACGGCCGCGATCCCGACGACGTCGAGCACTAGGTTGGTGGCGGTGTTGTCGCTGTAGACCATCATCAACCGGATCGCGTCTTTCAACGGGAACGTCGCGCCGTTGGAAAAGTGGCTCGTCAAGATCCCCGCCCCCGGCACTTTGTCCTCGGCCTTCAAAGTCAGCGTTTGATCGAGCTTCACCTTCTTATCTTCGGCCTGGTGATACACCTCGATCATCACGGCGATCTTGATCAAGCTCGCCGTGGGCATGACCTCGTCGCCGCGCAGTCGATACGACTCGCCGGTGGCGAGGTTTTTGACCGCCACCGCGATCTTGCCTTTGTGCGCCTCGGCGATGGGGAGGATCGCTTTTTCGAGCGCGCCCGGCTCGGCGGCGCGGGTCGCAACCACTATCAGGCCGATTGCCCCGAGTGCGGAGAGTGTGCGGAGGAGAGTCATTTCTTTCGGATTCTCGGTTTCCGGGACCCTTTGGTGAAAATTGATTTCAACAAACACGAGAATCCGGGAATGACCGGGTCGCCCTCGAGGAAAGAATTTTCGTTCAAAAGTCGGAATCGCTTGGGGGCCGTGTGGACTTTGGCCGTCCGCGTTTCGGGATCGATGATCCAAGCCAGTTTCATCCCGGATCCGAAGAATTCTTTGAGCTTGAGCGCGATTTCCGCGTCCGTGTTCGACTCTCTGAGCACTTCGATCCCGAGCCACGGACACATCGAGGAAACAGCTTCGTCCGGCATCTCTTTGTCCGGGAACATCTCCCAAGGGAAGACGGAAATATCGGGGAGGCGGACATTGCCCGCCCGCATCTTGCTGGCGGCGTCCGCACCGCTCACCCACCCGAGGTCGTGCTCGTCGCAGTAATTGACGAGCAGGCCGCCCAGGAACAGCGCCATCCGCGATTCCTTTTGGCCCATCGGTTTCTCCACCAAAACGCCGTCGACGAGTTCGACGAGGCGTTTCGCACCCCTTTCCAAATACTGCAACGCGTCGGCTTCGGTGGCGGTCCCGGGCAGCGGATCGAACAGGATGCGGTGCAGCGGGACGCACCCGAGCCGCTCGTGCAGATCGGCGAGCGTGCGGATGCCCGGAAGTTTCGGCGCCAAGACCACCATCGCATTCCCCCTCACGCCGCGGCGTATTTGTCGCGCATCTTATCGAGGTACTTCTTGCTCTGCGCCGTTACGTCCCAGGCGTTGGGCCAGAAGCACAGATCGACGCACCACCAATCGCTCGGAATGCCCGCGGCCCGGATCGCCGGGATGAGTTCGTCGAAGTTCAAATGGCCCGTGCCGAACGGGTTGTGCGTGCTCGTGTTGTGCTCGTTCAAGCTGCCGTCGCTGTCGATGACGTGGACGTGGTTGATCGTCCCCTTCAATTGGGCCAGCAGTTCCATCGCCCCGCCCGGCAAGGTTTGCTTCTCGCCGCTTTGGTTCGCGCCGATGCCCGCGCACATGTGGGCGTGGCAGGTGTCGTAAAGCACGCCGAAGTTGGCGTTCCCTTTGGCCCGCACCGCGTTCACGAGCGCCACGATTTCGGATGGCTTGTTGAAGACGAACCCCGGCTCGAATTCCCAGCAGACGTTCAGGTCGTGGTCCGCGGCGATCTTGGCGCACTTGTCCCAGACGCCGACGAAGCGATCGAAGCCTTTCTCGGCCCCGAGCTTCTTCCCTTCGGCATCGTCGGTGAAGTACGTCGGCGCGAGAACCGTGTCGACGCGGATGGTCTTGGCGTCGAGTTCCGACGCGAAGGCGCACCAGCCTAGGAAGGCCGTCAGGTAGGCCGCCGGAATTTCGTCGACGATGCTAACGCCGGGGGTTTTAAACGCCCACAGATCGACGGCGATGCCGGAGAGGGCCAAGCCGTGGTCGGCGATTTCCTTTTTGAGCTTCGCCCGGCTCGCTTTGGTCGGGTGCGAGGCCGGGCTGGGGTGCGGGCCGAAACTGCCGAGTTCGACGCCGTCGTAGCCGAGGTCTTCGAGCTTGTGCAAAATGGTGTGGAAGTCGTTCGTCGGCACTTCCTGATTGAAGATGTACGCCCAAGTGCCGATGGAGATGCGTGCCTTGGCCATCGAGAAACCTCGCGGGAGTGGGGGGGAGGAACATCCACTGATGTTGTATACCCGACGACCCGGAGTTGAAGGCGCAAGCGTCCGGGCCGTGCGAATAGCTCTCCGAACCTCGGCACAGGCCTTGCATAATTATCGATATACCCGGGCCATGTCGGTCCGGGTCAATCGCAAAACCGACCGGAGTTCCCGCATGTCGATCCAGCAAAAAATTGAGGATGCTAAAGACGCCGTGGTCGAAAAGGCCAAAGACGCCAAAAACGCCGTGGTGGATGCGGCGGATGCCGTGGGCGACAAAACCAAGTCGCTCGCGGGCAAAGCGAAGGATAAAACGAAAGATGCCACCGCGGCGGCGGGAGAAAAAGTCGAGAAAGCCGGCCAGAAAATCTCCGATCAAGCCGACTGATTTCGAACGCCTCTCCTCGAGCCCCGCCATGGCAAGATGGGCGGGGCTTTTTCGTTTTCTACCCCGAATGCGGATGGGCAGTTGGCTGCGCATGCATTGCGAACTCATCGGCTCAATCTGAACGGTATTGGCCGCATCATCATGGAAAAGGGTTCGGCACGCCAAATGCTCGTTGCGGATATTATTCCACACCTCTATCGGAGTTAGCCATGTTACGCTGGGCCATTCTGTTTTTGATCATCGCCCTCGTCGCCGCCGTCCTCGGGTTCACGGCCCTAGAAGGAGTGGCCGCTTGGGCTGCAAAAATTACGTTTATCGTGTTCATCATCGTCTTCGTCGCTTCTTTGATCTTCGGCCGTTCGCCGCGGGCTTTGACGTAACCGACCGGCACCGGGTTTGCGTGCATGGCATTCGGCCCCAGGATGTACGGCTATCCCCATCGGCGGTTCGATTTCGGTCAGGATGTTCACACCGGACTGAACTGCCCCGATAGGAGTCCACCATGGCTTCACTTCTCACTCCCCCGATTTCTGCGGATGCGGCCTGCTCCCCGTTGAAGGGGGAAGCGGCACTGGAATGCCGATTGAAAAGCGTGATCGACGGTGGCCCTGCCGCCATTACCGAACGTCTCGATTCACTCGAAAGCGAGTGGACGGCCGGTCGCGCGGCGAAAGCCACCGCGGGCGTTTTGATTGTCGGCGGCATGGCCCTCAGCCTGACACTCAGTCTGATTTGGCTCGTTTTGCCGATCGTCGGCGGCGCCGTGATGCTTCAATACCTTTTCAGTCGCACTTCTCTGATCGGCGAGATGTTCCATTCGTTCGGCCTGCGCTCGGGGGCCGAGATCGAACGGGAAAAGATGGCGCTGCGGGTTCTCCGCGGAGATTTCGCGCTTCTGCCGACGGTGCATACCATTGAAGACCGCGACGCGGTGAACAGGATGGAAGATGAAGGTGGTCCGGCCATCGAGCGCGAAGAAAAACAAGACACTCACGCAGCCGTGAAGGAACTGATCGGCGCCGTAAGGACGTAATCGACTCGTGAACGATGTAGCCCGGCCCGGAAGCGATTCCGGGCCGGGCCTTTTTATTTGAAACGTCAGTGGCACGCGGATTGCATTTTGCCGGTACAACTTTCAATCGGAGTCGACAGATGCAAACGGAAATCGCCACGGCCGAAACGCCGACGGACGGAACTCCGAAGGGATCGAGCCTGACGGAACTATTCTCGGGCATTATCGCCGACGCGCAACTCTTGTTCCGCCAACAAGTTGACCTTGTGCGTGCCGAGTTTTTGGAAGACATTCGCCGCACGCGACAAGTGGCCCAGTATTTCGGGATCGGCGCGCTGTTGCTTTTCGCCGGCGTCGTGATGCTGTTGGTCGCCGCGGTCTATCTCCTTCAACAGCTCACGGGCTGCCCCATGTGGGCCAGTTGGGCCATCGTCGCCGGAGTCGTCCTGCTGCTCGGCGGAATCTCCATGATCATCAGCTCGCGTTTGCTCGCCTCTTACAATCCCCTCCCCGACAAAGCCTTCAACGCCATTCAGGAGACCGTATCATGCCTGACGAATCCACCGAAGTGATCGAACAGAAGATGAACGAAACGCGTGATTCCTTAGCGCAAAAAGTGAGTGCGCTCGAAACTCAAGTTACCGACACCATCCAAAGTGCGACCGCGACTGTCACGAACATGGTCGAGCAAGTCAAAACGGCTGTGCCCGATACCATTGCGACTATGAAAGACAGTTTCGCGGAAGTGAAAGAGAGCGTCACCGAACAAATGAAGGCGACGTTCGACGTGTCTCAGCATACGCGAGATCGCCCTTGGGCAATGATCGGCGGCGCGGCTGCGCTCGGCTTTATCGGGGGGATGATTTTATTCCGCCGCTCGTACGCCCCACCCGAGCCCCCGCGCGCGAAATCAGCCCCTTCGACTTTCGCCGCGACGCCTGCATCCTCACCGGCAGCGGCTCCGATGAAGTTGCCCGGGTGGCTCGACCAAATCGTGGGCAAGCTTTCCGATAGGGTTTCCGAGGAAGTCCGGAAGCTCGGTGAAGTGGCTGTCGCGACTGCGTCCGCGTCCTTGCAGCAAACCGTCGAGCGGGCATTGCCAACGCTGCTCGGATCGCCCCCCGCCGAAACACAAGTGACGAATCGAATCAGCGGCGCGGATCACAACGGGGTGCCGGCACACTTGCGCATGTAACTGGAACACCGATCGATTGACGAGTCCGTGCTCTTGCGGACGGACTCGCTCCTCCCATCCGTCCGATCCATTTAAGAAGAACGACCCGTTCGACCGACTTTATCTCTACGGTTCCCCGTGGAGAGAAGCATGCTATTGCAATTACGACCCTTCCCCGTGACATTCGCCTTGGCTTTTCTCATCTCGGGAACCGGCTGCAATACCGTCGCTTCCACGCTCGGTTTCACGCCGCCGGTCCACAAGCTCATCAAACCGGCCGGCGAGTTCCGGGAAGCCGCAGTCAATCCGGCCACGCTGCCGAAGGAGCTCGATAAAGCCTCGCTCGCGGCTTACATCGTCGAGCCGGGCGACACGCTGTCGGTCGAACCCACCGACCTTGATTCACCGATCCGCCTGCCGGGGAATCAACCGGTGCTGCAAGACGGCACCATCGACTTAGGTGCACTAGGAAGGCCGATAGTCGCGTGGAAGACGATCCCGCAGATCGAAGTCGATCTCAAGAAATGGATCGACGCACGGTCCAAAGACAAAGTGCCGATCACGGTGCGGTTGATCGGCCGCGAGAGCAAAGTCTTCTACGTGTTGGGCGAAGTGAACGCGCCGCGCGCTTATCCGCTTGCCGGCAGAGAGACGGTCCTCGATGGACTCCTAACGGCCGGGGGGCTGACCCGCCAGGCCGATATGAAGAAGATCATCCTGTCCCGGCCGACGCCGGCGGACGGCTGCCGGGTGGTGCTGCCGGTCTGTTACAACCAAATTATCCAGTTGGGGGATACCGCCACGAATTACCAACTGCAACCGGGCGATCGGATTTACGTGCCGTCGCAATCGCCCCTCGACGACTTTTGCAACCGCCGCAAGAACAAGGATCAATGCGGGCCGTGCAAAAGCCCGCAAGTGCCCTGCGCGACGGCGGTGGTCGCGCCGACGAAGTAACGGAGCTTCTCAAACCCATAATTGCAGGATGCGCAGGAGCGCCTCGACCCAATCGTCGAAGGCGTCGTCCGCGTTCCACTCGTGGGGTCGCCCGTCACCGTCGCGGAGTTCGGGCGTGTCGGAATTCACCGCGAGCGTGTGCAGCACTGGCCCATCGACGTTCGCCAATATCGGAGTCGCACCGATTTCGAGCACATGGACTTGGCCCGTTCGCGCGAGCTGGATGCAGAAATTCGAGATTGCCTCGGCGCCGTCCAAAATCGTCGCGGGAATCGAGCCTTCCGGCCCGCCCGGGTAAGCCAACGCGGCCGTACCGCGGGCCCGCTGCTCAATCAACAGGACTTCCAGCAACTTCGCCTCGTCGAGCAACGGCCACGATTCCGCGGGCTTGGGGAAGAGCAAGACGAACCGCAACGCATCTCGACTCAACCAGTCCGACAACTTCCGGATGAGCGCCAGCACCAGCGCTTGAACCAGCACGATCCGCTGGCAGGGCAGCGACGGGTCTTTGAAGCGCGCCTCAGCGAGCGACGGGTCGAGCACGAAGACGAAGACCCGCCGGCGGCGCAGGAATTGGTTCTCGTCGCGCGCGTAGAAAAAGAGTTCGTCGCGGACGTACTTCACGTCGAACAGATCGGGACTTTCGTCGGTCTCCATGTAGGCCAATTGCGAGTGGAGCAAACTCTCGATAGACCCGCGGTTCGAGATCGACGAATACCCGCCGACGGGGTATTGATCCTCGTCGAGCACGCGCGTCGGCACCTCTTTGCGCCCGGCCCAAGGCCGCGCGGGCCGCACTGGCAACCGGGATTCGAATTTCGCCGCGATTTGCAAAATCTGCCGGTGCGCGACATACGCCCCCATGTCGGCGAGCGCCGTGCGCTGCTCGAGCGCGATCACGTCTTCCCCGCCGAGAATTTCCCCGAGCCGCCGGGCGGCGCGGGTGAGGTCGTCGTACTGCTGCAGCAACAGCGGGGATGGACCGTCGCGCTCGAGCGACTCGTAACCCTCCCGCAGATTCTCTTCGGGGGACCGCGCGACCAATCCCCGGATGACCCCCGGCGACAGTTCGACCCCGCCGAGATTCGCCCGCTCCCGGAATTGTTTGACGACGTAGGCCAACCCCTTGGCCCGGTCGTGTCCCACGTACCGGCGCAGCGCCTCGGCCGCGCGCTCGAAGGTCCAATCGGCGTAGATTTTCCCGAGGAGGAAATCTTCGTAATTCCGCGCCGCCCCGACCGGCCAACCGGGGATCGCGGGGGCATCTTTGGCGAGCTTACCCGACTCGGCGCCGAAGGCGATGGCCCCGACATCGGCCAAAAAACCGACGGGCGGCAGCGGCTGACCCGATGAAGCCACTTCCAAAGCCCACTCGAGCGCCGGCTTCACCGTGTTCGCCACGGGTTTGAGGGCGCGTTGGAACCAGAGCCCTTGCAGCAGGTATTCGCGAGCCGACGCGGCATCTCGGAGTTCGACCGTTTCCATGAGGTCGATTATAGGATGGCGAGATGGAGCCGAACCGTTGGCCTGCGGAATCGTCGCGACCGAAAAAACCGTTAAGGTTCGCCTAGCTTTCGGTCGATGTAACGGTGTCGAGCGCGATCCGTGGTTTTTTCGCGGGCGCGGTGGAACCGAGCAGACGGGGCACGGCATGAGAGCGTTTCGGATTCTCCTCGCGGGCCTGAGTGTGGCGTGCGGGTCGGCGTCGGTCTCCGCACAGAGTCCGCTCTTCCGCACCGAGCCGACGCAACCGGCGCCGAGTTTCGGCCAATTGCCGGCGATGTCGATCTTGACCCCGACCGACGCGATGGCGCCGCCCGCCAGCGGCTCGGCACCCCAAGGAATTCCCGGCGCTGTTTACAGTCCGTGGTGCGGCGACCAACCCGCCGGAGCCCTCGGCGTCGGCGCGAATGGGCCGGTCACGTACGAACTCTACGCGCGCTCGGGCCCCTCGATTTTGGGCCACGCCGGGGGTTTCAACGGCGCGTTGCAAACCGGTTGGGTGAATCAAATCGGTTCGCGGACGTTACTGTTCAACCAAGCCGGCGACGCCGCGTGGACGCTCGATCTCGGTTTGGGGAACACCTACAACAAAGGGAACCGCCTCGAAAACCCGGTGCTCGTTGAAGTCGGCAGTTTGAAGGGCGCCGATCCGAATAACACCGGCACCATCCCGCTCGGGATTCGGAACTTGCGGCGCTCGAGTTTCAACTTCGGTCTGGGGCGAGATTGGTTCCTCAACGGCCCCGGCCCGGTCGGGCAAACTGCGGAGAGCAACTGGCGATTCGGGACCGACGTCGGCGGCCGTTGGGGCACCGCGAGCGTGGGCTACGAACCGGCGGGCGATCCGGGCGGCTACCGCCGGCACCACGGCATTTACCACGGCGTCTACCTCGGCACCGCCCTGAATTGGGAAAAGGATTTCGGCGGTTGGATCCTCCTCGCCGGCGTCCGCGCCGAGTGGACCTACAACTGGACCAACCTCATCCCGCCCCTCGACGGCGACATCCAAGACATCAACATCATGTTCACGCTGGGCGTGCGGTTTTAAGGGCGAAATGCCGGGATCGAAGTTGGAGAATCGCCGTTCTCGAACTCCGCACTCCAAATTCCGGAGTTCGAGTCCTACAATAGACTCCGCCAGGGGTGCCGCCGGTTGTTCCGGGGGCTGAGATCAAACCCTTCGAACCTGCGCCGGCCGAAGCCGGGGTAGGAAGGCGACTCGATTTCGGATTGGCGATTTGGGATTGCGGATTACAAAATCGCTCCGCATCCCAATTCTTCAAATCTGAGATCCCAAATCCGCAATCCGCAATCGAAAATGACACAACTCGAATCCGCCCGGAAGGGCACCGTCACACCCGAGATGGCCTTCGTCGCCGCGCGCGAAGACCTCGACCCGGAATTGATCCTCAGCGAAGTCGCACGGGGTCGCATGGTCATCCCGGCCAACGTCGAGCACCTCAAAAAGGGGCTCGAACCGATGTGCATCGGCGTGGCCTCGAAGTGCAAAATCAACGCCAACATCGGCAACTCGGCCGTGACCGGCAAAGTCGACGACGAACTCGAGAAGTTGCACATGGCCGTGCATCTCGGGTCGGACACCGTCATGGACTTGTCGACCGGTGGCAACATCGACGGCATCCGCCAAGCGATCATCGCCGCGTCGCCGGTGCCCATCGGCACGGTGCCGGTGTATCAGATCATTCAGAACGTCAAAGACCCGCGCGACATCACCGCCCGCATGCTGCTCGATATGGTCGAACATCAAGCGAAGCAGGGCGTTGATTACATGACGATCCACGCCGGGGTGCTGCTGGAGCACGTTCCGTTGGCGCGCAACCGCATCACGGGGATCGTCAGCCGCGGCGGCTCGTTGATGGCCTCGTGGATGGTGACCCACCATCAGCAGAATCCGTGGTACACGCACTTCGACGAACTCTGCGAAATCATGCGCGCCTACGACGTGACCTTCAGCCTCGGCGACGGTCTCCGCCCCGGCAGTTTGGCCGACGCTAACGACCCGGCCCAATTCGCGGAACTGGCCACGCTCGGCGAACTGACCAAGAAAGCTTGGAAAAACGGTTGCCAAGTGATGATCGAGGGGCCGGGGCACATCCCGATGCACCTCGTGAAGATGAACATCGAGAAGGAACGCGAACTCTGCCACGAGGCGCCGTTCTATGTGCTCGGGCCGCTCGTGACCGATGTGGCACCGGGTTACGACCACATCACGAGCGCCATCGGCGCGGCCTTGGCCGCGGAAGCCGGTGCGGCCATGCTCTGCTACGTGACGCCGAAGGAACACCTCGGGTTGCCGAACAAAGACGACGTCCGCCAAGGGGTGATCGCGTACAAGATCGCGGCGCACGCCGGGGACATTGCTCGGGGCCGCAAGAACGCCCGCGTCCGGGACGACGAGTTGAGCAAGGCCCGGTTCGATTTCGACTGGAACCGTCAGTTCGAGCTGAGCCTCGACCCGGAGACGGCCCGGCGGATGCACGACGAAACCCTGCCGCAGGAAGTGTTCAAGAGCGCGAAGTTCTGCAGCATGTGCGGGCCGAAGTTCTGCAGCATGCGGATTTCGCAAGATCTGCACAAGCTGAGCGACGAGGCGGCAAGGGTGAGCTTGGAGTTGGCGACGGCGCAGTGACTATCCACCCACGGAATTGGCAAGATCGCCGATGACTTCGCTGATGCCTTCGTAATCGAAGAAAACCGGAATGCCGCCGGGGGCGAGGAACACCACCGTGCCATCGCGTTCGACAATCGCCTCGGCGTGATCGACTTCGTACCGGTTACCACTGACCGTGACGACAGTGAATGGCTGAAACGGTTTTCGCCCTCGGAACGATCGAATCATTGCGATGAAGGTCTTCCGATCCATTTTCTACTCCGCGAGTTGCCGGTGTTTGCCGCATTCTACGGCCGATTTCGGACCGCGGCAAGCGAATGGCATCGTGGCCGATGGAGGGGTTACTCGCGAGATGACAATTAGCGCCAAGTCCCAAAACCGGCGCGAACCTGCGAATGCTGGTTGACATCCTTTATCCGGGGCCTATAAATCGGTATGTCGGTGCTACTCTCAGGTCACTTAGCTCAGTCGGTAGAGCGAGCGATTGAAAATCGCTAGGTCCCCAGTTCAACCCTGGGAGTGACCACTTTTCACTTCTCCTCTATTTGCAACAACCTTCATTTTCCACTCACTTGCCCGAATGATTTTTCCCAAGCCGTGCAACGCCGAGCGGCCCCGCGCCGAGATCCTTCTCGGTGATGCGGGGCCGTCGGGTGCGGGTCGGGACCGGTGGGGACGCGGCCCCGACCCTCCGCGCGGAGCCGATGGGGGATCAGCTTTCGCGCTTGGCTTCGGCCAGGGTCCGGACGCGTTCGCCGAGGAGGGCGACGTCGAACGGCTTCTTGAAGATGTCGTCGAACCCGTACTCTTTGAGTTTTTCCGGTTCGGCTTCGTCTTCGCCCGCCAGCCCGATGATGAGCGTGCTCGAGTAGGAGTCGATCTTCCGCAGGTTCGCGGTGATCTGGATCGATTCGCTGCGACCCAGCGACAGGTCGATGACGATCGAATCCGGGTTGAAGCTGTGCGCCAAGCTGCCCGCTTGGAAACCGCTGCTGGCGTACTCGAATTTGAAGTCTTCGGCGTCCGGGAGCAGCTCCTTGATCCGATCGTTGAAGAGTTTCTCCGTGCCGATGAGCAGCACTTTGTGGAGTTCCTCTTCTTCCAGATCGCCCAGCGGCATATTGTGGTCCTTGAGGAACCGGATCAACTGCTCGCGGGGGATGCGGCGGTCTTGGCTGCCGGGGATGCGATACCCCTTGAGCCGGCCGCTGTCGAACCACTTGGACACAGTCCGAGGGGCGACTTTGCAAATCTTGGCGACTTGCCCAGTCGTAAACACTTTTTTCATGGCCATGGGCACTCCATTACGAACGCGTGTCCCCGGTAGGGGTGTCCGCACGGCCTCCGTGTTCAATCCGTTGAACCGGTCGACCGGGCGGGTGTCACCCCTCGCATGCGGGGGCAAGCGACGGGGAACCGGGGCCAATGAGGGTTCGGCAGAACCTTCCGCGGGATCTCCGCGGGTTCGCCGCTGACGGCAGCTCGTGATTTCGGGCGACGGCGGTAAGCTGAGGTTCCGACGCGAATTTCATCGACCGGATCGCGCCCGTAAGATAAGCAGTTCCTGTGGATTCGGGGAACTGGGGCGATCTCTCCGGTCATTCGTCCGCATCGGGTCATCGGCTCACCAGCGCCAACCCATAGTCCCGAGACAACCGCGTTTGTTGCAACGATCATCGTGCGAGGCAGAGCCCATCCTTGAAGCGGAACCGCCCCGCAAAGGCCGAGGCGTCTCGCATCGGGCCCGGTTGATCCGTGCGGGCCGGTTGTACCGTCTGGGGTAGCGTGGAATTCTACCGTGCGGATGGTCTGCGCGGGTCGTAGGCGATGGGGGATGGGCCGGAAAAATCGCTACCGCTTACCGGATGCGCGGATCCGCGCGACTGTGACGCGCGACGATACGACCGGTGCAATCGGAACAACTGTTACAGGGTGGGAATAGATCCAATGGACGAATGATCGTATATCTGCCGCCGTCCGCCCAGAAACCTGATTAAGCTACTACGCTCGTTTCGTGGTGATCGAAGTAATAGAGACATTGGAACGCACGATGCAGTAGCCGGCCGCACCGCTGAAGGGCTCCGGAAAGTGCTCGAAGTACCAAAGGACGTCGCCGGCTTGCAGAATCCGTTTGAACTCGTTCCACTGCGCCTGCCAGTGCGGCGAAATCGAATGGCCAAACTCAGTGGCTTCTCGGCACAGTTCTTCTTCGGCGCTGCAAATCGATAAATTCGTCTTGAGCCATTCGGGAGGCGGGTACCCGGTCTTTTGGATGAGACTGCTCATCGATTGGCAACGCTCCACGTACATCACAGGGTTAGAGCAACCACGAATATCACGGCAATTAGGTGCAGCGATTGTCGTGTCCTCTTCGCCTCGGGTCCAATTCTTCCAAATGGTTCCAAAGTGGGGTGCCACACATCCGGTCGGAATCATTTTCCTACCGCGACAACTGCGTCTCCGCGACTTCGAGCGCCCGCATCAAGCCCATCGCTTTGTCGATCGTCTCTTGGTACTCGTCGTCGGGCTTACTGTCGGCAACGACGCCGCAACCGGCTTGGATGTAGGCCGTTTGACCTTGGAGTACCATCGTCCGCAGGGCGATGCAGGTATCCATATTCCCGCTGAAGTCGATGTAGCCGACGGCCCCGCCGTAGGGTCCGCGGCGGTGCGGTTCCAACTCGTCGATGATTTCCATCGCCCGGACTTTCGGCGCCCCGCTGAGGGTGCCCGCCGGCAACGCGGAGCGCATGGCGTCGAACGCACTCATCCCCGGCAGCAATTCCCCGGTGACGGTGCTGCTGATGTGCATAACGTGGCTGTAGCGCTCGACCGCCATCAAGTCCGTTAATTTGACAGAGCCGAGCCGGCAAACTTTGCCGACGTCGTTGCGGCCGAGGTCGACGAGCATGATGTGCTCGGCCCGTTCCTTCGGGTCGGCTAGCAACTCGACCGCGAGCGCGGCATCGGCTTCGGGCGTGGCGCCGCGCTTGCGCGTTCCGGCCAGCGGGCGGACGGTCATAATGCCGTCCTCGACGCGGCACAGAATTTCCGGAGACGCTCCGACGAGGGTGGTCGGCCCCGCGCTGACGTAGAACATGAAGGGGCTCGGGTTGATGACCCGCAGCGCGCGGTAAATATCGAACGGCTCCGCGGTCGTCGTCGTCTCGAAGCGTTGGCTCGGCACGTATTGGAAAACGTCCCCGGCGAGGATGTACTCAACGCCCTTGGCCATCATGGCGTGCCACGATTCCCGCGAAAAGTTCGAATGGAACCGCTGCGGGAGCGAATAGGATTTCGGAATGTCGATGTCGGCCAACGGGAGATCGTGGGTCGGGGCACGCAATTGCTCGACGAGGGCATCGACCGCCTCGCAGGCGCTCCGATAGGCTTCATTCCAATCGACACCCGGTTCGATGCGAGCGTGGGCGACGACGCAGACCGTCTTGTTGATGTGGTCGAAGATCACCATGCGGTCGTAGAAGCCGAAGCAGAGGTCGGGGATGCCGCGATCGTCCGGCGGGGCGTTCGGCAATTTCTCGACGTACCGCACGGCATCGTAACCGGCGAAGCCGACGGCGCCGCCGCAGAACCGGGGCAGGCCGGGGATATTGGGCCCCCGGAACGCGGCGATCCGTTCTTCGAGCAGTCTCAACGGATCGGCGTGTTCGTGTTCGACGACTTCGCCAGCCGAGCTCTGTTCGCGGACGCGGTTCCCGTAAGCTTCGAAGGACTGAAACGGCCCGGCGCCGAGGAAACTGTAGCGGCCGACGCGCTCGCCGCCGACAACGCTTTCGAAGAGGAAGGCCCAACCGTCGCCCCGGATTTTGCAAAAGGCCGATACGGGCGTCAGCGTGTCGGCGACAAGCTGGCGGTAGACGGGGACAACCGAGTGCGATTCGGCGAGGTCCGCGAATTCGGCGTAAGGCGGGCGGTGCGGCATCGCGAAAAACCGTGAGATCGGTGGAGGATCGGTTTATACTGCGACGTGCTTCCCGAACAGGAGAGACACTTGGTAGAATGATGGAAACCGGAGGGGAATCGCCATGACGACCATCGAACTCGATCCATCCATCGCCGTCAAACTCGCCGCCGCCGGAGGGCAGGTTGCCGTGTCCGGAGCCGACGGCAAGGTCTTCGCTGTGCTGTTGTCGCAAGCCGAGCACGAGCAGCGCGAGAAGCAACTGAAGCGCGCGATGTACGATCTCGCCTTCGCCCTGATGGATGAGGAGGCGAACCGGGCGGCTTTGGCCAACCCCATCAGGTATTCGATGGACGAAGTTATCAAGATGATCGAGGAGAGCTGATGTACTCGATCGCGTATTCCACCGTCGCTTTTGAACAGCTCAAGCGGATTTGCACTCAGTTTCCACAGGCTAAAGGCGACCTGATCCGGTCGCTCCGAGAGGTTCAAGTGATGTTGAGTTCCGACCCATTAAGCTGTAGCGAATCTCGGCAGAATCGAACTCGCATTTGCATCGTCAGCCCTTTGACTTTCTACTTCTCGATTGATTTTCAACAAAGCACAATCGAAGTCAGCCAAGTGTTCTACACTGGCAAACTTTAAGCGTTTCACCAACGGCTCCAATATGCCCCGCATCACGCTGAATTCCGAACCGCGTACCTACCCCGCGCCGCTACGCATCGCGGAACTGCTCCGCAGTCTCGGCAAGGACTCCAAGAAGCTCGCTGTTGAAGTCAACCGCGTCGTCGTGCCGCGGGCTTCGCAAGAACAGCACACCCTAAACGACGGCGACGAAGTCGAAATCGTCACGCTCGTCGGTGGTGGGCAACGCTCCGAGCCCCCGGCGGACAAACCGCTCGTCATCGGCAAGTTTCGCTTCGATTCCCGGCTCTTCACCGGCACCGGGAAGTACGCTTCGCGCGGCCTCATGCAGGAGTGCCTGATCGCGAGCGGTTGCGAGGTGACGACGGTCGCCGTCCGGCGCGAACGGCTCATCGACAAAGACGGCAATAGCCTGCTCGATTCGCTCGATCTCACGAAGCTGACGATTCTGCCGAACACGGCCGGTTGCTTCAGCGCCGACGATGCGATCCGCCATGCCCGGCTCGCGCGGGAACTGCTGACCAACCTCGAAAATCCCGGCGCCGACTGGGTCAAGCTCGAGTGCCTCGCAGACAAACGCACCCTGTTGCCCGACCCGATCGACACGCTGAAAGCGACTGAGATTCTCGTGAGGGAAGGTTTCACGGTTCTCGTTTACACTTCGGATGACCCGATTTTGGCGAAGCGCCTCAAAGAGGCCGGCGCGGCCAGCGTCATGCCGGCCGGGAGCCCCATCGGCAGCGGGCAGGGCATCTTGAACCCGAACAACATCCGCATTTGTTTGGAATATCTCAAAGAAAACGACCCGGATTACCCGGTGATCGTCGATGCGGGCGTCGGCACCGCGAGCGATGTGAGCGCCGCCATGGAACTCGGCTGCGACGGCGTGCTGTTGAACACGGCCATCGCGAGTGCGGCCGACCCGCTCCGCATGGCGTGGGCGATGCGCTACGCCACCGAAGCGGGGAGGTTGGCCTTCCTCGCGGGGCGCATCCCCAAAAGGCTTTACGCCAACGCCAGCAGCCCCACCGAAGGATTGATCGCGGGTACAAAATAACAAATCGAGATTCCCACCGAGGTGCCAACCGATGAAACGCGCACTGACAATGATTTTGTTCTTGGCCAGCACCGCCCCGGCATTCGCTACGGAACCGGTGCACTTTCCGCGGTTGCTCGACACCGCCGGGAAGCCTCGATCCATCGGCGAGACGCCGAACGGGCGGGCGATCATGTTCGTCTTCCTCGGGCCGGAGTGCCCGCTCTGCCAACGATACGCACCGACGCTGAACAAACTCGTCGAAGGTTTGCCCAATTCGGTCGAGTTCTACGGGATCGTTTCGGGGAGTTCGTCGACCCGGGCCGACGCGGCGAAATATGCCTCCGAGTACAAGCTGAACTTCCCTGTCCTATTCGACGGCGCGTCCGAACTCGCGTCGAAATTGAAACCGACGCACGTCCCCGAGGCGTTCGTTTTGAAGCCGAGCGGTGAACTTCTTTACCGGGGTCGCGTCGACGATTGGTACGAAGCTCCTGGCAAGCCCAAAGCGACCGTGCAGTCGCACGACCTCCGGGACGCCATCGAGGCCATCGCGGCCGGGAAAGCGGTGGCGGTTGCCGCGACGAAGCCGATCGGCTGCCACTTCGAAGACGAGCTGTTGAAGGAAGGCGAAGCCCCCGCGACGGTGACCTACCACCGGCACATCGCCTAGATCCTGCGGGCGCAGTGCGCGGATTGCCACCGCCCCGGCGAAGTCGCACCTTTCAGTCTCTTGACATTCGCCGATGCCAAGAAGAAGGCCAAGCAGTTGCTGCAAGAAATGGAGGGCGGGGCGATGCCGCCGTGGAAGGCGGTGCCGAACTACGGTCACTTCCTCGGCGAGCGCCGACCCACCAAAACCGAGATTGCGACCGTCGCCGCGTGGGTGAAGCAGGGTGCCCCGGAAGGAAGTGCGGCCGATGCGCTGCCCGAGCTGACATACCCGGACGGCTGGGCACTCGGCGAACCCGACCTCGTCATCCGGATGCCGAAAGCGTTCACGATCCCCGCGGACGGACCGGACATCATCCGCAATTTCTGGATTCCTTTGACCGACAACAAAGTCGACCGGATGGTCGCGGCCATCGAGGTTCGACCCGGCAATCGGAAGGTACTCCACCACGCCATCTGCTATCTCGACGGCGGCGGCACCGCGAAAAAGCTCGACGGGCAAAACGGCAAGCCGGGCTACGAGTCGTTCAAGGGGGGCGTCGGGTTTTTGCCCAGCGGGGCCCTCGGCGGCTTCGCCCCCGGCACGACGGTCCGGCGCGTCCCCGATGGGATGGGGCGTTTCTTGGCCAAGGGTTCGGACGCGGTGCTGCAAATGCACTACCACCCGAGCGGCAAAGAGGAAACCGACCGCACCGAAGTCGGCGTCTACTTCGCCAAAAAGCCGGTGGACAAAGTCCTCTTCGGGTTGACCGTCGAGAATTGGGAGATCGACATCGCACCCGGCGAAAAGGACTATCTCCGCAAGGCCGAGTATACACTACCGACGGACGTGACCTTCGTGCTGACCGCCCCGCATATGCACCGCTTGGGCACCGAGATGAAGTGCTGGGCCGAACTGCCCAGCGGGGAAATTCGACCGATGGTCCAAGTGAAAAAGTGGGACTTCAACCAGCAAGACAACTACTTCTACCGCGAACCGTTCACGTTGCCCAAGGGGACGAAATTGAAAATGGAAGCGAGGTTCGACAACTCCGGGAACAAAGGACGAGTCGTCTACGGCGAGCGCACCGAGAACGAGATGGCCCTGTGCATCTTCGAAGTCCACACCAAAAATATCAACGACTTGCTCACGGTCGTCGGTGACCAGATCAAGACGCAGAAAATCATCGAGCGCTTCACGGAACCGGCGGGCAAAAAGTGACGGTCGAAACTCCGTCAGGCGAGGAGTTCGGGAATCGCGTTGCCCCACGGGACCAACTGATAGGGGCGGTTCTGGTTGTCGCGGAGTTCGAGGTCGGCCGACAATCCGAGGCACTGGTAGATGGTGGCGACGATGTCTGCCGGGGTTACCGGCGAGCGGCTCGGTCGCCCGCCGATGGAGTCGCTGGCCCCGTGGACATACCCGCCTTTGATGCCGCCGCCCGTTAATAGCAGGCTGTAGCAGAAGTTCCAGTGGTCGCGGCCGCCATTGTCTTTGTTGATTTTCGGACTCCGGCCGAACTCCCCCATAACGACGACGAGGGTTCGCTCGAGCATCCCGCGGTCGACGAGATCGTCGAGCAAACTCGAAACCGCCGAATCGAGCTGGGGTAGCAACCCGCCCTTGAGCTTGGCGAAGTTGCCGCCGTGGGTATCCCAAGTGGCGTTGGCATCCGGCGCCCACGAAATGCAGGCGAGGCGCGTTCCGGCTTCGATCAACCGGCGGGCGAGCAGCACGCTCTGGCCGTAGATGTTGCGTCCATAGGCGTCCCGCAGTTTGGGCGGCTCGCGGTCGATCTGGAAGGCCTTCTGCATGGCCGGGGTCGTGAGTAAGTCGAAGGCTTTGCGCTGCAGACCGGTCAATTCCGCGGCGACGGCGTCCTTCGATTTCGCCCCGCTCATGGCGTTCAACAAATCTTGCCGACCCCGCAATCGGTCCGGCGGGGTTTCGTCTTGCAAGACCAATTCGGGGATTTTGAAATCGGGGGCGTTCGGATCGCGGAGCACGAACAGCGGGTCGTGATTGCGGCCGAGCCAACCGCCGAAAAAGCCGGGTTGAGGCGGACCGCCGGCGCCTTCCTTCGTGATGTACGGCAGCGCGGCGAACGGCACCATCGCCGTCGCGGGCGGTCGCTTCAACCCCAAGACCGAGCCGATGGCCGGGTAGTCGGTCGGCGCGGCCCCGCCCCCTTTTTCTCCGCGGTCGTGGCCGGTGAGCGCGCAGTACACCGCGGCGGCGTGGGCGTTGTTGACGCTGTGGTGAACCGAGCGCACGAGCGCGCAGCGGTCCATGCCCTTGGCCAATTTCGGCAGGTGCTCGGAGACGAAGATACCCGGCACGGACGTGGCGATCGGTTTGAACTCCCCGCGGACCTCGGCCGGGGCATCCGGCTTCATGTCCCACATGTCGAGGTGGCTGGGGCCTCCGTTTAGAAAGATGACGATGCACGAATCGGCGTGCCGCGCCGGCGCCGCCCGCAGCAGCCCCGGCAACGTTAGCCCGAGGGCACCGCTGAAACCGACCTGTACCATTTCCCGTCGGGAGAGTCGCATCGGTGAATGATCCACGGTGATCCTCGGTGCGGACAAGTATCTCACAGGATGAACGAAATTCGCGGGACTCGAAAGGGAGAAATCCTCGATTTGATCGTGCGCGCGAGTCTGAGATGCCCGCCCGGATGACATGCGGGCATCCCCGCTACCTTATTTCTATCGCTGTCGATCACATTTGCGAAGAGCTATCCCATGCGTCGAGTCGCCGCGGTTTGCGTTGCCCTTCTGTCGGTCGGTGCCGTTCGAGCCCAAGGGACGAAAGCCGATTACGAACGGGCCACCCGACTCGCGACCGAGTTGCCGGACTGCATCCGCGACTTGCCCGGCCCGCCCCAATGGATCGACGGCGGCCCGCGGTTTTGGTACGGCGTGCGGCGCAAGGATGGTTACGAGTACGTCGCGGTCGAT
This sequence comes from Fimbriiglobus sp., assembly GCA_043727575.1. GTDB lineage: Bacteria > Planctomycetota > Planctomycetia > Gemmatales > Gemmataceae > JALHQU01. The sequence continues at coordinate 21,112 of JAYSYN010000219.1, forward strand.
CCGATTCTGAAAACGAAAGCTCCGGCCTTCGACGCGAAGAAACTCGCCGCGGCGCTGGCCGAAGCCTCGGGCGAAAAAGTCGAGGCGGCGGAGCTGCCCATCGACCGGCTCCGACTCGACGGCGGTTCGGTGCGATTTCACGCGTTCGACGAGCATTGGAAATTCGATCCCGCAACCGGGACACTCAATAAGGAAAAAGGTCCACCCCCGCGCGGCAAGAAGCTCGCCCCGCACCCCGATTCTCAGCGCAACCCCTTCGCGGACGATCCGATTTCGCCCGATGGCAAGTGGGAAGCTTCCGTCGAAGATTTCAACCTGACCGTGAAGAATCGCGATACCGACGACGTCGTCTTGGCCACGAAAGACAGCGCGGAGAAAGCGTATTACGAAAGCGAGTTCTTCTGGTCCCCGGATTCGTCCAAGCTCTTCGTCTTCCAAGTCGTGGCGGCGAAAGCGGGGCAAATCCATCTCGTCGAGTCGGCCCCGGTCGACCGATTCCTCCCGAAGGTCCACAAGCTCGCGCAACCGAAGCCGGGGGACAAACTCAACCGAAGGGTGCCGCGGTTGTTCCATCCGGCCGACGATGTGGAAATCCCCATCGACGCCGAGCCGTTCGCGAACCCCCACGACCTCACCCACGTCCGCTGGGATGCCGATTCGAACCGCGTCACGCTCCTCAACAACCCCCGGGGCCACGCGTCGCTGACGCTCGAAACCATCGACGCCTACGACGGCCGGGTGAAGCCGTTGTTCGTGGAAACCAGCAAGACCTTCGTCGATTACAACAGCAAACTTTACTTGTACCCCCTCGACGAAACGCGCGAGCTGATCTGGATGAGCGAACGCGACGGCTGGAACCACCTCTATTTGATCGACTCGGCGACCGGCCGGGTGAAAAACAAGATCGCGAAAGGCGAGTGGGTCGTCCGGCGAGTCGATCGCGTGGACACGGCGAACCGCAAAATCTGGTTTTGGGCCCACGGCGTACGGCCAGGCCAAGACCCGTATCATTTGCATTTTTGCCGCTGCGATCTCGACGGCAAGAACCTCGTCGTTCTCACCGGCGGGGATGGCACGCACGAGGTTTGGATCTCCCCGGATCGGCTCTACTTCGTCGATCAATATTCGCGGGTCGATCTCAAACCGGTCGTCGAACTGCGGAGTATGGACGATGGAAGGCTCGTCCTGACGCTCGAAACGGCCACCGCGCCGGAGTACGACCTCGCCTTCGGCCGGCGCAATCCGGAACGCTTCGTCGCCAAAGGCCGCGATGGCAAGACGGACATCCACGACGTTATCTACCGGCCCTCGAATTTCGATCCGAAAAAGTCGTACCCGGTCGTGCAAGAGATTTACGCGGGCCCGACCCATTTTTGGGTGCCCAAACGATTCCGCGCTTGGAACGATTCGATCCAACCGCTCGTCGAGACCGGGGTGATCGGCGTCGTGATCGACGGCATGGGTTCGAATTGGCGGAGCAAAGCCTTCCACGACGTTTGCTGGAAGAACTTGAGCGACGCCGGGTTCCCCGACTCGATCGCCTGGCTCCGGGCCGCGGCCGAAAAATACACGGAACTCGATCTGAAGCGTGTCGGCATCTTCGGCAGCTCCGCCGGCGGGCGCAACGCCGTGCGGGCGCTGATCGACCGCAGCGATTTCTACAAAGTCGCGGTCGCCGACTGCGGCAATCACGACGACCGTTTGTTCCACCAGTGGTACGGCGAACTCTGGATGGGCTACCCCGTGAACCTGCACTACTACTTCCAATCGAACATCACCCAAGCCCACCGGCTGGAGGGGAAGCTCCTCCTGACCGTCGGCGAACTCGACCGCAACGTCGATCCCGCCAACACGCTGCGGTTGGTCGATGCCCTCGCCAAAGCCGACAAAGACTTCGAGATGTACGTGGCGCCAGGCCACGCCCACGGCGCCATCCTTTCGCCCGCGGTCAGTCGACGGCAGACCGATTTTTTCGTCCGGCACTTGCTCGGCGTCGAACCGCGCTCCAAGTGATTCCCCGGCTCAGTGACCCCGCCGGATATCCGAGGGCGGGTAGCGCACTTCGATTTGGTAGACCTTCTTCGTCCGGCAATGGATGGCCCACGTCTCGGGGTCGATGCGCTCGGGCACGTCGACGCGGTGGATGTCGACGGTGGCGTGGAAGCCGCGTTCCCAGAGGACGTCGATGACCATCCGCAGCGCCAGCGGGTCGTCGAGCAGGCTTTCTTCGCTGTTGATCTGGGCGTGCCCGGACATCGCGTGGGCACGGACGATCGGGATGATCTTCGTTTCGATGAGCCGCACGACCGACTCGAGCACGGCCGGGGATTCGACCAAGTACTGCTCGAGCCGGCTGACCAATTCTTGGCGGGCGTGCAGGCCGAGCTGCGTGGCGATCGGGATGTTCTGGATCAGCTCGAAGACTTCGGGGCTGAGTTCGAGCGAACTCTGGTACGTGAACTCGCGGAGGATGTTCTGCTGGACCTCGGGCAGCGTCCCCTCGGCGTCGATGAAGTGGAAGTGGAAGATCTTCCGCAGCGATTGCAAAGCTTCGAAGTTGGCGTCTTTGAACGCCTTGTAGCGCTTGCGGCACAGGGCCGGGTCGAGGTCGGTGACGCGCTCTTCGAGGGGGTGACCGACGCCCGACTCGGCCGCTTGCCGGTTGTGCTCGCGGATGTGGCGACCGCGGGCCATCTGCCGTTGGACGCTGACTTCTTCGGTGACGAAGAGCAGGGCGATGCGGAACATCGGCTTGCGGTAGGCCCGGCCATTGGGGGCCGCGCCGGCGCGGGCCGCGTGCAGCCCGAGCATGGCGTGGTAGAAGAGCTTCAGGCATTCGACCTGCACTTTGGTGCGCGGGAAGCCGTCGACGATGACGCCTTCGCGGTACACCGGGGCGAGCAGTTCTTCGAGGAGCAGCCCGATGACCTCGCGGTCGCCGACCATCTGACCGGAGTTTTTAATGGCCACGGCCTGCGGAGTCGTGAGCAAACCGCTGATGACGACGGCCGGCGCGGTGATGTCGCGGGCTTGGGCGATAAAAGGCGTGTTGGTCCCTTTGCCGGCGCCCGGGGCGCCGCCGAGCCAGATGAACTCGCCGGGGAATTCGAGGTTGTCGGCGCCGTACTTTTCCAACAGATCGATCCACACACCCGTGAAAATGAGTTGGGCGTCTTTGATCTCGAGGTCGGGGGCGGGCCGGACGGCGGAGGGTTCGCTCATGGGATTCGAACCGTGCGGAACGCGGAATACGGGCACGGTGGATTTAGCGAAAGCCGGGCGAACGGGAAGTGACACGGCCCACGGTCGATCCGGGGGCCGCGCGGGATTCGCGATCTCGCCGAGGCCGTTTTCACACGACCGCTCGTTTGCCGGCGAACCGGCGTCGGACCCAAGCGCCCGCACCTAGTAAGGCGCCGCCGACGGCGATCATCAGCGACGGTTCCGGCACCATGGTGAAGGTCAAAAGAATGTCGCCGGTCGCGTTGCCGGTGAGGGCGTAGGAGTAGTCGCCGCTGTTCGCGAAATTGGCGAACGAAAAGACGGACTGATTGTTGACGTTCAGCCCGGCGGTGCTCGTCGCGCTGGTGCCGAGGGTGTAGGTGTAGGTAGTCGCGGGATCGAGGGTCACAGTGTGGCGTCGATCCGGACTTTGCCGGTCGGGTCGAAAGCGAATGTCCCGCCGATGGCCAGCGAATTGGCCGTGGCCGTCGCGCTCAACAGTTTGGTGCTCAGGGTCCCACCGCTGCCGATGGTCAGGTTGTTACCGAGCGTCAGCGCGCCATCGGCGGTGGCGTTGCCGGCCCGGATGGTACCTTGCGGACCGACGGTCACGGCTCCGGCGACGGTCCCGGTCCCGGTCCCGGAGAGGATCCCGGTGTTCACGTTGACCGCGCCGCTGCCGGTGGCCGACCCGGTGGCCGACCCGGTGGAGTTGGCCGCGCGGAGTTCGCCGGCGGTAATCGTCGTGCCGCCCGAATAGTTGTTGTCCCCGGCGAGAACCAGAATGCCGTCCCCTTGTTTGGTCAACAGTCCGGTGCCGCCGACGGCTCCGGTGAGCGTGAGCGCCGACGAGGCGGTCGAGACCCGGACGGTGCCGCCGCCGGCGTTGACCGTGATGGCTCCGCCGCGGGTTGCCGTAGTGCCTTGGTGTTCGTGCCGACGGCGAGCGTCGAGGCGAGGGTGACGGTCCCGGCTCCGGCGTTTTCCAAGGAAGCGTTGCCCGTCAACAGAATGCTGTTCGACAAAGTGGTCGCGTCCGAGCGATTGAACGTCAACGTGCCGGCCGCCAAAGTCACGGTCGAGGTCCCGAGCGAACCCACGGTGCCCCCGGCCCCGATCTGAATCGTACCGCCCGAGAGCGTCGTCGCGCCCGAGAACGCGTTCGCCGTCGCGATGGTCAGCTTGCCGGCGCCGGACTTGACGAGCCCGGTCGAGCCGTCGATAAATCCCGAACCTTGGAAAGTGTAGTCGTTGGCCCCGGTGACGATCACGCTGGCCGGTTGCACGGCACCGGCGATGTTCACCGTGGTATTGCCCGTGGCGGTGTCGTCGAACGTGACCGAATCGCTCTGGATGAAGTTGGTCGCGGCGTTGCTGCTGTTCAATCGCCAGTTTTGAGTCCCGCCGACGTTGACGGCCGTACCGACATCCCAATTTCCATTGACCGCGCCGCTCCATTTGATGCTATCGGAGCCGGTGATGTTCAGATCGATCAAGGTATTCGCGGTATTGTAAACCAGCGACCCGGCCGTGCGGCCCGGCAGTGCGGACAATGTGAACCTGGAGGAGATGCCCGCGCCGCTGTAATCCATGAGGGTGTAGGTGCCCGCGGCGAAGGCTTGCAGGTTTTGCACGGAGATCGCCCCGCCGCCCGGGGTCAACCCGTCGACATTCGAGACGATCACGAGAGGAGCGGTCGGCAGCGATGCGGTGTTGAGTTCGAACCGGAGCGAAGACGCCGAACCGTTCAAAGACAGTGCGGTAGTGGTGAAACTCGCCGCGCCGCTGCCCGCGTTGATCGCGAGCGCACCGGTGCCGGACGCGGCAAAGGCGCCCGATGCGGTCACCGGATTCACCCGCAGGGTGCCGGCTGCCACCGACGTCGTGCCGGTGGTGCCCAACGCCCCAGTGAGGTGCAAACTTCCGTTGCCCGTCTTCGCAAGATTCCCCGCCCCGGTAATGGCCCCGCTCAGTGTCAGCGTGGATACGGAATTGGTGACGGCGATCGTCCCGCCGCCCGCGTTCACGGCGAAAGTGCCCGCCCGCGCGGCGGTGGCCCCTTGGTATTCGAACGTCCCGGCGGTCGTACCGGCGGTGTTGCCCAAGGCAATATTTGAGGTACCGAGGTTCCCCGCGTTCACCATCGCGAGTGTGCCTTCTTGAATATTCAGTCCGCCCGTGGTCGTGGCGATGCTCGCGTTCCCCGTGACCGTGACGGTCCCCGAGGTCGTCTTGTTGATCGCCGCGGCCCCGGCGACAGTGAAGGAGCCGGTACCCGTACCCGTCAGCGTCCCGCTCGCAAACGATTGTGCGGTGGTCCCGGAGCTGGTTGCACTCCCTTGCTGCAAATTGATCGTGCCGCCGAGCAGGTTGAACCCACCGAACGCTTCCCCTTCCTGCCAAACGACGGTCCCGCCGGTGTTCGCGGTGATGTAAGTACTGTTCGGCAAGTTCGGTCACCGACCCCGTTTTCGCCGAACTGGTAGGTGCCACCGTTGTTGACGACGATCGAAACGGGATTGAAGTTGGTGGTGGCGTTGGTGGTCGCCCGGTTGACGAACGTTCCCGCGTCGATGGTCAACGTCCCGGTGAAGACCGAGTTGTTGCTGTCGTGGATGAACGTCCCGGTCCCGATTTTGCGAAGGGTGGTCGCATTCGCGAACAGACTCGTGAACAACGTATTGCCGGTGATGTCTAGGGTCGGGTCGGTTCCGGCGAACGAGAAGGTGTTCCCGGTCGTCGCCCCCGCGATCGTCACGAGGCCCGTGCCAGTGTTGTTGACCGTCAACCGATTCAGGTTGAAGGTCCCCGAGCCGATATTGTTCGTGGACGTGTAACTCGTCGTCCCGGCGGCGCCGAAAGCCAGCGTCGCATCCGCAGCGCCGACGGGGATGCCGTTGGCGTCCCAATTCCCGGCCGAGTTCTAGTTTCCGCTGGCGGTAGCGGTCCACGTGTACGTCGTTTAAGCGGAAACCGGAGCGGTGGCCGCGAAGACGAACAACAGTCCGAGCGCGAACGTGCGGTGGGGCATCATGGGCATCCGATACAATTGGTGAAAAGTCCGAACCGACGGCACGGTCGCGGTGGATCATTGCGACCGGTCGAGTGGTTCGTGTGAGCGGGGCGTAAAATTGCGATGAAGGTCGTGCGAAGGGCACCCGTGCAGAACTGAACGCTTGTTTATAAGCTCCAGAATCGGAAAGTCAAATGTATCAGATGATATTTTGAAACGGTCGGTCGATCAGCCCTTGACCAAAGTCTCCCAAAGTTCCTTGTACTCGGTCAAAAACTTCAGCCCCGCTTCCAGTTCGTACGTTTTTCCGACTTCGCACAGCGTGTAGCGGTCGTAGCCGATGCCGGCCAGTTTCTTGAACAAGTCGCGGTACGGGTACTTCCCGGCTTTGTCGTTGGTCAAGTCGTTGATGTGACACGACTTGATGTGGGCCTTCAGCAGGTCGAAGCCCTCGTCGAGTTTGCCATCGACGATGTCGGCGGCGTTCGAATTCCACGTCACGCCGACCGACTTGTGTCCGCAGGCGTCCATGATCGCCCGCATGTTTTTGGGGATCTGCGTCACGGCCCCGTGGACTTCAACCCAAATTTCCAGCCCGAGATCGCCCGCGGCTTTCCCGCACTCCTTCAAGGCCGTGCCGATCTGCGCGCAGGCCTGTTCGACCGTCTGACCCTTGGACACCCCATTGGGGCGGACTTTCACCCCGGTGCCGCCGATATCCTTGACGAGCTTTAAAAAAGCCTTGCAATCTTCGATGTTCTTCTTGACCACCTCGGCCTCGGCCGCGTGGAATTCGCAGACGCTACCGCAGCCCCAGAAGACGACCCCGGCATCCGCGAACTGCTTTTTCACCGTTTTGCGCTGATCGGCGTTCAACGTCGGCTCGACGCCGTGCTTGTGGGTCGTCCGGCATTCGACCGCGGCGATGCCGACGGTCTGGCAAGTTTTCAACAACGTCGGCAGATCCCAATTGGCCGGCACATTGTAGGTCACGATTCCGAGTTTGAACTTCGGAGCGGTGTCGGCAGCCCGGGCAAAGTGTGGTGCGGCAAGGGCCGCGGCACCGGCGGCGAGGAAATGACGGCGGTCGAACATCGGGATCACCTGGAGAGTGGAGTGGGTGAATTTACCACATCGTGCGGGGCGTGTCCTACATTCCCTCCATGCGCTTTTACATCGTCCGGGCCTTGCTGAAAAAAGAACTCCGCCGGCACGTCGCCAACCGGGGGGGCATCGCGCTCGCGGTTCTCATGATCGTCGCTGCGGTATTGCTGTCGGTGTTCAACCCCACGAAAGCCGACGGCGGGACGGCCGGTGGCGATTTGGTCGGCGGGATCCACCACTGTTACATCGTCGAGACGGATCCGAAGGGCGGGTTCTCGGAGCTGTTGAAACCGCGGATTCCCCCGGCTTTGAAGGGTCACATCGACCTCGCGCCGCGCTCGCCGGAGGCGATCACGCGCCTGCTGACGGGTACGCCGGGCACCTGCTGCATTTGGTTGAACGAGCGGGACGAGGGGAATCGCCGCGTCGTGGCGATCGACATTTGGCACCCGCCCGGTCAGCCGGATGCGGTGGCCGTTTACGAGGCTTGGATCGTCCGGGCCATGCGCGAAATCTACCAAGATTTGGCCCGTCAAAAACTCGGCGGGTCGGAGAAATCCCTCCCGGCACTCCCCGCAAAGACCGACGATTTGTGGGCCGTGCGCGACTCGTTCGAAACACTCGACCGCGATTTGGAGCGACTTTCTGGGAACGACCCGAACGCCCGGCTGAAAATGATCGAAATTCGACGGGCGTCCATCGGCGAAAGCCCCCTCGACTTCAACGCGCTGATCGCGACGGCGATGGTCGTCTTCGCCCTCTATTTCTGCTGCTGTTACCTTTTGCCCGCGCTGAATTGCGAAGAGCGCGAGCGCGGCATCTTGCTCGCCCAGGCTCTTTCCCCCGCTTCTCCGGCGGAATTGCTGATCGCGAAATTTTTATTCTACCCCGTCGCCGGGATCGCCCTCGCCGCCATCCTCGCCGGCATTTACAACCCGGCGGTCTTGAACACGCTCTTCTTCTGGCTCGCGCTCGTCGCCATGGCCAGCGGGTTTCTGGGCATCGGCATGACCGTTTCGACGCTGGCCAAAACGCAGCGCGGCGCGTTCATGGGTTCGATGTGTTACCTGATGAGCGTCTCGCTGCTCTTGTTCATTTGCTCGCTCAACAAAATCCCATTCTTGTCGCATTTGGCCATCGAATCGCACGGGCCGTTGATCCTCCACGCGGCCGTCAACCGGAGCGTCACGACGGTCCATTGGTTCCATTTGCTGGCCACCTTCGGCCTCGGCGCGGTGTGGATGTTCGTTGCGGGCTGGTTGTTCCGTTGGCGCGGGTGGCAGTGATCCGATGCGGCTTTGACGCCGGTACATCTACCGCATGTTCTCTAAATCGCCCAGTTAGCGTTTGACGCACGTACGTGTAATTTTTACTATGCACCACGAGATCCCCGGCGCGGCGCTCGGGGAACGCGCGATGACTCATCACTGAGGTGCAACGGATGTACGGACTCGTTTTGATGACCGCATTGGCCACCGGCAGCGGCACCCCTTCTTACGGCGACGGGGCCGGCTGTTTCGGCGGCGGCTGCTACAGCTGCGGTGGCGCGGTCGTGTCGACCGGTTGCTACAGTAGCGGCTGTTACTCGTCCGGCTGTTACAGCTCTTGCAACGGCTGTTGCGGCGGCGGTGTTTTGTCCCGAATCCGCGCGGCGGTCGGCAGTCGGATGTCGCGGGCGTTCCTCGGCGGTTGCTCGGGTTCATCCTGCTACGGCTCGTCTTGCTACGGCAGTTCGTGCTGCGGCGCATCGTCGTACGGCTCGAGCTACGGCCCCGCGAGCTTCGGTCCCGTGTACTACGGCAGCGATTTCCACGGTGGCTGCACCGGCTGCACGGGCTGTTTCGGTTCTACCCCCGTTTGGGGCGGTGCTCCGCCGCAGGTATCGATCCCTTCGCAGTCGGTCGAATACCGGGCGGCCCGAAAGACGCCGACCGCTGCGCCGGCCCGTTTGACAATCGAAGTCCCCGCCGACGCCAAACTGTTCGTCGATGGCCAACTGACCACAGGCGAAGGGGCGAGCCGGAACTTCCACACGCCGGAATTGCCGATCGATCAAACCTTCTTCTACGACCTCAAAGCCGAAGTCACCGTCGCTGGGAAAGTCGTCACCGAAACCAAACGCGTTTTGGTCCGTTCGGGAGAAGTGCTCTCGGAATCGTTTCCGAAACTGCTCGCCGCCGTGAAAAATGCCGACGATACCGATGTGGTGACGAAGCGCTAACCCGCGTCCGAAAATTCGACTCCCGACGCCCCGGCGGTGAACCGCCGCGGGCCTTTGGTCGTTTTACGACTGTCGCTTGAACTCCGATTTCGCACAATGCCGGTATGGACTTCGCACTTGCCACGATTTGGTACGAACGCCAGCGGTTCCTGCCCGCCATTCTCGCGGTCTCGTTCAGCGCGATTTTGATGATCGTCCAAGGGGGACTCGTCGTCGGTCTCCTTTCGATGATGTCGGTGCCCGTCGATAAGGCCACGTCCGACATTTGGATCGGTTCTCCCGGGGTCAAAAGCGTCGACCTCGGGCAGAAAATCCCGGAGCGTTGGATCGCCCGCGTCGCCAATCAACCCGAAGTCGTGCGGGCCGAACCGCAGATCATCTCGTTCTCGATGTGGACGCCGATCGACCGCCACGCCCCGCCGTCGAGCCCGGCCGTGTGTTTGATCGTGGGCTGCAAACTCGACAAAGACTCCATCGGCGCAGTCGAAGAATTGCGGAACAACCCCGAGTTGATGGTGAAGCTCACCGAGCCGAACACCATCGTCGTCGACGAATCCGAACTCGGCCGCCTCGGGGTCAAAGGCATCGGCGACCAAGGCGAGATCACCGGGCGGGTCGTCCGCATCGTCGGCCTCGTCCACGGCTACAAATCGCTCGGCGGTCCGTACGTCTTCTGCTCCCTCGAAACCGCCCGCGTCATCGCCCACGAGCGCGTCGGCGACTGCACGTATCTGTTGGCCAAATGCCGGACGCCCGAAGATGCGCAGATCGTGAAAGAGCGACTGAAGAAGTACGATCAAATGTCGACCTTCGACGCCGAGGAGTTTTCGACCCGCTCGCGGATGCACTGGCTCACGACCACCAAAGCCGGCATCGCCGTGGCTTTCACCGCGCTTTTGGGATTGATGGTCGGCGCCGTCGTCACCAGTCAAACCCTCTACGCCGCGATGGCCGCGAGCCAGCGGGAATTCTCGACCTTGCGCGCCATGGGCATCCCCGCTTGGCGCTTGCGCGCGACCGTCCTCGCGAAGTCCTTCTGGGTCGGATTCTTCGGACTCATCGTCGCGGCGCCGATCACCGTGGTCGTCGCCGAGATCGCCACGGCCGTCGGCATCCGGGTCACGCTCCATCCGCTGGTCGTACTCGGTGCTTCGGCGATCACGCTGGCCATGGCTCTGCTTTCCGGACTGGCCGCGCTGCGCTCGGTGCAAGGGGTCGATCCGGCCCACAACATTCGCTGACGATGGACCTCGGGGATTTCGGGCATGGCGGATGAGCGTCGCACTTCGGGTTGGATTCGCTGGTTGGCCCTGGGCCTGCTCGTCGGGCCGTTGGCCGTCGTCGGTTGGTGGCTCAGCCGGCCCGCGCCGCCGACCCAATTGGCCTCCACCGGCGACCTCGATGTCCTCTGCACCGGCCGCGTCGATGCCTCGGGCATGGTGGTTTCGCTCGAACCGAGCCAACCCGGCCGGGTCGTCAAACTGTCGATCCACGAGAACAAGATCCTCGAAAAGAATCAGGAAATCTTGCGATTGGACGATTCCACGGCGCGCTTCCGACTCCTGCAAGCCAAAGCCCTCGTCGACGGGGCGAACGTCGATCTCGCCTCCGCTAAGAAAGACGCCGAGCGCTTCCCGAAACAGCTCGAAGCGCGGAAGGCGATGGCGGCCGCCGGCAAGGCCCGCGTCGACCAAGCCAAGAAACTCGTGGAGCAGCGCAAAGCCCAAGAGAAGATCACCCCGCTGACGAAGATCGAACAAGAGGGCTACGAAGCCCAAGTCCGCGAGTTGGAAGCGCTCGAACTCGCCGATCGGCTCCAACTCGAAGACATCGAAAAAAACTTGAACCCGCAGTGGCGCATCGACGCCGCGCAAGCCCGCCTCGACGCCGCGGAGGCCGATCGGCAACTCGCCCAAAAGAGCGTCGACGACTGCGTGATGCGGGCCCCGGCCGCGGGTCGCATCCTCCGGTTGCAAACCAGCGAAGGGGCGCTCTTGAGCCCCGGCGGGTACCCGCCGGCGATCGTTTTCGTTCCGGCGGGAACGCTGATCGTGCGCGCCGAACTCGATCAAGAATTCATCGGCCGCGTGCGCGAAGGGATGGCCGTCGAGGCCCAAGAGGACGGCCGGCCCGACGGGCCGATCTTCCCTGGCAAAATCAAGAGCATGTCCCGTTGGGTCGCCCAGCGCCGCACGCTGATCCTCGACCCCGGCGAGATCAACGACGTCCGCACCATCGAGTGCTTGGTCGAACTGCAAACCAACATCGACGAACTGTTCATCGGCCAACGCATGCGCGTGCGGATCAAGTCGAAGTGAGGCCCGTCCGGTCCGATTGCCATACCCTGATGGTTTAGGTCGTCTCACTCTCGGGGTCGCCGCGGATGGCACCTGCACCCAGTTCGAACCCCGGCCCAATGCTGGCGGTTCCCGGCGCGCGGTGCGCCCTCGCGTTGCTCGTCGGCATCAACCTTTTCAATTACATCGACCGGCAAATCCTCTCGGCGGTGTTGCCGCTGCTGCAATACGACGGCGCGATTTTCGACCCGACCGACCCGTGGTTGAAACTCAAACTCGGGTTCCTCACGAGCGCGTTTCTCGTCGCCTACATGATCTTCTCCCCGCTCGTCGGCTGGCTCGACGGCCACGGTTACCGCCGCTGGATCATCCTGGGGCTGGGCGTCAGCGTCTGGAGCCTCGCCAGCGGATTCTCCGGGTTCGCCACCGGCTACTTCATGTTGCTGGCCACGCGCTGCCTCGTCGGCGTAGGGGAAGGGGCCTACGGCCCGGTCGCCTCGGCGATGATCGCCGATGCCTACCCGCAAGCGTCCCGGGCCAAGGCGCTCGCGTACTTCAACATGGCCATCCCCGTCGGCAGTGCCATCGGCTTCATCGTCGGGGGTCAAGTCGCGGAGTATTACGACGACTGGCGCCACGCCTTCTGGCTCACCTTCCTCGGGCTCGGGTTGGGCGTCGTCTGCTTTTTGAAACGCGAACTCCCGCGACCGCAAACCGCCGCGCAAGCCGCGAATGCCCCCGGCTATTTCGAGGTGCTGAAGCGCCTGTCCCGGAACCGCTCGTTCGTCTACTGCTGCATCGGGATGACCGCGATCACCTTCGTTCTCGGCGGCGTCGCCGCGTGGATTCCGACCTACGTCTTCCAACGCGAATCGCATTTTGTGCTGAGTGCGGCCAACGTAGACGCGATGGCGAAACCGCCGGAAGGATCGAAACGCATCGCGGTTCCCGACGAGGTCATCGCCAAACTCCGACCGCTCGCCGACGACCGCGAAGTCGATTTTGGGGCGTTGAAGTCGGTTCTCAGTGCCGCGCTGACCCAGAACGAAATGGTCCTCTATTTCGAGCCGATTGCAAAAACCGCGACCACGCCGACATCGGCCAAGCTCGGGACAATCACAACCATCTTCGGGGCCATCGTCGTCCTCGGCGGGTTGATCGCCACACTCTTCGCGACGTGGCTCGGCGAGCGCATGAAGACCCGTCTCCACGGGGCCTATTTTTGGGTCATCGCCCTGGGCGCCATCGGAGCGATGCCCTGCTTCCTCGCGTTCATTTACTTGCCGTTGCCGTGGGGTTGGATCGTGATGTTCTTCGCCGTCGTCGGCCTCTTCATGCACGTCGGGCCGGGGTTCACGATCCTCGCCAACGTGGTGACCTCCGAAATGCGGGCGACCGCGTTCGCCATCAATATCCTCGTCATCCACGTGCTCGGCGATGTCATTTCCCCCCCGATCATCGGCGGGATCGCCGATGCCTTCAATTGGAACATCGCACTGATTTTGACTTCCGGGATGATCCTCGTCGGCGGCCTCGTTTGGATCAAGGGGATGAAATATTTGGACGACGACACCCGCCGGGCGACCGAAGCCGAATCCGCGCACTAGAGGCTGTTATTGACTTTCCCATCCTAACGCCTGTTTGAGCATGAGTGTGACGCTGGCCAGCCAATGCCACCCGGCCAGCGTGGTCGTCAACC
>JAYSYN010000220.1:0-3985 GCA_043727575.1 Fimbriiglobus sp.
CCAGAGCTTGGGGACTTCCGCTTCCAGCACCGACCAAAAGCGTTTCTCATTCACTTTCACCGCCTCCGGCAGGCGCCCCCAGATTTCTTCCCTCGTCAACGCCTTGTCGCGTTCGCGGGGCAGGACACCCAGAATGGCGTGCCGCAGGTCGTCTTTGCGGCCGTCTTCTTTCTCGTGCTTCGCGTCGGCGCCGTTGACGTGTTCCGAACGCGCCGTGGGGGTCGGGGTGGCCACGGCTCGCACAGTCCTTCGGTATAATCAATTCCACCGTCTCCCCCTCGCCTCCGAGAGTGCCATGCCACCGGAATTGCCTTCGGACTTGCTCGCGGCCATCGAACGCAACTGGGGATTCACCGAATTGCGCCCGCTGCAAACCGAAGCGCTCCGGGCCGTGTTGGCGAACCGCGATTCCCTCGTCGTCCTGCCCACGGGCGGCGGCAAATCGCTCTGTTATCAAGCCCCGGCGCTCGTGCGGCCCGGATTGACCGTCGTCGTATCGCCGCTGATCGCGCTCATGAAAGACCAAGTCGACGGCTTGGCCCGCAACGGCGTCCGCGCCGTCCGACTCGACAGCTCGTTGAACGGCGCCGAGACGAACGCGGCCTTGGATTCGATCCGTTCCGGCGAGGTCCGGCTGGTCTTCGTTTCGCCCGAGCGGATCGTGAACACCGGCACGCACCAGATTCTCCGCGACGCGGGAGCGCACACCGTCGCCATCGACGAAGCGCACTGCATTTCCCACTGGGGTCACGATTTCCGCCCCGAATACCGGATGCTCGCGCGCCTCCGCGAATTCTTCCCCGGCAGTTCTATCCACGCCTACACCGCGACCGCCACCGAGCAGGTCCGTACCGACATCATCGCGCAGTTGAACTTGCAGCGGCCGCAGATCCTCGTCGGGAACTTCGACCGGCCGAACTTGACGTTCCGCGTGCTGCCGCAGTCCGACGTCGTCGGACAAATCCGCGAAGTGCTCGACCGGCGCAAGAACGAAGCCGGGATCGTCTATTGCCTGCGCCGCGCCGACGTCGACGGCGTGACCGAAGCGCTCAAGAAGGCGAAGTACCGCGCCGTGCCCTACCACGCGGGTATGACGGCCGAGGCCCGGCGCCAAAGCCACGATGCCTTCTCGTCCGAGGAAGCCGACATCGTCGTGGCGACCATCGCCTTCGGCATGGGGATCGACCGCTCGAACGTCCGCTTTGTCATCCACGCTTGCGTCCCCAAAACCATCGAGCATTACCAGCAGGAAACCGGCCGGGCCGGGCGCGACGGCTTGCCGAGCGAATGCCTGCTGCTCTTTTCCTTCGGCGATGTCATGGCTTTGCGCCGGATCATGGAGAAGTCGGCGACGGAAGCCAACGCTCCGCCGGAGTTCCTCGCGGCGGGCCGAAATCAACTCGACCAAATGGTGCGCTACGCCAGCGGGGCCATCTGCCGTCACAAGGCCCTCGTTAAGCATTTCGGCCAAGATTACGCTTCGCCCAATTGCAAAGCTTGCGACATCTGCCTCGGCGATACGCAAGACATTCCCGATTCCGCGACCGTGGCGAAGAAAATCCTATCTTGCGTGGCGCGCGTCAACGAAAGCTTCGGGGCGAACCACGTCATCGACGTGTTACGAGGGGCGAATACCGAGGCGATCCGCAGCCGGGGGCACGACAAGCTGACGACCCACGGCTTGCTGAGCGCGATGGAGAAACCGCAGATCCGCGATTGCATCTTCCAACTCGTCGGTCAGAACGCGCTCGTGCAAACCGAGGGGGACTACCCGATCCTGCGGTTGAACGCGGATTCGTGGGCCGTCATGAAAGGGACGTTGAACGTCCGTTTGATTCAAACCCGGTCGATGGGTGCCGAGGTTCCCGAAGCGGGCACCCTGCCCTCCGGGAGCGACGCGGCTCTCTTCGAAGTGTTACGCCACTTCCGCCGCGAGCACGCCCAGCGGTTGAATGTGCCGCCGTACCAAATCTTCGCCGACACCGTCTTGGCGGAGTTGGCTCGCTGCCGGCCCACGACGCCCGAACGGATGCGGATGGTTTCGGGCGTCGGCGATGTGAAGCTCCGCGACTTCGGCCCCGACTTCCTCGCATCGATTATCGCCCACGCGACCGAGTTCGCGCTGGCCACCGACTTGCCGCCGCTGCGCGAAACGGCGACCCGCGCCCCGGTTTCGACCAAGCTCTCCCCGGCCAAGCAACTCGCGTACAAACTATTTGCCAACGGCGCCGCGCTCGACTCGGTCATCGAGAAAACCGGATTGTCTCGGAGCACAGTCGGCGATTACCTCGCCGATTTCATCCGCGCGGAGAAGCCGGCGTCGATTACCCAATGGGTACTGCCGGAACTGCTCGACCGCATCGCGGTCTCGGCCCGCGAATTCGGGACGGCTCGTTTGAAGCCGGTTTACATCGCTCTGAATGAAGAAGCCAGCTACGAAACCATCCGCATCGCATTCGCATTTTTGGAATCGACCCCTTCCGCGACTTGAAATTCGGACCGCGTGACGGTTCAAAACCCAGCATCCGCATCGACCGAGAAATCACCGACGACTCACCGCACTTGTAAGTGTTGGCACGCAGATTGCATTGTCATTCTCCCGCAATTTCCCCGCATGTGCCGGGATGCGATCAACCTTCAACCGAGGTTTTCACCATGGCAAGGCAGACCATTACCCGTTCGATGACCGTCGGTGTGTTCACCACACGGACCCAAGCTCAATCAGCGATTTCCGACCTCAAGCGACTCGGCTTCACCGACGATCACATCGGCTTGATTGCCAAGAAGGAAGCGTCCGAAGGGAAGTTCGGGATCGCAAATGACCCGACCGAGAGCCGTTGGGAAGAGGGCACAGCCATCGGAGCCGGAGCGGGAGCCGCGACGGGCGTGGGTCTCGGTCTCGCAGTCGTTGCCGGGTTGATGTCTCCCGTCGGACCGCTCATCGCCGGTGGGGCTCTCGTGGCTCTCCTCGCGAGCGCCGGGACGGGAGCGACGGTCGGCACACTCCTCGGCGGATTGATCGGACTCGGGGTATCGGAAGAAGACGCGTCGTTCTACGACGACGAAATTCAAGCGGGACGCTACCTCGTCACGGCGGAAGCCGGCAAACGGGTCGAGGAAGCCCGCGCCGTTTTTTCCCGCCACGACGGCTACGACCGCCTGACCGCATCCGAGAATCTGCTTTCGGCATAGGCCTGATCTTGTCTTACGTTCAGTCGCCCATCTTCAATCCTTTCAAACCGAATCCCGCACGGATTCGGTTTGTTTCTTGCCACACTTTCGGATCGATCTGCAAGAAATCGACAACATTGGCAGTCGTGGTTCCAAGGCGTTCTGCCGCGGTACTCACACGGCCCGCGCATGCGGTGAGCACATCCAATACGACCCCGACGGCGGGCCAAAACCGCGGGTCTTTGATTCGCAAATCGATTCGGTCGCCATCGCCGACAGTCGGCTTGGCCCCGGTTCGGCACTCGTTCCGCCAATGCAAATAAAACGCCTGCCGGAGTCGCACGAGAGCCTTGGCTTTATTCGCGTGCTGGCTGCGGCTTTCTTCCGCGATCACAATCAGCCCGCTCGGGGCATGACGCAACCGGACGGCGGAACTAGTTTTGTTCTTCTTTTGACCGCCGGGGCCGCTGGCCCGGTAGGTATCGACCTCGCATTGGGATAGCAACACCGCATCGCTCAGGCCGGCCCAAGCGATGCGGGGTTGTACGAAATGGGTGGATTCGGACATGGAAATCTGGCGCGGGATTTTTACCGACCGCTGAAAACTGACCGCTGATCATCGAAACTTCGTACGGACAGTTATCGGCGATGAGCTTTCAGCAATCAGCTCAAGATTCCAACTTCCACGGGGCGCGGTACTCGCGGCTGAGCATCGCATTGGCCTTATCGTTGTCCGCAAACTTGTGGGTCTTCGGATCCCACGTCAACTTAGTCCCCTTGCCCATGCGCAGCGCAATGGCCCCGAGGTGGCAGA
>JAYSYN010000221.1:0-11940 GCA_043727575.1 Fimbriiglobus sp.
CTGATCGATTACCCCGGCTTCCACTGGCACCTCGCCCGGCATGCCCACCGCTACGGCATCCCCGTCTACTATTTCGTGCCGCCGCAACTGTGGGCTTGGGCCGGTTGGCGCGCGAAGAAAGTCCGCAAGCATTTCGAAGCCGTCCTCACGGTGATGCCCTTCGAAGACGACTGGTACCGCGCCCGCGGCATCCGCACGCATTACGTCGGCCACCCGTATTTCGACGAAATCGCGCACCAAAAACTCGACGCCGAGTTCCTCGGCGAACAGCGGGCGAAGCCGGGGGAAATCGTCGCGCTGTTGCCGGGCTCGCGGACGCAAGAAGTGCTGTCGAACTTCCCGATGATGCTGAACGCGGCGCGGCGGATCGCCGCGGCCCGACCGGGCGTCCGATTCCTGATCGCGGCCTACCGCGAGAAACAAGCCGCGCTCATCCGCGATCATTTAGGGCGAACCGAACTCGGTCACGAGTCGGGTGATCCGAACATCGAACTGCACGTCGGCCGGACGCCGGAGATCATCGAATTGGCGACGGTGTGCATCGCTGTGTCCGGATCGGTGTCGCTGGAATTGCTCGTGCGTTTGAAACCGACGGTCGTCGTCTACCGGGTCGGCCGGGCGCTGCACTGGCTGGGCCGCCGGCTCGCCACCGTGAAGTACATGAGCCTCGTGAACCTCCTCGCGGACGCACCGCTGTTCCCCGAATTCCCCGTGACCCGGGACGAGCACGCCGCCATCGCCGCGCGGATTCTGCGCTGGCTCGATCATCCGGACGAACGCGCCGAACTCGTCGGGAAGCTCGCCGAATTGAAGGATCGCGTCGCCGCGCCGGGGGCCGTCGAGCGCGCGGCCGAGTTTCTGATCGCGGAACTTTCACGCGTTCCACAACATCGGGGCGTACCATGAGCGCTATGCCCGCCGCGCCGACCCAAGCCGTGCAAGATTACCTCAAGGCGATCCACCGCCTCGGCGGGGCCGCGTCGGTCGTCTTCCCCGCCGACATCGCCGCCGGGTTGGGGGTGAAGGCGCCGTCCGTCACGGGGATGCTCAAGCGGCTCGGCGAAGCGGGTTGGATCGAATACACCTCGGGCAGCGGGGCGAAGCTCACGGGGGCCGGGACGCGCGAAGCGCTCCGCGTCATCCGCCGGCACCGCCTGATCGAACTCTTCCTCACGAAAGTCCTCGGCCTCGATTGGAGCGAGGTCGACGTCGAAGCCGAGGCGCTCGAGCACGCCATTTCGCCCCGCTTAGAAGAAGCCATCGCCAAGCACCTCGGCGAACCGCTCGAAGACCCCCACGGCCACCCGATCCCGAGCGCCACCGGCGAATTGCTACACCGCGATTTGCAGCGCCTCGACGAGTTTCTGCCGGGCCAAACCTTCACTGTCCGCGAAGCCCAAGACGACAACCCCGAGCGCCTGCGCCGCTGGGCGGAACTCGGTTTGATCCCCGGTCGGGTCATCACGATGACGCATTTTGAACCGCTCGACGGGCTTTACGAACTCACGGTCGGGGACCGAGTGATCCGCCTCGGCCGCGAAGGACTGGCCGGCCTGCGCGGGGAATTGGTTCAGTAGCGAGCCTCCGGATCGCCGACCCGCTGTCTTGGGTTCGGCATCGGTTTGCTTGCGGCGCTCTCGATCTTCGTGTATTATTACCTATCCCGCCGCCATTCCATCCGTCACTCCCCGGATTGGTCATGCGCTCATTCGGTTCGATCCTCCTGTTTCTCGTCGCGTCTGTCGCCAGCGGCGCGGAACGCCCGGTCACGTTCGAGCGCGACATCCAACCGATCCTCACGCGCTCGGGTTGCAACGCCGGGGCTTGCCACGGGAAGGCGCGCGGGCAAAATGGCTTCGCCCTGTCGCTGCTCGGGTTCGATCCCGCCTTCGACCACAACGCCATCGTCAAAGAAGGTCGCGGTCGCCGGCTCTTCTCCGCCGACATCGACAACAGCTTGTTCTTGTTGAAGGCCAGCGGCAGCGTGCCCCACGGCGGCGGCAAGAAACTCCCCGTCGGCAGCGCGGGCTACGATCTGCTGAAGCGCTGGATTGCCACCGGGACGCAGCGGACGCCGGCCGATGCTCCGACGCTGACTCGCATCAGCGTCGTGCCGACCGACATCGTCGCCGAGTTCAAACAAACCCGCCCGCTGACCGTCACCGCCCATTTTTCCGATGGCAGCACCGAAGACGTGACCAAGCTCGCGTCGTTCCAATCGAACGACAGTGGCTACGCGGCGGTCGATGCCGACGGCGTCGTGAAGGTCGGCACCATCGCCGGCGAAGCCGCGGTCACCGCCCGGTTCGTCGATAAATTCGCCGTGAGCCAAGTGCTGATCCCGCTTCCGGGCACCGTTGATCCCGCGGTTTACGCGAAACTACCGCGCAACAATTTCATCGACGGTCACGTCTGGGACAAACTGAAGCGCCTCGGCCTGACGGCATCGGGCGCCGCCCCCGAGACGACCTTCCACCGCCGGGTTTATTTGAGCATCCTCGGCCGGCTGCCGACGCCGCACGAGACGCGGACGTACCTCGCCGATGGCGATCCGAGGAAGGCCGAGGCGCTCATCGACCGGCTCCTCGCCCAGCCGGAATACGCCGATTTCTGGGCGAACAAATGGGTCGATCTGCTGCGGCCGAACCCGTACCACGCCGGGATCAAGGCGACGCTGAACCTCGACGAATGGATCCGCGAGCAGTTCCGCAAGAACGCCCCATACGACCGATTCGTGAAGGAGCTGATCACGGCGAAGGGGAGCACCTTCAAGAACGGCGCGACCGTCTTCTTCCGCAACCGCCGCGAACCGGAAGAACTCGGGCCGATGGTCAGCCAGCTTTTCTTGGGCGTGCGGCTCGACTGCTGCAAGTGTCACCAGCACCCTTCGGAAAAATGGAGCCAGCGGGACTTCTACAGCTTCGCCGCCTTCTTCGGCCGCATCGGGCACAAAGGCCAAGGTATTTCGTCACCGATTTCGGGCGGCGAGGAGTTCATCTTCGCCACCGACTCGGGCGCGGTGAAACACCCGCTGACGGGGGAAGTGTTGCCGCCGACGGCGTTGCTCGGCAAGCCGCTCGACATCCCGGCCGGCACCGATCCGCGCGCCGTCCTCGCCGAGTGGATGACCGCCAAGGAGAACCCGTTCTTCGCCAAAGTGATCGCGAACCGGGTCTGGGCCGAGATGATGGGCCGGGGATTGGTCGATCCGGTCGACGACCTGCGCGACACCAACCCGCCGTCCAACCCGGCACTATTGGAGGCGCTCGCGGATGACCTCCGCAAGAACGGCTACGATCTCAAGAAGTTGATCCGCACCATCGCGCTGAGTCGGACCTTCGCGCTGAGTTCGACGCCGACGGAGCGCAACGTCGGCGACACGCGTAACTACTCCCGGCGCTACCGGCAACGCCTGCGGGCCGAGGTTCTACTCGACGCGGTATCGGACGTGACCGGCGTTGCGGAGAAGTTCGACGCGGTGCCGCCCGGCTCGCGGGCCGTGGAAGCGTGGACGGTGCGATTCGATTCCAAATTCCTCGACAGCTTCGGCCGGCCCGACCCGAACTCCGACCCGCCCTGCGAACGCACGACCGACACGACCGTGGTGCAGGCGTTGCACCTGATGAACGCCCCCGGCTTGGCGAACAAGATCACCGCCGAGACCGGCCGCGCGGCGAAGCTCGCGGCGGGCAAATCGACTCCGACCGAGATCGTCGAAGAGCTGTATCTGCTGGCCTACTGCTGCAAACCGACCGCGGAAGAATCCGCGGCGTGCGCCGCGCGATTCGCCAAGCCGGGCGCGACCCGCAAGTTGGCGACCGAAGATTTGCTGTGGGCCTTGATCAACACCCCCGAGTTCGCCTTCGGGGATTGATGGGTGGTAGAATGTCGTGATTGTTAAGGAGGTGAACGATGTGGATGAATCTCGATCCCGGATTGTTGGAACGACTCCCCAAGAAATCGATGATCGGTTCGGCTCCATCGAAATCGACATGGTCCGAGAGTGCGGCGAGCCTCAACGACTTCCGCAGCGAGTACACAGGGGACGATTGGGATGGGCAAGGCGCGTCGGCGATTCCCGCCGATGTGATCGAGAGCGCTCAGATTCTGGCACACGCTCTCGAGGCCAGTGGAGTTGTCGCGCCGGGTTGGACCATGCCGACGTACGAATCTTCGGTCGAGTTCGAGTGGGAGGACACCGCCGGTACCACCATCAAAATTGTAGTCAACGCTCCGGATCATCTCACGGTGACGACGATGGGGCCAACCCATGGCTATGAGACGTGGACCGTGTCAAGCGGAGTCACCGTACCGTGAAATCCGAAGCCGAACCGATTGAGCACGACGAATTCGTTCTGCGGTTGATCTGGAAAGATTTTTTCAAAAGCGGCGGACGACGCACCATCGGCTCGAGAGCATTTCTTCCGAGACCGAGCGAGACGGATGGGATCTCGGTTTTTCGTGAAGCGTGCGTTTTTAGACCGGAAGATATACTCGTCGTCATAGCCGAGGAAAAACGCGAGAAGTATGGAATCGTGCGACTTGCGATTTCCGAATTGTTGGCGATGGGACTCAGCGTCGTGAGTGAAAAACTCGATTCGGTAGCCGGTCATGCAATCGTGCCGGAATTGAACATCGATACTTTAGATAGCGATCCGTCGAAGATGGCAGAGTGGCAAGACGCTTTAGCTAAACTGGCGAACCTCCATGTGATCCGCAAACTGGCGACTTGAACGTCATTGAGAACCGAGGTATCAGATGGCTGTTATGCCCACCCGACACACTTCCTCCCGCCGCGATTTCCTCCAGCTCGGTCTCGGCGCGCTCCTCGGCGGCGGGCTCGCATCGGCGCTGCGCGCCCGGGATGCTGACCCCAACTTCAAACCGCAAGCCAAGGCGTGCATCCTTATTTGGATGGACGGCGGGCCGTCGCACTTCGAGACCTTCGACCCCAAGCCCGACGCGCCGTCCGAGTTCCGCGGCGAGTTCAAAACGGCCACCACAAAAGTGCCGGGCGTGTTCCTCTCGGAACACATGGTGAAGCTCGCCGGGATGTATGACAAACTCGCGGTCGTCCGATCGATCCGCCACGATCAGGGGAACCACGGCGCCGGCAACCACTACATGATGACGGGCGCGCCGCCGCGGATCCCCGTGGGCTGCGGGGCGTTCGTCAGCTTTCATCCGAGCCTCGGCTCGGTCGTCGCCCACGAAAAACCGGCCCCCGTCGGCCTGCCGTCGTACTTCGGTTTGCCGGACATGACGCGCTCCGGTGGGCCGAACTTCCTCGGCGCCAAGTACGCCCCGTTCGTCGTCGACGGCGACCCGAGCAGCGACCAATTCCGCGTCCGCGATGTCGCCCTGCCCGCCGGGATCACCGCGGGCCGCTTCGCCGAGCGCGGCTCGTTGAAGTCGGACGTCGATCGCTTCCAGCGCTTCCTCGACAAGACTTCGGGCGACCCGGCCGTGGCGCTCGACGAACATTACCAACAGGCGCACGAACTGATGCGATCGAAGGAAGCGCAGGCCGCGTTCCGCATCGGCGACGACGCCCCGAAGGTGCGCGACCGCTACGGCCGCAACGCCTTCGGCCAGCGGGCGCTGCTCGCCCGCCGGCTCGTCGAAGCCGGGGTGCCGTTCGTCACCATCAACGATGGCGGCTGGGACCACCACTCCGACATCTTCGGCGCGCTGCGGAAACGCCTGCCGAACTGGGATCAAACCGTGTCGGCGCTAATCGCCGACCTCGACGAACGCGGCCTGCTCGACACGACGCTGGTCATCGCGCTCGGGGAATTCGGTCGGACGCCCGCGATCTCGACGCTGTCCGGGCAGAACAAACCGGGCCGCGATCACTGGGCGAACGCCATGAGCGTGCTCTTCGCCGGCGGCGGCACTCCGGGTGGGTTGACCGTCGGGGCGACCGACCGCAAAGGCTACGCGGCCGTTGACCGGGTGCTATCGCCGGAGAACTTCGCGTCCACGGTCTACCGCAAGCTGGGCATCGACCCGGACAAGATGCTGTACACCCCGCAGGGCCGGCCGACGCACATCGTCAGCAATGCGACCCCGATCCAAGAATTGATGGGGTGAGTGATGGTCCGGGCCTGTCTACTCTCCCTGTTTCTCGGGGCGTCCGTCTGCGCCGCCCCGCCCGCGGTCACGTCCCTGTCCCCCGCCGGTGGCGAGCGCGGGACGACCATCGCCGTGATCTCCGCCGGCACGTTCGACGTCTGGCCCGTGCACGTTTGGAGCAGTTCGCCCGGCATTTCGGTGAAGGCGGAGAAAGAGAAAGGGAAGTTCGCGGTGACCCTCGCCAAGGACGCGCCGCTCGGCGCCCATTGGCTGCGCTTCCACGACGACACCGGTGCCAGCCCGCTCCGACCGTTCATCGTAGGCGACCTCCCCGAACTCACAGAGGTCGAACCGAACGACGACCCGAAGACGGCGCCGATCCTCGCGATGCCGACGGTGGTCAACGGCGTACTCGCCAAATCGGGGGATGTCGATTGTTTCCGCGTGAAGCTCGCCAAGGGCCAAACGCTGGTCGCGTCGCTCGAAGCCCACCGCACCCTCCGCTCGCCGATGGATGCGGTTCTGCAATTGGTGTCCGACACCGGGGCCGTACTCGAACAGAACCACGATACCCGCGGGCTCGATCCCGAGTTGGCCTTCATCGCCCCGGCCGACGGCACCTACGCCATGCGTTTGTTCGCTTTCCCGTCGCAGCCGGACAGCAGCATCCGCCATTTCGGTTCCCCGGCTTGCGTCTACCGGCTGACGCTGACGACCGGGGAGTTCGTCGATTTCGCGACGCCGCTGGCCGTCGAACGCGACCGCGAGGCGACGCTGTCCCTGCGCGGTTGGAACCTCAAAGACAAGACGGTGAAGCTCGGCAAAAGCGAGGATCGATTCGGGATTGTGCGCGAAGCGCATCCTTGCTTCGATGCGCCGACTGACAAGCCGTTGACATCGCCGTTTACCGTCACCGGCCTCGTGGAGAAAGCGGGTTCGCCGTCGGTCGTTTTGGTGATGGGAACAGCCGGGAAGCCGCTCGCGATCCGCCTCGAGAATGCCGGGCTCTCACTGAATCCGATCTTGCGAATTTGTGGCGCGGACGGCAAACAATTGTCGAAAGCCGAACCGGCCGAGTTGAACGGCGAGATCGATGTCGATCTCAACCCGCCGGCGACGGGGATCTATCGAATCGAGGTCCGCGATCGATTCGACTCCGCCGGCCCGCGCCACGCTTACCGCCTGCGCGCGGTCCCCGCGGTCCCGGATCTCGACGCGAAAGTCGCGGCCGACCGGTTCAGTGTCGCCGTCGGGACGCCGCTCGATATCCCGATCACCGTCAAGCGTCTGCACGGTTTCACCGGGGAGTTGATCGCCTTCGCCGAGAATCTGCCCGAGGGAATTGCGGTCGAAGTCGCGCCGCCGGCGGCGAAGCCGGACCCGAACACCGCGACACTGCGACTGAAGGCGACGAAGCCGTTCGGGGGCGGGCCGATCCGCATCGGCGTCGCCAAAAAAGGGGACGACGCCTTCCGCCGATTCGCATCGGCCGCGCTCGCGGAATCCGATCAGCCAACGCTGCACCTGTGGTTGACGGCGACGGCGCCCGCTACGAAAAAATGAGATTCAATCACGATGCGCAGGGGGCGCCTTCATCGGTGAAGCGCGCCAAGCTTTCGCGGAGGCGGCCGACTTCGCGTTCCAATTCGGCGATGTGGATTTCGGTCCCCGCCAAGCGCCCGTCGCGGCCCATGGTTTCCAACCGCAGCGCGGCCTCCGTCGCGCGGGCGGCGCCGAACGTCCCCATCGACCCCTTGATTTTGTGGGCGGATCGCTCCAAGGCGTCGCCATCGCCCCGGGCCCCGGCGGCGCGGATTTCGGGGAGCAACTTTCCGGCTTGGGCGTCGAACAAGCGGATCATCGTCCGGAGCAACTCACCGTCCCCCTCGACTTTGGCGAGGGCGGCAGCCCGGTCGAACACGACCTCGCCCGCCGGGGCCACGAGCCGGGCGATGGTCTCGACGAGATCGCCGATGCGCAGCGGTTTGGAGACGTAATCGTCCATGCCCGCGGCCAAGCAGCGCTCGCGGTCCCCTTTCATCGCGTGGGCGGTGAGGGCGACGATGGGGGTGCGTCCCCCGGTGGCGCGTTCGCGCTCGCGGATGGCGGCGGTCGCGGCGAAGCCGTCCATCTCGGGCATCTGCACGTCCATCAACACGATGTCGAACAGGGCCGCATCGAACGCGGCCACCGCTTCCCGACCGTTGCCGGCCAATGTGAGTGTATGGCCTCGTCGCTTGAGCATCTGGGCCACGAGTTCTTGGTTCACTTCGTTGTCTTCGGCGAGCAAAATGCGCAGCGGGCGCGGCCCCGTTGCGGCGGCGGGGACACTCGGCGGTACCGGTTCTATCTGCGCGGTGCCGAGCGCCCGCACAATCGCGTCGAGCAAGTCGGACTGCGCGACCGGTTTGCAGAGGTAGCAGGCGACCCCGAGTTTCCGGCAGCGGGCGGCGTCGCCGCCGCGGTCGGCCGACGAGAGCATCATCACCGTCGCGCCGGCCAGCTCGGGGTCGCGTTGGATTTGCCCCGCGACCGCGAAGCCGTCGACGTCGGGCATGACCGCGTCGAGGAGGATCAGCGGGAACGGTTCCCCCGCGGCGACGGCGCGCTTCAGCGCGGCGACGGCGGCGAACCCGTCGCCCACCGCGGTGGGGCGCATCCGCCAGTTGGTCAAGGTTTCTCCGAGGACGGCGCGGTTGGTGGCGTTGTCGTCGACGATCAGCACCGGCAGCCCTTCCAGATCGACGCGGCTCGGCGGTCGGGCATGCGTTGTTGCGGCGCACGTGGCGAGGCGGACCGTGAAGTGGAACGCGCTGCCGGCGCCGACTTCGCTTTCGACCCAGATGCGGCCGCCCATCATGCGGACCAACTGCGAGGCGATGGCCAGCCCCAACCCGGTGCCGCCGTATTCGCGCGTGGTCGACCCGTCGGCTTGGGTGAAGGCCTCGAAAATCTCGCGGCGCTTCTCCTCGGCGATGCCGATGCCGGTGTCGCGGACGACGGTGTGCAAGTAGATCGATTCCGCGACTTCACCCTCAATATCGACGCGCACGGCCACTTCGCCGCGGGCCGTGAATTTGATGGCGTTGCCGACCAAGTTGGTGACGATCTGCCGGAGTCGCAACGCGTCGCCGAAGAGCCCTTCGGGGACCGCGGGCGCGATGCGGCAGATCAATTCCAAGCCTTTCTCGTGGGCGCGCATCCCGAGCGCTTTGACGGTGGTCGCGAGGCTTTCGCGCAGGTCGAACGGGACGGGGTCGAGTTCGAGTTTGCCCGCTTCGATTTTGGAGAAATCGAGGATGTCGTCGATGACGCGCAGGAGGGAATTCGCCGAGGTTTTGACCATGCCGAGGTTCTCGCGCTGCTCGCGGGTGAGGACGGAATCGAGGGTCAGTTCCGTCATGCCGAGGATGCCGTTCATGGGCGTGCGGATCTCGTGGCTCATGTTCGCCAAGAATTCCCCTTTGGCCCGGTTGGCGGCTTCGGCGGCCTCCATCGCGCGGCGCAACTCCACTTCGTTGCGCCGGAGGGCGGCTTCGGCCGCGACGCGCTCCCGGTTCTCCCGCTCCAAGGCTTTGGCGCGGCGGCGGGCGGTTTGGGCCAAGTGGATGGCCACCGAGAAGAGCGTGGCGAGGATGACTCCGGCCGCCAAAGACAGCCGCGGGATCGACTGGGAGTCGCCGTTGAGTTCGGTCGGCCAGACTCGCAAGGTCCACTCTCCGCCGGCCGCGCGGATCGGCAGGGACTGGGAATAATCGTCTCGATTGCGCGTCTCGTTCGCCGTTCGGCCGTAGATTTTTTCGGCGCCGTCCCAAATCTCCACGGCGTTGCCCGGGGCCAAGCTCGCGCTCAGCACACTGTCCAGAAACGGTTGAATTTGCACCGCGGCGATCAACCCGCCGGCCGCGCCGTCGCCCGGCCGCAAGGGCGAATAGCCGACCAGCACCCACTTCCCGTCCCAAGATGAGCGCGGGGCGCGCGCCAACCCCGGCGTACCCGCTGCGATCGCGGCCGCGAGTGCGGCCTCCACGCCCGCGTCTTCCGAATTCGCCGGCAGTTCGGCGCCCGGTTTCGATTCCAACCAAACGACGGCTCGATCCGGGCCGATCCGGCCGATACCCAGGGTCCCGGGTCGGTTTCGTAGGAAGCCCGCGACGTTTTCGCGCACGACCTCCGAGCGTTCGCCGTCCGACTGGACCTTCTCCGCGGAGGCGCCGATCAATTTGGTCCAGTCGTTCAAGGCGTCGTTCAGGGCCCGGTGGATTTGCGCCGTGTCGGCTTGGGTATCCCGCCGCACCCGGCGGTCTTGTTGGGTGTCGGTTGTCCACCAGAGCGCGGCGGTACAGATAATCCCGCCGATCCAGACGAGGACCGGCGCGGCGCGGGCGAGCAAGGGACGGGGCTGAGGGCTCATGGCGTCACGATCACCGGGTGAGGCGGATATCGAACTCGGTCGGAGTACGGCCGACCTTCGCGGTCAGTTCCGATTCTTCGGGCATGCCGTACCGCTTCGGGATGGCCGGAAATTTGTCGTCGGCCGCGCGGCCGGACCCGGGCATGATCGGGCCGTCGTGGACGGGGGGCGTGGCGAGTTTCAACCGGTACCCTTCGGGCAACCGCAGCGGCGGGACGACGGCGATCCGCACGTCGCCCGGCGGGACATTCGGAACCGAGTAAGTCCCGTCCGGCTGGATCGGCCCGCGGACGATGTGCGACCCTTCGCAATAGACGACGACCGTCCCGCATGTCACGGGTTGGTCCCCGAAGTAGACGCGGCCGGTCAGGGCGCTCGGCGGGCGGGCGCAACCGGCGAATGCGAGGGGCAGCAGGGCGAAGAACGCCGCGCGGTATCGGATGGTCATGGGTGCGCTCGGGGTCGTGGCTATTGGGCGTCGGCGGGGATGGTTTCCCCGCCGCGGGGGGTCGTGAGGTACCACCACGTGAAATTGGTGATGGACGGCGACAAACAGCGGACGCTCCCGTCGGCCATCGCGACTTGGATACCCCCGGTGTGGGGCGTGGACGCGAGCGTCGGATCGCAATTCCCGTTGAAGGGGTTCGGCCGCGCTTGGAACTTCGACACGGGGCCGATGCTGTACCCGTTCCAACTGATGGCGTAACCGGGGTGGTACGGGATCAATGTGTGCGAACTCGTGAGGTAATAGCCCCAGAAGGTGCCCCCGGCCGGGTAGTTGTCGTTGGAACACTGGGCGTACTTCTCGGCGAGCAGGATCGTCGACGAGGTGCCGTCCGGGAAGTCGGCCCCGAGCCGCGCTCGGTAGTCGGCCCCGGTGAGGATTCCCGCCGCGTTGGTCGTGGCGACGACTTGGCTGTTGACGGCGTACCCGCTGACCCCCCACGTATTGCCCAACGGGTCTTGCGCCACGCCGTCGGCCGGGGCACTCGGGTCGGACGGGCAGACGTACACCCGTACCGGGTTCGCAAACATTTTGTTGTTGCCGACGAAAAAGAAGCCGCCGTAGAGCGCGGACTGTTCGAGGAACGGGAGCAAATGGAATTGGAACGTCCCGTAGGCGTTCGGACCGGGGTAAAAACCGATGCCGCCGGGGAAGCTGTCGTGCGTCCCGTGGGCGGTGTGTGCGGCCAAGCCGATCTGCTTGAGGTTGTTCGCGCAGCGGATGCGGCTGGCCGCCTCGCGGACTTTCTGCACGGCCGGCAGCAACAGTCCGATGAGGATTGCGATGATGGCGATCACCACCAGCAGTTCGATCAAGGTGAAACCGGGGCGGAGCGGTCGGGGCGTGGACACAAACCACCTCGGATTCCGGGGACAACGTGCGGCGGGGCGAACCGGGTACCGTAGGGCCGATTTTCCCGCGCGGCACGAATCCCCGGCTGAATTGG
>JAYSYN010000222.1:0-11907 GCA_043727575.1 Fimbriiglobus sp.
ACGATAAGAAAGCGGCCAACTACCTCGGCTTCGTCTGGGTCGCTTCCATCGCCATCATGCTCGCCTGAGTCGCCGAGGTTACCGAGTTTCAGTCAATACAGCCTAGCGCAGCAACGATTTACGTCCGATTTCGAGGGGGCGGTGCCCGCCGAAACCATTTGACGCACCCGCGAAAACCGTGGGGCCGGCGATTGCGGCGGATAGAATGCGACTCCGAAATCCGCTGCGAGCGAGCCGCCATGATCCGCCCTGCGCTGGAAACCGAGACCGACGAACTGGTGACCCTCGCCGAGGGGACGAAGGCCTTTAAACCCCTCGAATTGACGGCCCTGCGGGAACTGCTCGACGACCTCCATCACGGGACGAGTTCCGACGCGGGCCACCGAGCGGTGAGCTTGGAGCGCGACGGCCGGACGGTCGGGTTCGCCTACTTCGCCCCGACGCCGATGACCGACCGCACGTGGCACCTGTACTGGATCTTCGTGGCGAAGGGGATCCAAGCCCGCGGCCTCGGGACGGAATTGATGCGCTTCGTCGAAGCCGAGATCGCGGCGGCCGGGGGGCGGTTGCTGCTCGTCGAAACTTCCGGCTTGCCGACCTACGACCTCACCCGTCGATTCTACGTCAAGCACGGCTACGAACAAACCGCCCACATTCGCGATTTCTACAGCGACGGCGACGACCAGATCATCTTCCGCAAACGGCTGGCGGGCTAGAGCCCGGCGAAGCCGACCCTCGGACGTGGCGACAAGTTTCCAACTTGTCGACAAATGATGTTGCGTATGGACCGCGGGATGCCGGGACCTCCGGGATTCGGTTTGTCGACAAGTTGGAAACTTGTCGCCACGTCCGAAACGGAATCGGCTCCTCGCTATTCGAACAGACTCGTCAGGTCGACATCGCACAGTCTTTGTGCCGAGTTCCATCAGCGCCTTTTTGTCTTTGAGGAAGGCGGCGCGTTCGTCGATCCCCCGGGTCGGGTTGTTGTTCAAACCGTCTCGGATGCCGGAGTACAAACCCCGCTCGCTCGAATCGTAATCGGCGAGGTACTCGGCGGCGCGGTTGGACACCGCGGGCCGAAAGCTTGTCCAAGGATTTCGCGTGCTTCTTGAACTTCTTGAACTTCTCGATCTTCTCTTCGAGGGAGTCGGACTCGTTCGGAAGTTCCGAGCGGGCCTCGTCGAGTTTCGCCCTGTACGCCGCGGTCTTATTGGCCTTGTCGTCCGCCGAAGGTTGGTCTCGCTGTCTTTGCGGTAGTTCAATTTCCCGACCCAAGTGTACGGGCTCGCGTCGGTCCCCGCCGTTTGCGTCGCCAGACCGAAGGCCCGGTAGGCGTAGCGGTCGGCCACGGAGCCGGTGTCGTCGAGGAGCAGTTCGGTCGAGCCGAGCGCGTCGAAATCGTGGTAGCGCGTCGAATCGCCGCCGAAGCCGCTCACGAGGTCGCCGTACTGCCGATCGGTCGAGAGGTACTGCTGTCCGGTCGCCCCGGTCCCGTCCGCTTCCTGAACCACTTTTTCGTAATCCCAGACGAACCGGACCGTGTCGGTCGGGGATTGCTTCTGGACGCGCCGGCCGCCGCCGTCATAAGCGAACGTGACAATCCCCGCGACCGGCTGCGCCGTGACCATCCGGTTGTGGGCATCCCCTGCTAGACCACGCCACGAAGTGCGATGGTTACTTTTTTGAAGACCACAGTTTTTGAAATCGTAGGCCCTTGAGTCTGTATTTTTCGACCAATGGCTTGAATTCATCGTCGGGTGACGCAAGACCTTCTACAGTAAGAATTTCGCCGTGCCTAGTTTCGGAACTTTGAACAGCGAGTAGTCAAGACGGTCTTCATGAAAGAAGTACTTATCGATGATGTGAGGCAAATCGGGATCGACGAATTCGATTTGCTTCTTGTCTAGGCAGTCGATGACGTACGTGACATTGAGAACGATCAGTTTTCTGCCGTCAAATGACAGCTTGAATTGCTGTCCCGCTTGATCGAGACAGAGTTGGAGTTTAGCCGCCGCTTCATCTTCGAAGGCGAGTGTATCTGCCAATCCCCAGATGTCTGGTTTCTCGAGTGTTGGTTGCCGAACAAAAACCTCGAGTTGCTTGAATTTTCCTTTCACGGGTAGCCCATCGAACTTCCATGTTTTCTCTCGTGCGGCCAAATAGGCATCTGCGTCGGCCACATCCAACGATTGATAGCCATCCTCAAACCAAATACGGTATACAGTTGCCATGAATCACTCTCCTTCATCGGTATCGTCTGCACCGCCTGTTTTGGCTGTCGGGTCTATGTCATCTGAAAGCCACGGTGCTTTCCCCTCTACAAGCGTTTTGCGAATAAGTTTCAAGACCGCTTCAGTTTTTGTCTTATCGCGCTCTACGGCCTTGAGCAAGCGGTTCACCCAAGTATCGTACCTTCGTTTGCCGAAGGTCCAATTGTTGAAAACTCTCATGGAGTCCCCACATTGCGTCTGGGTGTTCGTACGCATCGGTAAATACATTAAACAAATCGACTATTTCGATTGTTGAAAGTGTATGCTTGCACGCCTGAATCGTGCCAATCGCGTTGTCAAATGCGACGACTTCACTCTCACTGCTGATCGCTCTGCATTCTCGAAGAGTTGCGATTGCCTCTTGTGCTGTCATATAAGAACGCCCCTGGCCATGCATGTGGCCCACGCGCTTTTTCCTCCGCCGCGCGGAGCCCCCCAAAATCAGCGCGACCAAGATCACGATTGAAAACAAACCATGGCGACAAGTCTTCACCTTGTCGACAAATGATGCTCCGGGTGGACCGCGGGATGCCGAATCCACCGGGGTTCGTTTCGTCGACAAGTTGGAAACTTGTCGCCACGCAGGATCCGCCTGCCCCTCACGCCCAGACTTCGCCCACGGCTTTCCCCCGGCTGATCGGCAATGGCCGATTCAGCGCGTCGCGGATCTCGGTCTCCGGGTCGATGCCCAGCGCCTCGAACATCGTCGCGGCCAGGTCTTCGGGCGTCACGCGGCCCTCGGTCGGTTGCCCGCCGATTTTGTCCGACTTGCCGAGTACGAAGCCGCCTTTGGTACCGCCGCCGGCGAGCACCGCGTTGTAACAGGCCGGCCAATGGTCGCGCCCGCCGTTAGCGCTGATTTTGGGAGTGCGGCCGAATTCGCCGACCCAGACGACGAGCGTGCTGTCGAGCAAGCCGCGCTCGCTCAGGTCGTTCACGAGCGCCGGCAGGGTGCGGTCCGTCATCGGCATCAATTCTTTCAGCCGATCCGGGACGCTCTCTTTGTTGAAGCCGTGGTAGTCCCAGCCTTGGCCGGCGCCGCCGATGGCGCGGGCGAAGTAGACGTTGACGAACTTCGCCCCGGCTTCGACCATCCGCCGGGCGAGCAGGCACGACTGCCCGTAGGTCGTCCGGCCGTAGCGATCGCGCGTCTCGGGATTCTCCTTCGACAAATCAAATGCTTCTTTGAACTTCGGCGAGGTCAGCATCGCCACGGCGTTTTGGTACGATTCGTCGATCCCCTTCGCCACCGCCGATTGTTCGAGCAGATCCGACTGCCGATCGATCAATTTCAACATTTCGGTGCGGCTGTGCAACCGCGCCGGGGTGATGCCGTCGGGCAAGCTGAGTTCGGGGAGCTTGAAGTTCTCCCGGTTCGGTTCGTCGGCGACGAACAGCGGATTGTGCGACTTGCCCAAGAAGCTCGCTTGTTGACCCGGTGTGATGGAACCATCGGCGATGACGTGCGGGAACGACACGAACGTCGCGGCCCCCTTCGGCGCGGGCGAAAACTTGCTTACGATGCTGCCGTAAGCGGGGAACAAATCCGACGAATCGCGGAGACGCTGATCGTCCGTCGGCGGGGCCATGCCGGTGAGGGCGTAGTACCCGGCCGAGTTGTGATTGTTCATTTTCGTCGTGTGCTGCATGCAGCGGATCACGGTCAGCTTGTCGGTGATTTTGGCGACTTCGGGCAGCTTCTCGGCGATGAACAGCCCCGGCGTCTTGGTGGCGATCGGCTTGCCGAACCAGCCGCGGACGTTGTCCGGTGCGTCCGGCTTGGGGTCGAAGGTTTCGTGCTGCCCCGGCCCGCCCCACTGGTGCAAAAAGATCACCGCCTTGGCCCGCGCCTTCGGCTTGGCCCGCTCGGCCGAGCGCAGGAATTGCGGGAAGCCCATGCCGAGGAGTCCGACCCCGCCGATGCGGAGCACGACCCGGCGCGACGGAGCGAGTGGAGTGGCCATAGCGCGCGATCCGCTGGAGTACGATGGTTCTAGTTTACCTCAAAATCATCCGAAAAGCGCCCGCAATGGCGTTCCTTCCGTCCGGGCGATCTCCCGGCCCAAGCGATCGGTGACGATCCCCTGCGGGTCGATTCCGAGCGCGTGGTACATCGTCGCCGTGAGGTCGGCCGGGGACACCGGGTTCTCGGCCGGGGCGGCGGCGGTCTTGTCGCTGGATCCGTAGATGCTGCCGCCGCGGATGCCCGCCCCGGCGAGGACGGCGGAATAGCACTTCGGCCAGTGATCGCGGCCGGCGCTGCCGTTGATTTTGGGCGCCCGGCCGAACTCGCCGACCCAAATGACGAGCGTCTCGTCCAACAGGCCGCGGGTCGAGAGATCGTCGAGCAGAGCCCCGAAGCCGCGGTCGGCCGGGGGCATCAGGCGGCCTTTCAAACTCGGGAAGTTGTTGCCGTGCGTGTCCCAAAACGCTTGGCCGTCGTCGGGCCAGTTCACCGCGACGAACTTCGTCCCCGCCTCGATCAACCGCCGGGCGAGCAGGCAACTTTGCCCGTGCGCGTGCCGGCCGTAGGCGTCCCGCGTCTTCGGCGATTCGGCGTTCAAGTCGAAGGCCTTCGCCACCGCCGGGGCCATGAGCAGATCGAGCGCTTTCTGCCGCAGGCCCGAGGCGCCGTCGTTCCCGCCTCCGCTGCGGTCGAGTTTCCGGCACAAATCGGCCCGCGAATGCAACCGCTCCATCGGCACATCGGCCGCGGGGTTCAAACCGGCCACGGCGAAGTTCGGCGAGTTCGGATTCCCCGTGATCAAGAAGGGGTCGTACCCGGTGCCGAGCCAGCCGCCGTTTTGGCCGGGCGCCGTCCCCCCCGGCGCCGCCGGGTGCGACACGGCCCACGGCAAGGTCACGGCATTCGGCAGCGCCCCGGCGGGAAAATGCTTCTGCACCATCGCCCCGAGGCAAGGCGCGTCCGAGCGACTCGGGCCGTCGGCGTCCGAATTCACTTTCGCGGCTTTGCGGCCGGTCATCAGGTGGTGCGTCGGCGACAAATGCGCCGGATCGGTGTGGGTCATCGAGCGGACGACGGCGTAGTGCTTCGCCCGCTTGGCCAATTCCGGGAAGTGCTCGCCGATCTGCAAGCCGGGGACGGTCGTCGCGATGGGCTTGAACGGACCGCGGACTTCGACGGGGGCGTTGGGTTTCGGATCCCACGTTTCGAGTTGGCTCGGCCCGCCCCACATGTAAAGGAGGATCACCGACTTGGCCCGCGCCGCGTCTTTGGGTGGGGAGCCCGCCAGCAGCGACGACAAACCCAACCCCATGGGCGCCAAGCTCCCGGCTCGGATCATCTCCCGGCGACTCGGCCCACGGCAAATTCGGAGCATCGGTGAAATCCACGGACGAAAGGGTACTGGCAGGAAAGTCACAGTACCCGATCGTCGGGTGCGGGGCAAGCCGCGTACAATGCCAACCCGGAGGGCAGTCGTTATGATCCGCGTCGGTTCCGGCCACGATACACACCGCCTGGAAGCCGGGTACCCGCTGATTCTGGGCGGCATCCCGATTCCGCACCCGCGCGGGTTGGCCGGTCATTCCGACGCCGACGCGGTGCTGCACGCCCTCACCGACGCCCTCCTCGGGGCCGTCGGCCTCGGCGACATCGGCGACGCCTACCCGGACACCGACCCGCACTACCAAGGCGCAGACTCGGCCTTGTTCCTGACCGAAACCGTGGCCAAACTGCAGTCGCTCGGCTGGAAGTTAGTCAACGCTGACATCACGATCTTCGCGCAAGAACCGAAGCTCGGGCCGGTGAAGGCGACCATCCGCGAGAACTTGGCCCGGCTGCTGGGGGTCGACGCCGACCGCGTGAACGTGAAGGCCAAGACGGGCGAGCGCGTCGGCCACATCGGCCGCGCCGAGGCGATTGGCTGCCATGCCGTGGTGCTGGTGGAACGAATGGGAGAAACGTGATGCTCTACCGAGTTCCGTTGGTGTTCACCCCGCAGCCCGAAGGGGGTTTCACCGTGACTTCGCCGCTGTTGCCGGAGTTGATCACGGAAGGGGACACCCTCGAGGAAGCCAACGCGAACGTGGCCGACGCGTTGGCCGCCGTCGCGGAGCTTTACGAGGAGTTCTGCAAAACGTGGCCGGCGGAGTTGGAGCTTCCCGTATCGGGGGAAGTGATCCGTTTGGAATCCCTCGTGGGGTGCCGATGAGGTACCGGGAAGCCGCGCGCAAACTAACGGCGATGGGATGCGTCGAGATCGCACGGGCCGGAGGGGGCGCGCACAGCGGATGTGGGGTGCTATTTGGGCCACAAATCGCATGCGTCGAGATCGCACGGGCCGGAGGGGGCGCGCACCGCAAATGGGCGAATTCGACCCGGACGCCGATCACGGTCTTGCCGGATCACGGAGGCGGATTTGAAGTCCGGCACGTTGCGAGGGGTAGTCAAGCAACTCGGTTTGACATGGGCGGATTTTACCAAAGCATGATTGCCGGCTTTAAGGTCGAGCCTGTGCCAAACCGTTGTCTTGGTGCGGATTTTCAGCGATGTCGAGCCACTTTGAAATTTACCCGTTGTTTCTTCAAAGTGGTCGCGGTAGATTGAAGCGAAGTGCAGAAACGAAAATATTTTGAATATAAAGCACGATCCATATGGACGTTAGGAGATTTTTAGACCCGTTTCCGGGGCGGCTCGTTCCGATACGAACACCGGTCGGGCTCGAGACGGCATTTGTCCCCGATCCTTTGCCCGGAACGTGGTCGTTCGATCCGGAGTTGTGGCCGTTGCTGGTTCGAGCCAAAGAGGCACTCGGGACTTTGAACGGGATTGGCCAAACGCTTTCCGACCCCCAGCTTTTGCTCCGGCCGCTCCAAAATCGGGAAGCGATCACGTCTTCAAACATCGAAGGGACATTCGTCACCCCCGAGCAGTTGTTGCTGTTCGATTTGAATCCGACAGAACCGACCTCGGCGAATGATCACAAAGCCGATTGGATGGAAGTCGCCAATTACGGCCGGTCGCTCCAAACCGGCCGCGACATGCTGCGGACCCTTCCGATTTGCAACCGGGTTATCCTAGAGATGCACCGGGTTTTGATGCAAGGCGTGCGCGGACGGGCCAGTTTCCCGGGCCAATTCCGGCGGCAGCAAGTCCAGATTGGGTCCAACGGGCGGTACGTTCCGGCCCCGCCCAAGGAGGTGGACGGCTTGATGCGGGACTTGGAAGCGTACATCAATCGGGACGACGCGGGTCGGGATCCGCTCGTCCGCAGTTTCTTGGTCCACTACCAGTTCGAAGCCATTCACCCATTTACGGATGGCAACGGCCGGGTCGGGCGCGCTCTGCTCGCACTGATGATTCAGCACTGGCACGGCCACGCCCATCCGTGGCTCTATTTGAGTTCTTACTTCGAGAAGTACAAAGACGAGTACATGGACAACTTGTTCCGGGTGAGCGCGGAAGGGGCATGGTCGCGCTGGGTCGAATTTTGTTTGCGGGGCACCATCGAGCAAGCGCGGGATTCGATTCACCGCTGCCATTTATTCCATGCGCTCAAAGCGAAATTCCACGGGATCGCGGTCGACCCATCCCCGCGGACCCACCGGATGATCGAAGATCTGTTCGCGAATCCCGTGACCACGGTCTCGGCGCTCGCCAAGAAGCACGACATCGCCTACGCCACGGCGAGGAAAGACGTGGAAAAGCTGATTTCGCTGGGGATCCTCGCAGAAATGCCCGACAGCTATCCCCGCGCGATTTTTTGCAGTGCGATCATGCGGATCGCGTTCGGCGATCGTCCGGACGAAACCCAAGACTGAACCAAGGACGACCATGCTGCAAGTCTATTCCACCCTCAGCCGCAAGAAGGAACCGTTCCCCAAATCGCCGGGGGAGGCGGTGTCGATGTACGTCTGCGGGCCGACGGTCTACAAACCCGCGCACATCGGGCACATGGTCGGCCCGGTCATCTTCGACACCGTCAAGCGCTACCTCGCTTACCTCGGGTACAAAGTGACGTGGGTCGTCAACATCACCGATGTCGACGACAAACTCATCGCCCGCGCCAAGGAACTCGGCACCACCGTCCACCTCCTCGCGGACACCATGACGGCCGACTATTTGGAATGCCTGAAGAAACTCAACGTCACCGGCATCGACCATTTCCCCAAGGCGACCGAACACATCTCGGGCATGGTGGCGATGATCGAGGCTCTGATCGCCAAGGGGCACGCCTACGCCGCCGGCGGGGACGTGTATTTCGACGTGACGCGCGACGGCGATTACGGCAAACTCTGCAACCGCACCGTCGAGGAGGCCGAACCCGCCCTCGGCGCCAAGAAGCGCAACCCCGGCGACTTCGCCCTCTGGAAAGCGGCGAAGCCCGAGGAACCGCCGGAGGTGCAGTTCCCCAGTCCGTGGGGTCTCGGTCGCCCCGGCTGGCACATCGAGTGCAGCGCCATGTCCTTGGCGTTACTGGGTGAAACCCTCGACATCCACGGCGGCGGGCTCGATCTCACCTTCCCGCACCACGAGAACGAACTCGCCCAGAGCGAGTGCTGCAACGGCGCCCCGTTCGCCAAACTCTGGATGCACAACGGCCTGCTGAAACTGAAGAACAAAGACGGCAAAGAAGACAAGATGGCCGGGAGTCTGGGCAACGTGCTCAACGTCGCCGAGGCGCTGAAACACGTCCCCGGCGGGGCGCTGCGCTTCTTCATGCTGCAAACGCACTACCGCAGTCCCATCGACCTCGGCGTCTGGGATTGGCTCGACAAAACCAAGCCGATCCCGGACGGGTTGCTCTCCGCGAAGGCGGCCTTCGAGACCTTCCAGCGCTTCGCCGAACGCGTCGAGCGCGTGCTGGGGGCGGGCTTCGCCGAGCGGCCGGGGTTGCTCGCGGGCGGCGCCACGGTGAACATGAAGTACGCCGGCGAACTGCGCAAGTTCGAGCGGTTCATGGACGACGACTTCAACACCGGCGGCGCCGTCGGGTTGCTCTTCGAACTCGTCACGAACCTCAACAAGTTCGCCGACGACGCCCAACTCGAAATGCCCGGCCGCGCGACGGTCGAAACATTGCAAGAGTTTACCGAAGGCGTCGGCCTCGTCCGCGACATCACCGGGATCCTCGGTTTGGAACTGACGGCGCCGAAGGTCGAACTCGCCGGTGGAGATGAGCTCGTCGCGGGGCTGATGCAATTGATCCTCGACCTGCGCGCGAACTTGCGGACCGACGCCAAAGCCGCGGCCAAGGACAACCCGTTGAAGAAAGCGATGTTCGACCAGACCGACCTGATCCGCAGCCGGCTGGCGCTGCTGAATGTGACCCTCGAAGACCGACCCGCCGGCACGACCTGGCGCGTCGGCGGGTGAAGCGCGACCCGTGCTTTTTTCATTCGCAATCCCGGCGCCGGCATTTCGCTTGCATTCGCCGGACTGGAGGTTATCCTTTATCTACCTGCCCTTAGCGCCCCACGCGCTTCCGTTCGATTCCGCCCGCCGTTCGCACCCCTTACCGACGGAGCCTCCGCATGAGGTCCCTCTGTCTTCTGGCGACCTTCGCCATTTGGATTACCCCGGCGTTCGCCGCCGAGCCGTCGATTGAATCCGTCATCGACGAACAGATCGCTGCGAAGATCAAAGCCGAGAGCATAGCCCCGGCGGCCCAAGCCGGCGACGCCGCGCTGATCCGCCGGCTCACGCTCGACCTCGTCGGGCGCATTCCGACGGCGGGCGAAGTCGATGGTTACACAAAGTCACAAGACCCCGCGAAGCGCGCCCAGTTGGTGGATCGCTTGATGGCCTCCCCGGCCTTCGCCCGCTTCCAGGCGATTCAATTCGACGTGATGCTCAGCGAACAAGCGGGCAAGACGGGATTGCAGGAGTACCTGAAACTGGCGCTCCAAGAGAACCGCCCGTGGGACGGCATCTTCCGCGACCTGATGCTGCCGGACGAAACCGACGCCAAGAAAAAGGGGGCGTCGAACTACCTCCGGCCCAAGCTCACCGACCTCGACAAACTCACGGCGGAAGTCTCCGTCGCCTTCTTCGGGGTCAACGTCAGCTGCGCCCAGTGCCACGATCACCCGAACGTGAAGGACTGGACCCAAGAGCACTTTTACGGTCTGAAAGGCTTCTTCGCGCGGACCTACGACGCCGGCGGCTTTCTCGGCGAACGCGAGGCCGGCCTCGTGAAGTACAAGCCGACGAAAGGCCCGGAGGCCAAGGCCAAGTTGATGTTCCTGACCGGGGCGAGTGTCGAATCCAAGACGATCCGCGAACTCGACAAAGACGAGCAGAAGAAGGAGAAGGAATCGACGGACAAAGCGAAGGCGGACAAGAAAGCTCCGCCAGCCCCCGGTTTCAGCGCCCGCGCCGAATTGGTCAAACTCGCCCTGCAACCCAAAGAGAGCGCCTTCTTCGCCAAGTCGATCGTGAACCGCATCTGGCACCGTTATCTCGGCTACGGTTTGGTCACGCCGCTCGATCAGATGCACTCCGAAAACGAAGCGTCGCACCCGGCCTTGCTCGACGCCCTCGCCGAACGGATGAAGGCCGCGAAGTACGACCTGAAAGTATTGACCCGCGGGATCGTGATGAGTCAAGCGTACTCGCGGGCCAGCGTCTACGAGAGCGAATCGCAACCGGCCGCGAGCACCTTCGCCATCGCCCGTTTGAAGCCGCTGACCCCGCAGCAACTCGCGACCTCGCTGAAGATCGCGTCGAGCGATCCGAAAATGTTCGAGAACATGAAAGCCGACGAATTCGAAAAGAAGATCGAACAGATCGAATCGTCGGCCCGCGGATTCGCCTCGCTCATCGCGCAGCCGGGCGTCGATACGTTCCAGATCGGCGTCAGCGAAGCGCTGCTCTTCAGCAATAGCGACCGGACTCAGAAGGAGTTCCTCACCGACGGCGCCGGCACGCTGTTGGCCCGCGCCAAAACCGAAGTCGACCCCGCCAAGATGATGGTGCAAACCGTCTTCGGCCGGGCGATCACCGAGACCGAAATCAAAGCCTTCGCCGCCTTC
Organism: Fimbriiglobus sp.; assembly: GCA_043727575.1. Taxonomy (GTDB): domain Bacteria; phylum Planctomycetota; class Planctomycetia; order Gemmatales; family Gemmataceae; genus JALHQU01. The sequence continues at coordinate 11,268 of JAYSYN010000222.1, forward strand.
CTATCGGCCCGCGCCGATCGACCCGCCGAAGGCCACCGCCAATTGCTCTGGGCCTTGCTGGCCAGCCCCGAATTCCGGTTCAACCATTGATCGCAAACTTGAAACTCTGAAACCTGAAACTTGGAACTTCCCATGCCCCGCTCCTTCTTCTGCGGTTCCGAAGATCACGCCGTCAGCCGGCGAGGCTTCCTCGGCACGGCGGCGCTCAGCGCCGCCACCTTCGCCGGGATGTCGGCCCTCGATATCCTCAGTAACCCCGTGCTCGCCGGGGAACTGAAAAAGAAACAGAAGCGCGTCATCCTGCTCTGGCTCGCCGGCGGCGCCAGCCAACTCGAGACGTGGGACCCGAAGCCGGGTGCCAGCACGGGCGGGCCGTTCCGCGCCATCAAGACCGACATCCCCGGCACCGAAATCTCCGAACTGATGCCCGAGATGGCCAAGCGGATGAAGACGACCTGCGTCATCCGCGGGCTGAACACGAAGAACGGCGACCACGGCGGCGCATCCAAAATGATGATGCGCGGCCGACTGGACGTCGGCGGCGTGAAGTACCCCGACTTCGGCGCCGTGCTGGCCCGCGAGATGGGCCGCATCGACAGCAAGGTGCCCGACTACGTCACCTTCTACACGCAGACCGAAG
>JAYSYN010000223.1:0-3959 GCA_043727575.1 Fimbriiglobus sp.
TTCCTAAACCGGTGGTCGCAAGTTCGAATCTTGCCGGGGGCAGTCTCGAATCGATCGGTCCCGGTCATTCCAAAGCGGCCAGGCACTCGGGTCCATCGTACTTCGGCGAATTGACCCCGGGGCCGACCGGCACCGCGTCCATGTCTTCGGCCGGGTAGGGCGTCAAAAGCGCCCGGAGATTGACCGCCGGCGTATCGGTCGAGAGCCATGCCGAGTGAGCCGAACTCGTTAGAATGACCGGCATCCGGTTGTGGGTCGTTCCCACCAACTCGTTCGCATCGGTCGTGACGATGCAACACGTCGCCAACTTCTCGGTGCCGTCTGTCCAAAACTCCCACAACCCGGCGAAGGCAAAGACGGATCGATCTTTCATCCGGAAGTGGGTCGCTCGCTTCTTGCTCCCCACCGTCGTGGCCCACTCGTAGAACCCGTCTGCCGGGACGAGGCAGCGCTGCGACCGAAACGCATTGCGGAACGTCGGCTTGTCGAGCGAGTCGGCCCGCGCGTTGATCGGCTTTGTCGCTGTCTTCGGATCGTTCGCCCAACTCGGCACCAAACCCCAGCGGAGCATCGCCAAGCCGCGTTCGTCGGTGTTCCGCTTCAGCGCGATCACGGCGATCGTCTGGGACGGGGCGACGTTGTACCGGGGAACCAGTTCGGGGATCGCCCCGGAGAGGTCGAAGGTCTCTCGGATCCGTTCGACATCGAGATAGCTGAAACGCCCGCACATGCTCTCATCCTCAGTCTCATTGGCCCGAGTCTTCCACGGTAGTCTATCGCGGCCCGCAAACCCATAAGCTGATTCGAAACCGCTTCCGGAGTATCCGCTGTGAAAGCCGTCGTCTTCGATCGTTTCGGGCCGCCCGAAGAAGTCTTGCATGTCCGCGATGTCCCTGAACCAAGTCCCGGACCGGGCGAGGTGAAGGTGCGGATGCTGGCCAGCCCGATCAATCCGTCCGACTTGCTCTACATCGCCGGGCAGTACGGTTTGAAGCCGCCCGCGTTCCCGGCGACGCCCGGTTTCGAGGGCGTCGGGATCGTCGTCGAATCCGGCGGCGGCGTCATCGGCTGGCTCCGCAAGGGCAAGCGCGTCGCCGTGTTGAACAGCCGCGTCGGTAACTGGGGCGAGTTCACTGTCGCATCCTCCAAGCAAGTCATCCCGATCCCGGCCGCGATTCCCGACGATCAAGCCGCGAGTTTCTTCGTCAACCCGGCCACCGTGATCGCCTTGACGGAGAGCGTCTTGAGCGTTCCCGAGGGTGAATGGCTGTTGCAATCCGCCGCCGGGAGTTCGCTCGGGAAGATGGTCGTCTCTTTCGCCCAGCATCGCGGTTTCCGCACCATCAACATCGTCCGCCGCGCGGAGCAGATCGACGAATTGAAGAAACTCGGGGCCGACGAGGTGATTCTCGAGAAGGACGGCATCGCAGAGCAAGTGAAGCGCATCACCGGCGGTGCCGGAGTCAAGTTCGCCATCGACCCGGTCGGCGGCGCGATGGGCACCCAGGTCATTGAATCGCTCGGTCACGGGGGGACGTGCGTAGTTTACGGCCTGCTTTCCGGGGAGCCGGTGTCCGTCGATCCGCGCTGGCTCATCACAGGCAGCAAAACCGTCCGCGGCTTCTGGCTCGCCGATCATATGAAGGCACTCGGTCTCGGCGGAAAGCTCCAGTTGATCCGCGAGATCCGCAGCCTGATGACGTCGGGCATCCTCCGCACCGAGACCGGCACCGCCTATCCGATGGATCGCGTACACGATGCCGTTCGCGAAGCGACGGCGACCGGCAAAGCCGGCAAGGTTTTGCTGCGGATCGCGCCGTAAACGCGAGTTTGTGTTTCCCCGCCGGGCCGCGTTCTATAAATCGATAATGCACCGATCCCGCCCGCAGCCCGCCGCGTTGCCCGCCCACGAGACCGCCATGAGCGACTTGGTGAAGTTCCGCCCCGGCTTGGAAAACATCGAAGCCGCGAAGTCCGCCATCAGCGAGATCGACGGGCGGCGCGCCGTGCTCGAGTACCGGGGTATCGCGGTCGAGACCTTGGCCAAAGAAAGCTGCTTCGAGGAAACGAGCTGGCTGCTGATGAAGGGCGAACTGCCGACCCAGCGCCAACTCGCCGAGTTCGATCACAGCCTGCGCGGGGCCCGCGCCTTGCACTACCGCCTCAAAGATTTGATCAAGTGCCTGCCCGCCACCGGCCACCCGATGGACGCGCTGCAATGCACCGTCGCCGCGCTCGGGGCGTTCTACCCGTGCCGGACCGTCTCCGACCCCGCCAAAAACTGGGACGCTTGCATCCGTCTGACCGCCGCGCTGCCCACGCTCGTCGCTGCGTTCGCCCGCACCCGCCGCGGCGAAGAGATTCTCGATCCGCGCGACGACCTCGATCACGCGGCCAACTTCTACTACATGACCTTCGGCCGCGAGCCGACCCCGGCCATCCGCAAAGTGCTCGACGCTTGCTTGATCCTTCACGCCGAGCACAACATGAACGCGAGCACTTTCACCGCCCGCGTCGTCGGTTCGTCTCTCGCCAATCCGTACGCCTCGATTTCCTCCGCCATCGGTTCGCTCTCCGGCCCCCTCCACGGCGGGGCCAACGAGGAAGTGCTGATCCAACTCGAACAAATCGGTTCTCCCGAGAACGTCAAACCGTGGCTCGACGCGAAGCTCGCCAAAGACCCGAAGCACAAGGTCATGGGGTTCGGCCACCGCATTTACAAAGTCAAGGACCCGCGGGCCACGGTCCTCCAAGAACTCGCCGAGCACGTCTTCGCCGAGACCAACCGGCCGAAGAACTATGAGATCGCCCTCGAACTCGAGCGCGTCTGCGCCGGGGTTTACGGGCCGAAGGGCGTCTTCCCGAACGTCGATTTCTACTCGGGCACCGTCTACCAAGCCCTCGGCATCCCGACGGACGTCTTCACGCCGATCTTCGCCATCGGCCGCGTCGCCGGCTGGTTGGCCCATTGGCTCGAGCAGCTCAACGGCAACCGGATCTACCGGCCCGAGCAAGAGTACGTCGGCAAGGCCAACGCCCCGTACACCCCGCTCGAAAAGCGCCCGTAGTTTCCGCCGAGAAAAGACGGACCGGCGTCCGGGCGAGCCGGCCCCGTGAGGGGTCGGAGTTTTCGATAGCGGCGAGCCAGCCGTCTTGCGAGCGGTGCGGCGTCAGCCCCCGTGTGATGCGGAGCACCGCGATTCGATCCCTCCGAAAGTTCTGTTTGACCGGCGTTTCCGGATTCATCGGCTCAGCGCCACCGTCTCGCAGCGACACCGACCCGCGGGGAGCGGATCAATCGAGCGAATGGCAGTCCGAGGTCTAAAAATCGCCGGTCGTTCAGTTTTCTCGATTGCATCACTGCGGCCGAGCATTCAGCTTAGTGGCGCAGTCATGTGGCTAACGATGGACCGCGACTCGCAATAGACGGAATGACACATCGGATTAGGCAGAACGAATTCTGTCGAAATACATTTCGGCGGCGGAGGGCTTCGTGGTGGACAGGTCGGCGATCCTCACAGTGGTCCTCCAGAACGCCGACAGCGAACACGTCGGCTGGGTGTTGTGGCACCCGCACCTGGGAGCCGACGCCGGCAACTGCGTGTTCATGCCGCTGCCGACCGACCCGGAGTTGCTCGGCTCACCTCTGGTCGCGGCGCTTTATGATCGCCAGCAGGACGGCAGGGAGAGTGCGTGGCGTGTTGCCGGCACTGACCCGCTGACGGTGGTCATCACCACTCCTGGCCTACCCGAGGAGATGTTCGTCGAGTTCCGGCTGGGCGGGACAAGCGTGTGGGGGCTGGGCAGCGATGCGGGGCGGCGGGAGGTCGGCATCGTCCGCCCGGCCAACTGCTACCAGCAAAGGCACGCCGCCCCAGGAACTTAATCTGACGGTGGGGCCTGACGGACGGACTCCCTCCTCCCCCGAATGACCCTCCGCGCGCGGGATCCCGGCGACC
>JAYSYN010000224.1:0-11819 GCA_043727575.1 Fimbriiglobus sp.
GTCGCGGCACGCGGACCGGTTCGTCCTGAAGGGCGCGCTGATGTTCACGGCGTGGGGGGCACCGGCGTCCCGGCCGACGAAGGACATCGACCTGCTCGCCCGCACGGACAACGCCGTCGAAGCCGTCACGGCGGTGATGGCCGAGGTCTGCGGCCAGACGGTGGACGCGGACGGGCTGATGTTCGACATCGGGAGCGTCTCCGGGGAGGCCATCAAGGAGGACTCGGGCGTCCGGGTCACGTTCCTCGTCACCCTCCAGAACGCCCGGGTGTCGATCCAGATCGACATCGGTTTCGGCGACGTGGTGACGCCGGCCGCGACGAAGGCCGACTACCCGGTGCTGCTCGACTTCGCGGCCCCGCACCTGCTGGGCTACCCCCGCGAGACGGTCGTGGCCGAGAAGTTCGAGGCGATGACCAAGCTCGGGCTGCTGAACAGCCGGCTGAAGGACTTCTACGACCTCTGGCTGCTCGCCCGGCAGTTCGACTTCGACGGGCCGACCCTGGCGACCGCAATCCGGCGGACGTTCGAGAACCGCAATACGGCCGTCGCATCTCTCCCCACTGCACTGACGTCGGCGTTCGGTGGCGACGCCGGGAAACAGGCGCAGTGGCAGGGGTTCCTTCGGAAATTGAAGCTGAGCGACGCGCCGACCGCCCTTCAAGCCGTCGTGGACGCGCTGGTGCCGTTCCTGTCCCCGGTGGCCGGGGCGGCGGAAAGTGGTGCGCGGTTTGATGAGCGCTGGGTGGCACCGGGACCGTGGCAGAGCCTGCGGTATGAGAGGGCGAAGACCGAAGCCTACTTGGATGCTTACCCGATTGCCGCCGGGGTCGGAGACGACAAGAAGGCTCCCCTCTTCCGCTGGGTCACCCGGCACGCACTGCTCTCCGACCGACAAATGACCCGAAACGACGCCTTCCGCATGGTGAAGCGCCGAGCGGCGGCCGGGCTGCCGCTCACGACCTGCAACCACACCTTTCGGGCCACGGGTATCACGGCGTGCTTGGCGAACGGCGGGACCATCGAGAGGGCGCAGGCCATCGCCGCCCACGAGTCGCCGCGGACGACCAAGCTGTACGACCGCACGAGCGACGAGATCACCCTCTACGAGATCGAACGAATTCTGGTCTGACGCTACCCAATCCCAACCACGGACTTTAGACCGCACGCACCCGGACGCCGACGAAGTAACTTCCCTACCGGTCGTGGCCGCCGCACGAAGTTCGGGGGCGGCGGCCGACTATGGGAACTCATACCGCGGACCTTCGTCACGCACCGTTACGGAGGGACAGCGATCACCGCGATGTACGAACGGGGCGTCCGCATCACGAAGAAGGAGTTCGGACCCATCGCCGAAAGGTTGAAACGGTCCGTCACCTTACCCAAGTGGAGCCTCACCATTTAGCCCGAGTGACCGGGAGAATTATTCCGCGCCACTGCCCAAGAGCGAAAGATGGCTTTCACTCGAAATCCACTTTGGCGTTCGGATCTGCGGCGTGCGACTCCATTCACAGATCCCCGTCGAGAATTTCGAGCTTTTTGTCATTCGCAGAAAATAAGCGGGTCGAGATGGCACTTGGTTCTGGATCAATCAATCACATTCTCGGCCCGATTACACATGTCAAATGAAAGTTTCCATCGACCGATCGTTCAGGAAACCGACAGGTTCCATGCTACAATTTTCAATCTGGCAAAGCATCGAAACAAGTACGATCGGGATATTGACCGTGAAAATACAGTTGAGCGTGATCTCTGGGCCGGATCGGGGGCGCGAGTTCGTCTTTGAAGGGCGCGATACGTTTCTCGTCGGTCGCACGCCCGATTCTCACTTCCGGATCTCCGACGAGGTCGCCTACTTTTCCCGCCGCCAATTTCTGCTGGAATTCAACCCGCCCCGCTGCCGGTTGATCGACCTCGATAGCCGGAATGGGACGCTGTTGAATGGCGTCCGCGTCGCTTCGACAGACGTCCGGGACGGGGACGAAATCGCCGTCGGTAGCACAGTCTTCAAGATCGCATTCCTCGGCTCGGAATCGGTCGATGGAGAGACCGCCGAGCTGCCCTCGCCGGCCGATTTCGGGGACAACACCATCGACTATCGGCTTTTCCCCGCAACCTTTCCGGGATACCGGATCGTGGGCGAACTGGGTCGGGGCGGGATGGGCGTTGTCTACCGGGCGACGTCCGAGCAAGACGGTGCCCTTGTGGCGATCAAGAGCATCGCGCCATCCGTCGCGGCGAGCCGGAAGCAGATCGAGCGATTTCTGCGCGAGTGTCGGATCCTCGATAAACTCCGGCACCCGAACATCGTCGGATTTCGAGAAGTCGGCGAAGCGGCCGATGTCGTTTTCTTGGCCATGGAACTCGTCGACGGGCCCGATCTCGGCGCCTGGTTGCGGGAGAAAGGTCCGCTCGATGTACCGACCGCGATCCGTATCGCCTGCCAATTCTTGGGCGGTCTCGCCCACGCCCACACCTCGGGATTCGTCCACCGGGACGTGAAGCCGGGCAATATCTTGCTAGGCCGTAGCGGAGACAAGCGGATCGCCAAACTGGCCGACTTCGGGATCGCCCGCGTGTATGAATCGTCGAAGATCAGCGGCTTGACGCTGCAAGGGGACATCGGCGGCACCCCGGCCTACATGGCCCCGGAACAGGTGACGCACTACCGGCAGGTGCAACCGGCCGCCGACCAATACTCCGCCGCCGCGACACTCTACAAAATGCTCACCGACCGATATACCCACGATTTTCCGAAGGATCTCGGCGCCCAACTTTCGCTGCTCGTGGCGGGGGCACCGGTGCCGATTCTCGAGCGCCGCCCGGACCTCCCGCCCCGGCTCGCGGAAGTCGTTCACAAAGCACTCAGCCGCGAGACGGAGCAACGCTACCCAGACGCGCTGGCGTTCCGGACGGAGTTGAAGCGGTATGCGTGAGCGAAGCCGTCATTTGAGAATTTGCCGACGGAGGGTGAACGCGCCCGAAGCGGTACCCTGCTGCCAGGCGAAATCGATGCGATCCCCCTCTTTGTCGCGGACCAATGTGCCGGCGTTATCGCCGCCCGGCAAGCCGGTCGCGGCCTTCACATCCTTGGCCAGCCAAGACACTTTTCCACCTTTGACCTGACCGCTCACCTCGCGGTCAATCGCGGTCCCGACTTCGAATCTCGCCCGGAAATTTTCGCCCTTGCGTTCGATCACCGTCAAAACTTGGCGGATGGTCCCCGTGTTGACCCACACGGACTTTTCTGCGAATGGGTCGGCCGGCGCGGCGGGCGGTTTCGGTTCAATCGGCAATTCCTTGATCTCAACGTTGCGGTAGAGCACCTCGCCGGTGTTGATCTGGAAGCCGATCTTGCCTTTCGCCCGCTTCAAACCGGGTAGGAAGTCCGTGGTGGCGGCCGTCCGGTCCAGTTTGATGTCCACCGCCGGCTTGCCGTCGAAACTGGCGACGCACGTCTCCCCCCGCACGGTCACTTCCGCCCGGTGCCATTTTCCAACTTCGATCTCCGGCTTAGCAGCGGGTATCGTGAATGGGGTTGGCTTATCCAGAAAATGGGCGGCGCCGGTCGAGTCCTTGTCCACTCGACCGGGGTAACTCAGCGCGATCATCGGATGCCCGAACGAGAGTTGGCTCGGGGTAAACGGCACTTTCTCGCCTGCCACGGCCCGTATCGCCACGGCACCGTGCGATTTTCCATCGGCGATCTGGAACTCGAAACGAAGTGCGAAGTCGGCATATTCCGCGTCCGACAGGAGATAGCATTGGCCGGTGTAGTGCGGGGACGTGGCCCGGATGATACCGTCCTTCACCTGCCACTGCTTGGCGTTCGTGGCGTTCCCGCCGTCCACAGACCACCCGGTCAAATCCTTACCGTTGAAAATCGGGATGAACGCCTCCGCTTTAGTCGGCGGCTCAGATTTCTTCGACAATTCCTTGATCTCAACGTTGCGATAGGCGATCACGGTCTCGTCATCTCGGTGCTGGTAGCATTGAAATGCGAGATGACCTTTGCGTAGCCGATCCGGTTTGGGATCTGCGTAATCAGCCGTCTGCTTCCCGTTCACAAGGAGCCGGATTCGGTCGCCCTCGGCGATGACCTCGTAAGTGAACCAAGTATCGGGTGGAACCGGCGAATCGTCCACTTTCACGAGTCCGAAGAGGCTTCCCGTTTTCGGTTGATCGGCCCGCGTCGAAATCTGGGCCTCGTAATGTCCGTCGGCGCTTTTGTTCGCAACGATTGGCTTGCCGGAACGGAAATAAATGCCCGCGTTGCCCTTGTCGTTGACCTTGGCTTCGACCCGCAGATGGAAATCTTCGTAGTCGTTCCGGTCGGTGAACAGGTAGTCCGTCGGCCCTGTGCAAGTCAGTACCCCCTGCTTTACCGCCCACTTGCTATTCGCGCCGGCCGTGCTTGTCCAGCCGGTCAAATCCTTACCGTTGAATAGCGCGACGAACGCACCCTCTTTGGCCCCTTCCGGCAACTTCGCCCCGGGGACATCGGGCAGACCGTCCCAGAGGATTTTTCCGTCCGGGGCCGTCACTGTCACCTTGCGGAAGCGGATCGGCCCATTCCACGTCCGCAGGCCGACGCGGCCGGCCGCGAAAGTGCCCTCGGTGAAGTCGAACGCTTTTTCGCCGTCGATGGTACAGACGATTTTGTCGCCGCGCACGCGGATGTGGAATCGATGCCATCTGTTAACCGGGTACGCTTTGACGGACGACGGCGTATCCCGGAACCAGCGGCCCTTCTCCCAGCGGTTCACTTCGGTCCACTTCCCGTTGTAACCGCCCATAAGAAGGCTGTAGAGGTTGTCCGCGTCCTGCGCCCGGAACACGCCGACGCCACTGCCGGCCAGCTCGTCCGCCTTCCCGTCGGTCATCGTCTCGAAGGCGAAGTCATAATCCGTCCACGCCGGGTCGCCGAAGAGTAGCGTGGCCAGTTCGGATTTGGTCTGGACGAGTTCGCCGCCGTCGATCCGCCAATTCCCGCCTTTTGCGCTGAACACCGACCGATCCTCGACAGCCTTCCGCGGAGCGACAATCTCCGGCAAGCGGAGGATATAGATCAGCGGGGAATTCCCGCCGGCGAACAGATATTTCCCCGTCGAGTCGAGAACGAAGGTCAGGTGCCGCTTCGGTGGCCCGAGTGAGATCACGTCTCGGAGCGACCGCTCGAGGCCGGGCGTCCACAGTCAGATCGTGCCATCGTTACTCGACGAAACCAGGAGAGCGTCCTCCGCTGCGAACCGCAACGTATTCACGTTGGCGGAGTGGCCCGTCAACAGCTTCTCTTTCGACTCTTGGTCGGCCAGATTCCAGAGGCTGATCGAGCCGTCGAAGTGCCCCGCCGCGAGCCACTTGGCGTCCTTGCTCAGGGCGACGGAACACATCGATCCGGACTCCCGCGAGTGGACCTCTTTCCCGCTTGCCACGTCCCAGACCTTGACCACTTTCGTATCGTGGGTCGCTGCGGCGAGCAGCTTTCCGTCGCCGCTGAACGACGGCCGATCCGGACACCCGCCGATCTTCGGGAAGCGGTGCAACTCCTTGCCGTTGGCGGCATCCCACAGGTGAACGCACCCGGTGAAATCATTGCACCCGGCGAGCGCTTTCCCATCGGGGCTGTAGGCGAATCGGAACACTTTTCCGGGCGGCTCTATGGAAAACAAGCGTTTCCCGGTGGCGTTGTTCCAGACGATCCCCATGTCCGAGACGTGATCCCAAAACGAGGCGGAGGTGACGTACTTTTTCCCGTCCGGGCTAATCGCCACGTCGTTCAAGGGCAACTCGGGCTTATCCAGGATTTTGTGCTCGCCCGCGCGGGTTAGGTCCCACCGGCGCAGCGTGTTGTCGTCGCCGCAAGAAAGGAGGGTGCGGCCATCCGGGCTAGCCGAGAGGGCTGACACAGTGTGCTGGTGACCTCGCTTCGACAACTGCTTGGATTTGTTCGAGTAATCCCATACGTGAATACCGCCGCCGTGTGTTCCGAATGCGAGCAAGTCGCCCTTCGGGCCGAAAGTCGCCACGGAGATGCCCTGGGGTTCTCGAAAAAACTTCGATTCCCTAAGCCCGCTGTCCGGCTGCCGCTTGAGACCGGGCAAATTGATTAAAGCCCCGGACAGGCCATCGATTTCGCTGCAGTACACCCACTTTCCGTCCGGGTGCAGAGCGAGAGAGGTAAACGCCCCAGCTCCGCCGTGTTGCCCGAGCATCATACCCGTCGCCACGTCCCAGCACTTGACGAATCCCCCGGTCGAAACCAGCCACTTCCCGCCGCTGTGAAAGGCGACGATCCGGTTGCTCTCCTCCGCCGGCCAAGTGCGAGAAACCTTGCCATCGGCTGTCGAATAGAACCGCACGGAGCCGTCCCAACTGGCGGCGAGCGTTTCGCCGTCCGGGCTGAAACTCATGGAAGTGACGCTCCCTTTGAGCATCGCGCAATCGGTCGGCTTGTCCCACGCGCCCCACTTCCAGCACTTGATCGGCCGGTCAATTCCGCCAGCCGCCAGGATTTGGCCATCCGCGCTCAGCGCCATGGTCCGGATTTCACCGATCCCGGCGAGCACCGTTTGCGGCGCTTCGTCAGTCTCCACCGGCCAGAATTTGATGCTCCCGTCTTGGCTCGCCGAGATCAGCGTTTTGCAGTCTTTGCTGAACGCGACGGCAGAGACCGCTCCGTCGTGCCCCCGCAGAATGCGTTTGACCTGACCGGACACAGCCTCCCGCAAATGAATGGTCTTGTCGCGACTACCGGAGGCCAACCATTTGCCGTTGCCGCTGTAAGCGAGGCCCAATATCGCTTCGGATTGAAACGGCACCGCATCGCCCAACACCCCGACTAGACTCGCCGGGGCCTTTTCTGGATCGCCGCCTCCAGCGAGCGCCAACGCTTCCAACGGAATCGTTTCCCGACGCAGTTCGTCGAGCCCGGTCGGCTGCGGTCCAGGATCTTTTTTCTCCTCTGAATCTTTGTTCGCCACTTCCTTCTTCTCCAGCGTCACCCGGACCGTGACCCTGTTCCCCTTCTTCAAGGTGAACTCCGGCGTGTCGAGCACCAGCCCATCGACACCTTCCACGCGGACCTTGTACTGCCCGGCGTCGATTTTCTTGTCGCGTTCACCCGGGGCGAGGGTGTAGCGGGTCTTGCCATCGGATCCCGCGAGAATCAGTTTGCCTTCTTTGATCTTGGCTTCCACTTCCGGGTCGTCGATCTCGACGACGAGCGTGCCGTTCGGGGTTTCCACACGGAGTATCGTCAATCCGAACCAGATGCCGAGCGGAAGCAAGACGGCCAAGGCCACCGCGATACCGAGGTAAACGGGTAGGCGGCTCTTCTTTTTCCGCGCGGGTTTCTTTGTGGCTGGTTCCGGTTCCACTTCGTCGTGGAGATCGCCGAATGCCTCGACCGGCGCCGGGATCGGTTGCGGTGCTGGCACTCGCATCGGCACAGGAACCGGTGTGGGGGCTTGGTAAACGGGGGCGACGAACGGAGCCGGAGCGGGAGCTGCGACCGGTTGAGGCGCAGGCACCGGTGCCGCACCGGGTTCCTGGAGATACTTGCCCAAGGCGTTGGCGAACTTCGCCATGCTTGGAATCGGTCGGACGGGTCCTTCGCCATCGCTTTGCGGCAGATTACTTCCAGCCGCGGGTCAGCATCCGCATAGAACTCACTCAACGGGGGCACCGGTGCCCCGAGGATCTGTCCGAGCACCGCTCCCATCGACCCCGAGTACGGCGTCGACCCGGTGAGCATCTCAAAAAGCACCACGCCGAGCGAGTAGATGTCCGTCGCCGGCCCGATGGCCGCGATCTCCCCCTTCACTTGCTCCGGCGACATGTAACTCGGCGTGCCGAGCAAACCGCCGTCGCGGCTCAGCTTCGCTTCGTTCGGGTCGATTTCCAGCAGCTGCTTGGCCAAGCCGAAGTCCATCACCACCGGTTCGCCGTCGGCCGCGATCATGATGTTCGCCGGCTTCAAGTCGCGGTGGACCGTCCCCTTGCCGTGGGCGTAACCGAGGGCCTCCGCCACTTGGAACGCGATTTCGGCGGCGCGCGGTTCCGCAATTGGGCCTCGACCGATTTCGGTTTCGAGCGGGGAGCCGGAGATGAGCGCCATCGTGATGAATGGCCGGCCGTCGATTTGGCCCGAATCGAATACGGTGCAGATATTCGGGTGGGCGAGTACTGCGGCGGAACGGGCCTCGCGCGCGAACCGCTCGATCCGTTGCGGAGACTCCTTCGCGTCGAAGAAGGGGATCTTGAGCGCCACTTGACGCCCGAGTTGTGTATCGTCCGCCAAGTAGACTGCCCCCATCCCGCCCCGGCCCAAGAGTTTCAGCACCCGGTAACGGCCGAACTCCGCCGGCAGCACCGGGAAAGGATTCGCATTCGCCGATGGGTGGCTTTTCTGGGTATCGCTCTGCTGGCCATCGAACGTCGGCTGGACCACGAACGGCGTGTTGCACTTCTTGCAGCGCACCTTCCGGCCGCTGAACGAATCCGCGATCACCGAACTCGCACTGCAACCGGAATTCGGACACTGTACGGTAATTGCCATGGTGCTCTCCCAGTGTCTCGAGGTCTCGGTTCGTTGAGGTATAGAGTCTCGGAACGAGATGCAATTAACAAGGGATTTTCCAAAACTTCACTCGGGTGCGGTGTCGGGTATCCCCCGACAGTGGCTTCGGGCCAGCCTCGCCACGCCGGCGAGATGGTCTTGCAACAATTGCCATCGAACGGGAGGAGTCCGTTCGCCTTCGGCGAAATGGGTATAGGAAATGGTACCAGAGTGGAACCTTTTTTCGGATGCTTGTTGGGGAAACTTTTTGAGCATCGTCCATTTCCATGACAGGATGTCAAATTCCGTTGTGGCCGAATTCATGAGTACGCGGCCGGGGATGAGGGCGAACGATCAATTTCCAAGATTGGCTGGATTCTTGAGTAGAAAGGAGACTTGATGGGAACGCGGGACCCGAAAGAAAGCGATCTCGCGACGACCGATGCTCGGGTGGAAGATTTGGAACTGTGCGAGCATCACGTTGGGTGGACGATGACCGGGTTTCTCGGCAGTGTGGCAAGGATGTGGTGAAGAAGATCTTGGCCGAAACGACCGACGGCGATCATCTGAAGGCCCCACTCGATATCCAGAGGGTGATCCGGACGGAGTGAGGTTCGGACGGCGGCTTGCCGGTGAGGATGACCGCGAGAATGGCACCGAGTCCGATCACGTCGCTCCGCGCATCGACTTTTCCGATCGCCCCGACGGCCTGCTCGGGTGGCATGAACGCGGGCGTGCCCAGTACGCTGCCGGCCTGTGTGAACGATCCGTCCGATTCCCGAAAGCTGTGAATCGCGACCCGGCGGCAGTCTCGTTAGGATGGGACTCGGTATCGGACGGCCCCCGGCCTGGAGTACCTTGGAGAGCCCCCAGTCCATCACTTGGACCTCGCCGAAGCCCCACACCATGACGTTGGCCGGTTTCAGATCCCGGTGGATGACCTTGTGGGCATGGGCATACGCAACCGCCTGACAGACCTGCTCGAACGCCGCGACGAACCGGCCGTGGTCGAGCGTGGGATCCGACCGCTCGGCCAAGAGCGCATCGAGAGTTCGGCCGCGGATCAGCTTCATCGCCAGGAACGGCCGACCGTCCGGCAGGGTGCTGATGTCGTAGGCCGGCGGGATGGCCGGGTGCTGCAAGTGCCCAGTGATCTGAGCCTCATCGGCGAACCGCCGCCCAACTCCCGAAGTCGGGCCGAATCTCTCCTGCAACACCTTGACGGCCACCTCCCGCTCGAACACCATATCGGTGGCTCACACCCATCCCGCCGCGGGAGATCTCCTCCCCGAACTCGTACCGGCTGTTGGAAGCCGAAGGGAATCCGGCGTTGGGCAAACCATCGCCGGAGGTGGCCGCAGCCGGATCGGCTTCGGAGGGGGTTGGGATCTGGTCGACAACCGCGGCCTGCGGGAACAATGGTGGGTGGGTCATCGGTGCCTCAGTCTTTCGCGAGATCGAGGAAGACGATGACCGAAGGATTGCCGACAGGGGTGTATAGGCCGGTGAAACTGAGGCCGCCGGTTTTGCGGTCCACCCGGAAAGTGGTGACGTTGTCGCCGCGCTGGTTGCAGCAGTAGAGGAAGGCACCGGTGGGATCGAAGTTGAAACTGCGTGGGTAGTTCCCGCGCGTCCATTCTTCTCGGACGAGCTTCAGGGTCCCGTTCTCGGCGATCGAGAAGATGCCGATGCTGTCGTGCAGCCGGTTGCCGGCGTAGAGGTGCTTGCCATCGGCGGAGACCAGGATCCCGGAGCAGAAATTGCTCCCCGCGAATCCGGCCGGCAGTGAGGAGATCGTCTGCCGGGAGGTCAGGGTGCCCTTCTCCGCATCGTAGTCGAAGAGAACGACGTTCGAGGCCTCTTCCTGAATGGAGTAGAGCCACTTGCCGTTGGGGTGGAAGTGGAAGTGCCGCGGTCCGTCACCGGCCGGCAGTGCGACGGAGGCCGGATCGTTCGGAGTCAGAGTGCCCTTCTTGCCGTCGAACTTCCAGACGAAGATTTTGTCAAGGCCTAGGTCCACATGCAGCACTGAGCTGCCGGAGGGATCGGCCTGGATCATATGCGCGTGAGTCCGGTCGTGGCCGCTGATGGCGAAGCTGCCCGTCGGTGCATTGGTCGCCTTGGCGGGGCCGATCTTGCCGGCATCGGTCTTGGTATCGGTCGCGTCGCCCAGATTCCCGTCTTCGAGAATCGGCAGCACCGAGACAGAGCCCCCGAAGTAATTGGCTACGAACAGGAACCGACCGGACGGATGCATGCTGACGAAGGTCGGGCCAGCCCCTCCGGAGCGGACGCTGTTGAGAAGCTTCAACTTCCCGTCTTCCCGATCGATGGAGAAGGCGCTGACCGTGCCTTCCTTCTCTTTGCCCACCCGATCGGTCTCGTTGGCGGAGTAGAGCCGGGTGCCGGCGGCGTTCAAAGCCAGGCAGCTCGGGCTGGTCCCCAGTTCGTGGATACCCGCGGCCGTCAGCGCTCCAGTATCTCGGTTCACCCGAAAGAGGTGGATGCCGCGTCCGTTGCCGGGCGGCAGATCGACTTGGGTCGGCAGCACATCGCGGAGCGGGGAACTGAACGTTCCAACATAGGCGAGGAGGGGCTTGGCGGCTCCTCGCGGTTCCGCCCGGATCAATCCGGTCGCGATGGGTGCCGACGCAAGGAGTGCGGCGGAGGATTTCAAGAACGAACGGCGCGTGTCGGGTTCGGTCATGGTGAAAACTACCTTCGGGTGGAAGTCGGGAGTGCAAGTTATATTACCTGGCCGACGAGGGCGGGCGTCATCGGCTCCTGCTCGGTCATGTTCCGGTAGTAGTTCGTCGAAGGCTCGGTGATCATGTAAACCACCGGCCTAAGGTCGCGGTCGCGGATCACGACGCACTCAATCCCCTCGACGATCAAGAACCAAGTGCCACGGTGGTGTGCGGCAGAGGACTTCGGCGGTTCCGGTTCCCCCACGGCAACAGTTGGAGGGCGCCTTCCCAACGCACCGGCAGGAACGAGGGCGTGTGCCACCAATGGAGCTGGACCTCGTCGAGATCCCCCCGTCTGTAGAGGCGACCGACGAGCCGGGGATCCTCCGCGAAAGCCGTGGGGAGTTCCGCTACCGAGATCGCGATGCCGGTGCACATGGAAGGTCTCAGTAGCAGAACTTGCCGCGGATGCCGCACTAATCTTCCCCACGGTTGGTGGACAGGCAGAACGCGATGTATCCTGACCGCATCAGGAGTCATTGATGGCCACAAAGTACACCCCCGAGTTCAAA
>JAYSYN010000225.1:0-11804 GCA_043727575.1 Fimbriiglobus sp.
GGCAAGGGGAACAAGCAGCGGGTCGTGCCCCTGGGGCGCCCGGCGGTCGCGGCGCTGCGGGCCTACCTCGCCGCGAGCCCCGCGACGGCCTCGGGGACGGTGTTCGTCAGCAAGTCGGGAATCCCGCTCTGCCGGATCCGCCTCTGGAAGATCGTCAAGTTCTACTGCGCCCGCGCCGGACTGCCGGCGAAGATCAGCCCGCACTCGCTGCGGCACAGCTTCGCCACGCACGTCCTCGCCGGCGGGGCCGACCTGCGCAGCGTGCAAGAACTGCTGGGGCACGCGTCGATCACGACGACGCAGCATTACACGCACATCGACCGCGACCGATTGAAGGCGATGCACAAGAAGTACCACCCGCGCGGCTGAGCGATTCCCGAAAGCCCCGGCCATCGCCGGCGAATCCCCTAGTGTGAGCTTGCCCGACCGCCCTCCGCCAGGAGCCGACCATGAGCGCCGGAATTCGCAACGCGCCCCTCGACCCCATCAACAACCCGCGGCAGCCGTTCGGCTTCCCGGCCGGGACGGTGCGCGGCTTCCTGTCGCTGTTGATCTGCGCGTTTTTCTGGATGGTTTTGCTGTGGCCGAGCGACGCGGTCGCCAAGCCGCTGCTCGGGCATTTCTTCATGCTCGCCATGGTGCTGATGGCCTTCGCTTCGTCGCCGGCGGCGCATTCCGGCACCCGGGACCAATCGTTCACGCCTTGGTTGATGCGGATCTTGTTCGTCGGCGGCAGCGTCATCGTCGTGGCGTATACGCTGGTGAAAGACCCGGCCCAGTTCTCGCAGCGGTTGACGCCGGACGTGAACGAGTTCCGCGATTGGTGGGGGACGTTCTTGGCCGTCACGGCGGGCGGCTTCGCCTTCGGGCTGTTCATCCGGTTCGCGTTCGGCCGCGACAACCCGATCTTCCTGACGCTGCGGGCGTGGCTGTCGGTCGTGGCGATGGTGATGCTCGCCCTGGAACTCGCCCTATTCGTGGCCTTCACGAGTTCCGACACCAAGCCGGAGCCTTTCATGAGGTATTGGCAAGCATTCGAAATCGCCGCCGTCGCGGCGTACTTCGGGACCCGATCTTGACGCACGCCCACTGCAAAGTCGGGCTTTTTTGAACGCGCACGCGCCGATTTTGATCCGAAGCGTTTAGCGGAACCACCGCCGCCAAGCCGGCGCTTTGACGCCCGGTGCGATCTTAATCTTCCGCAGATCGTCGATCAGTTCGCCCGCCGATGCATATCGGGCATCGGGATTTTTCCGCATGAGTTTCTCGACCGACGTTTGGTACGCCTGCGGGAGATCGGGGCGGAATTGTCGAATCGAGACCGGATGCTCGTTGCAGACTTTCAGTAATACGGCGGGGATGGAATTGCCATCGAACGGGGGTCGACCGGTGGCCAAAGTGTAGAGGACGCCACCCAGACTGAATAAGTCGGAACGGAAATCTTCCTGTAAACCGCTCGCTTGCTCCGGAGACATATATTGCGGGGTTCCGATGATGCTGCCGATTTCCGTTAGCCGGGTGTCCTGCTCGCCCCGCGCCAACCCGAAATCGGTGAGTTTGACTCGGCCGCTCGCACGCTCGATCAAAATGTTGGATGGTTTCAAATCGCGATGGACAATTTTCTGATCGTGGGCGGAACCGAGTCCCGCGGCAATTTGAATGGCGATGTCCCGGATGCGCTCGAACGGCAGGCGATGATTCTTCTCGATGAGATCGTCTAACGAGGTGCCCTCGATGTATTCCATCGATAAATACGAACCTTGCCGCGTATCCCAGACCCCGTACAGATTCACCACGTTATCGTGGCGGATGGCAGCCGCGCTTCGGGCTTCCCGGACGAAGCGTTGGCGGAACACATCGTTACCCGCCAGCTCGGGGGCCATGATTTTAATCGCGACCGTACGATTCAGACTCGTCTCGCGAGCCTTGAAAACAAGCCCCATCGCCCCGCGACCGAGCTCGGTTTCCAAAACGAATCCGCCGATCGTGCTCCCCGAAACCGGGAATTGTTCGACCGGCTTCATTCCGAGACCCGGCGATTTCTTCATACTGTTGGCTTCTGAATCCATCTCGCCATCACCGGCGTGGAAAGTGACCTCGGTGGGGTTGTGTCGGAGAGGCCGCGTCGCCTCGGCCATGGTGACACCTCCACTTTGCACGGCGAGCTTGACGAGTTCCCCGCAACCGATGGCCAATGTGGACGCGTAATCCGGGCAGCGCCCGACGTCGATGTTCATGACTTCGGTGAAGGCGTCGATTTTCGGCACGATCGCTTGGAGGAATTCGACGAGTTCCGATTGCGACAATCGGTAGCGCGCCGCGGTCTTCAGAAGCGTATCCAGCTCCGCCGGATTATGGGCGACCAAATCCAAGTTCGTCAGCGCGACCACGAACGCGAGCCGCTCCGCCCGTTCGATCAAAGGTTTCGGGGCGTCGCGCATCCGCCCCGGCTCGTGGTGGTAGCGAATCGGTTCGGTGATCGCGGACGGCAGTCGCCAGCGCACCAGTAACTCCGCGGACAGTTCGGCGTGGTCCACCCCGAATAATTCCCGTTCGTAACTGCAAAAGTCGCTGAACGGCCGCTCGGCCATGCCTTCCCGAAACCGTCGGCAATCGTCCGGGAATCTCTGGCGCAAGATCAGGGCGCCGAGGTTGCGCAAGAGCCCGCAGAGCAAGTCCTCTTCGGCGAGCGGCTCGCGCATTCGCAAGGAGAGTTCCCGGGCGATGATCGCCCCGCTTACGGACGACAACCAATGATCTTTCAGGACCTGATCGGGCACCCCGGTGAATTGCATCGCCGGCAGGGAAAGCGTGAGTACGATCGAGCGCACTGTATTCAAGCCGAGGAACACGACCGCCCGGTCGATCGATGACACCGGGGACGGCAATCCGTAAACGCACGAATTGATCGCCTTGAGGACTTGGGCGCAAATTCCGGGATCTTGCCGGAGCATCTCGCTGATTTCCGCCGCGGTGCAGTCCGGGTAAGTCGTCATCTGCACAATCCGCATGGCAATTGCGGGCGGAGTCGGGATTTGCGATGATTCGAGAATGTCCGACAACCGCCGATCTCGAATCGAACTCGCGAAGGACGAAACGGTCGTTCCTCTGGGTAATGTGCGGTCGGACATGGAGATCGTCTCAGTGATGCGCTTCTTGCAACCAACCATGCCACCAATGATGGCAGAGGTCAAGCGTCGGTCGGCGATGGCAACTGGTTTCCCAGCCGATACTCGATCGAATTCGCGCACGAGAAATGATTTTCAAAGGACACTTTCCAAAGATCTTGAGAACGACCCTCAGCTAAATTGTCTGTTTAAGCCCATGAAAGAGCAGCGCGCGCATTCCAGACGGTGCTCTTTCGTGGGAGCCGACGCCGATGTCGGCTCATTCGTCTTTGCCTTTTCCACCCTTCTCACCGCCTTTGTCGTCTCCGCCTTTGCCCTTGCCATTCTCGTCTCCGCCCTTGCCCTTGCCTTTCCCCTTGCCTTTGCCTTTTCCTTTCTCGCCGCCTTTACCTTTGTCCCCGTCTTTGCCTTTGTCCCCTTTGTCCCCGTCTTTGGCTTTCTCACCTTGGCCTTTGTCGCCGTCTTTGCCTTTCGCCGGGCCGCCGTCGTCGTTGGCGAAAGCCAAGGCGTCTTCGTCGCCGGCGACGGCCGCGCTGCCGACCACGAAAAACATCCCGAGGCCCGCGGCCAACAGCATCCCGAAAATCCGCTTTTTCATCGCTCGCTCCGGTTCGATGGAATTCCGAGCCGGTCGAGCCGACCGGTGATAGGAGGGTAACGGAATGGGCCGCGGAACCGCCGCGACGTGTCGAGAATTTCCGCGATGTCTCAACCGGGCTTCACTCCCCGCAAAATCGTAGAACAGCTGCCACCGCCGTTCGAGGTGTCGCACCGTGTCCACGGCCCCACTCCCCGCGGCTCCGGATTCCCCCATCGCCCCGCCGTGGCGGGCGCGACTGTGGCGCCCCAACCGCTGGCGACTCTGGGTGCAGTTCGCCCTGTTGGGGGCGTTCGTCCTGATCATCCCGATCTTGGTGACCAGCCAGCGACTGCTGCATTCGGGTCGCCAAGTGATGCTCGAACACGAAACGATCGACCTCAGCGACGAGAGCAATTTGCGGGTGAACGAAATCCAAGAGGATATGACCTACTTGGCGCGGGATGTCCGGTTGGAAGTCCAACAGCATGCGAAGCTCGAACCCGCCGTCGCCGTTCGGACAATCCGGGAGGGGATTGCGCTCGAGGCGATGCCGCTCGGTGAAACTCCTAAAACCGTCCGCGACGCGCGCCGGCGCTATCTGCACGATTGCGAAGTCGGGGTGTTCTGCTCGGAATTCCGACCCGACAACCCCGGTGTTCTGGCCGCGGATTTCGCACCGGCCGAAGCGGGGGCGAACGACGGCCCGCGGAAGGACGCGCTCGTCGCCTGCCTGCGCGAATTGGACCGCCGGCGCCGGACGATCGACGACAACAATCGCGCGAGCCCGTTCGACCGCTCCGGCATTGTCCCGCAGCCGGCGGATGGTTCGCACCCCGGTCGCGGCCTCGTCGCGTTGGGTCTCGAAGTCGAGGTCGGCCCCACCGGTCGCAAACTGCTGTTCGCGTTGGTCATCGACTTCACGAAGTACATCCGCAACCGGCAGCGCATCTCGCCGCGCCATCTGTATTTCGTCGCCGACCCGGCCGGCCAACTGCTGATCCACCCCTACGGCGACGACTCCACCCGCGAGCGCGGCATCGTCGGACTTTTGCCCTGGGAGTATCCGCCGGCGAATTGGTTCGACACGTCGGTGTCGAAATCGGAAAAGCGGGAGCGTCTCGGCCGGGCGGTCCGCAGCGGCGGAGCCCGCCTCCAAGCGAAACCGATCCCGGGCCTCGCGTACTTCTACCGCAAAGGCTACTTCGGCGAAGGGATCGACTTGAAGGCGGTGCTGCCGAACGCCGATCCCGCGGCCTTCAATCGTCTGATGGCATGGGAAATCGACGCGGATCCGGAACTCCGCGTCGGGGAGAGTTCGCCCGAAACCGCGTATGCGGAAGTCTCGCATCCGCGGAGGGATAGGCTGCTGCGCATTTGCGGAATCATCGAGCGTTGGCACCGCGAGAGCGGCGGCGCCGGGTCGATGGCGTGGTCGAATCCGGTCGCGTGCCGGACGCTGCAAGGGCAGCTCACACCGCTGCGGATCGACCAGAACGACATCGACGATCCGGCGTGGCTCATCGTCGCGGCCTCGCCGGAAGAACTGCAAGAAGATATCGACGACCGCTTCAACCGGGTCGCCGAGAATTGGGTTTACCCGACCCTTCTCGTGTCGTGCTTGCTCGGCATCGCCCTCGTCGTGACGCTGACGTGGTCGCTGCGGCGGCTGGTGACGGCGGCGCGCTCCATCAGCCGGGGCGAAAGCGTCGTTGTTCCGCTGGGGGGGCCGTACGAAATCGGTCAACTCGCGCAGACGCTGGCCGAGATGACGAACCGCGTGGCCCACCGCGACCGCGAATTGCGGGATCGCGCCGCCCGTTACGAAACGATCCTCCGCGTCGCGGGGGAAGGCGTCGTCATCACCGATTCGGGCGGATTGATCGAAGAAGCCAACCGCGCGGCCGCGAAAATGTTCGGCTACACCTCCGACGAGTTGATGGGCCGGCCGGTCACGCTGTTGGTCGCGAACCCCGGCGCGATCCCCTCGCCCGACGAGGCCACTTCGAGTGCACTGGGGTTCTTAACCCGGGGAATCGACACGATCCAAGGCCGGCGCCGAGACGGTTCGACGTTCTGGCTGGAAATGAATTTGAAGCCGGTGCCCTTGAAAGACCGCACCGTGGTGACCTGCATTTTCCGCGATGTCAGCCTGCGCAAAGAAGCGGAGGAGCGCGTCCGCAAACTGAACGACGACCTCGAGTCGCGCGTCCGCGTCCGCACGGCGGAACTCGAAGAAGCGAACGCCAAACTCGACGGGGCGCTCAAACAAGCCGAAGCGGCCTCGCGCGCCAAAGACGCGTTCGTGGCGAACATGAGTCACGAACTTCGCCAGCCGCTGCACATCATCATCGGCTTCACCGAAGCGCTGAAAGAAGACGCCGCCGACCTCGGCGCCGATAATATCCAGCCCGATTTGAACAAGATTCTCGGCGCGGCGAAGCACTTGCTCGAGTTGATCAACGACATCCTCGACATGGCCAAGATTTCCTCCGGGAAGATGGAATTGGCCGCGGCGCCCTTCGAGCTGGGGCCGATGATCGCCGATGTGAAGACCCTAGTCGGCCCGCTGGCCGAGAAGAACGGGAACAGCTTCGTGGTGATCCCACCGACCGGCATCGGCCCGATGATCGCCGACGAACGGCGCGTCCGGCAAATCCTGATCAACCTGTTGAGCAACGCCTTCAAATTCACCCGGCACGGCACGGTGACGCTGGGCGTGCAACCCCTCGTGGAGGGGGGCCGCGACTGGGTGCAATTCTCCGTCAAGGACACCGGCAAGGGGATGACCGCCGAGGAAGTGCAGCGCCTGTTCCAACGCTTCTACCAAGCCGATTCGTCCACGACGCGCGAGCAGGGCGGCACCGGCCTCGGGCTGTCGATCACGCTCAATTTCTCGGATCTGATGGGCGGCCAGCCGATCCGCGTGATCTCCGAACCGGGCCGCGGATCGGAGTTCCTCGTGACGCTGCCGTTGCGCGTCGGCGAGAATTCGCAGTCGCACCGGCCGACGGCATTGGAACCGGTCGTGCCGCCGGTGCTCGCCGGCGGACGCACGGTCCTCGTCATCGACGACGACCCCATGGTGCGCGAACTCATGGAGCGATTCTTGGCCAAGGACGGCTTCCGCGTCATCCAAGCGACCGGCGGCGAAGAAGGCCTGCGCTTGGCCCGCGAGGAGCAACCCAGCGTCATCACCCTCGACGTGATGATGCCCGGGTCCGACGGCTGGAGCGTCCTCGCCCATCTCAAGAGCCACCCCGACACGGCCGACATCCCCGTCGTGATGCTGACGATCGTCGACGACCGCCAGCGCGGCTTCGCATTGGGCGCCGCCGACTACCTCACGAAGCCGATCGACTGGCAGCGACTCGGTTCGATTCTCGGCAAATTCCTCGCGCCGGGGCACGCCGACACCGTCCTCGTGGTCGAAGACGACACCGAAAGCCGGGAGATCGTCCGGAAATATCTCGGGCGCGCGGGGTGGAAAACGATCGAAGCGAGCGACGGCGAACAGGGCCTGCGGGCCTTTGCCGAAGCCCGCCCGGCGCTGATCTTGCTCGACCTGATGATGCCGGTGCTCGACGGGTTCGGCTTCCTCGACGAACTCGGCAAACGCTTCCCGGCGCACCGCGTCCCCGTGGTGGTGCTCACTGCCAAAGAACTGAACTCGGCCGATTTCGTCCGCCTCAACGGCCGCGTGGCGCGAATATTGGAGAAGGGCGACTTGGCCCACTTGGATAAACTCATGGAGTTGATCCGGCAGCACGCGCGGAAGTGAACGCGGTCCGCTTCGAGGAATTTGCCATGCCGAAGGTACTGATCATCGACGACGTCGCCGACAATATCGACCTGCTGAGTCGGCGGCTCGTCCGGCGCGGCTACGAAGTCCTCGGTAGCCCGGGGGCGCTCGAGGGGATCGCCCGGGCGCTGGCGGACCGCCCGGACATCATCTTGATGGATATCAAGATGCCGTTGATCGACGGGCACGAGGCGACGCGCCGCCTCAAAGCCGACCCCGCGACCCGGTCGATCCCGATCATCGCCCTGACCAACCACGCCATGGCCGAAGACCGCGCGACCGCCCTCGCCGCCGGGGCCGATGACTACGAGAGCAAACCGGTCGATCTGCCGAAGTTGCTCGAAAAGATGGACGCCCTCCTCGCCCCGAAATCGACCGATCCATGAGCGATTCCTTAGCCCCCCCCGATTCGCAACGCCGGGCGTGGTTCACCTATGTGCGCCAAGAGCTGACGACATCCGCCCAAGCCCTCGCGGAAACCGCGCGCGGCTTCGCGGCGAAATGCGCGGACACCGATTTCGCCGCGATGTCCGCCCAACTCGTCGACCGCGCGGACGTCTACCGCGCCAACGTCGCACAGTTTCTCGACGGCGCGCTCGAAACGGCGAGCCCCGCAGAGCGGAAAATCCTGAGGCACGACCTGCGCGGGGCCGTCGGCTATATCGTCTCGGCGCTGGACGACCTCGAAGAAAGTACGACCGCGGAACGGCTCTCGGAACTCCGGCCGGAATTGCCGGCGACGCTCTCGGTCGCCCACAAAATCCTCCAGCAACTCGCCTCGCTCTTGAAAGAATCGGCCGACGGTTCGTTGCATCCGGTCGAAGATTCCCTCGCCCGACTGCCCGCCGCCATCGCGTCCGCCGTAGCCTCGGCCGACCTCGCCGCCCCGGGTCGGATTTTGATCGTCGACGACAACGAGTTCAGCCGGGAATTGATGGCGAAGCAACTCCGCCAACAAGGGCACACCGTCGAGACCGTGGCCGGGGCGCGCGAAGCGCAAGCCCGCTTGAGCGACCCGTGTTCCCCACCGATCGACGTCGTCGTGTCGGACGTCCTCATGCCCGGCATCACTGGCCTCGATCTTCTGAAATGGCTCAAAGCCGACCCGCTATTTTGGCCGATCCCGGTCATCATGGTCTCCGCTCTCGGCGACGAAGACGGCGTGCTCGCGTGCATCGGCGCCGGCGCCGAAGACTACCTGACCCGGCCCGTCCGAGCCGACCTCCTGCGCGCCCGCATCGCGGGGGGCCTCGAAAAGAAGCGGCTTCGCGACCGGGAAGTGGAGAACCGGGCCCGCATCGACCGACTTGTGCGGGCGATGTTCCCCCCGGCCGTCGTCGACGAGTGGCGGCAACACGAAACGATCCGGCCCAAACGCCACGAGAAAGTCGGCGTGCTCTTCACCGACATCGTCGGCTTCACCACGTGGTGCGAGAACTACCGCGACCGGCCGGAACTCGTCGTCGATACCCTGCAAGCGCTCATCCGGCAGTTCGAAGACGTCGCCCGGCGCTTCGGCGTGCAGAAGATCAAGACCATCGGCGACGCGTTCATGGCCGTCGCGGGGTTGACCGAGAACGATCCGAACCCGGCCCTCACCTTGTTGCAATGCGCCGGAGCCCTGATCGACGCGACGAAAACCCACCCCGCCGGCTGGGCGATCCGCGTGGGCATCCACGTCGGCCCGGTCGTGACCGGCATCCTCGGGCAGACGCAATTCAGTTTCGACGTCTGGGGGCAAACGGTGAACGCGGCCGCGCGGATGGAATCCAACGGCCGCGCCGGCCGCGTCACGCTCAGCGCCGAAGCGTGGGCCGATGTCGACGGCGTCGCCGAGGGTACCCCGCGGCAAGCGGAGGTCAAAGGGCTCGGGGCGATCTCGATCTGGGACTTCGACCGCTTTCGCCCCGCCTGAAAATTCAACCTCGGAAACTCTCCCCATTCGGATTTGCCCGAGCGCGGGTGTGAACTAGACTTCGGAGCCCGACCAACGTTTTCGGTTGACATCGATGACCCTTGCGGACGATACGGTAGCCGGACTGCTGCGGGGGATCCGCCACTCGAACCCGGCCGCGCGCATCCGGGCGGCCCGCGGTTTCTCGAAGCTACCGAACCCTTCGGCCGAAGCGTTTCCCCTTTTGCTGAGCGCCGTGGACGACCCGGAACAGGGCGTGCGCGAAGCGTCGGTTCAAGCACTCGGCGCCTACGGTCAAGCGGCGCTGCCGACGCTCGCCGAGTTTTTGAACCACCCGGATAAATACGTCCGGCGGAACGCGGTCTGGGCGATCGGCAAATTCGGTCCGGCCGCGCGTTTCGCGATCTCGCCGCTCTGCAACGCCCTGCGCGACGCCGACCCGCGCACCGCCGCGGGGGCGGCCCAGGCCTTGGGCGGCATGGGCGCCGTCGCTGGGTCGGCGGTTCCGGCGCTCATCGAGGCGATGCGCGGGACCAACGTCGTGCTCTGCCGGCTCGCGTCCAAAGCCCTCAGCCAAATCGGGGCGCCGGCGCTCGAACCGCTCATGGCGAACCTCCGGCACCACGATCCATTCGTCCGGGCCGAAGTCGCCCTGGCGCTCGGCTGGATGGGCCCGCTGGCCCGCGAAGCCGTCTCCGAGTTGGTCCAATTGATCGAAACCTACCGACCCAAAGCGACGGCGGGTCGCCCGGCCGAATATCGGCCCGCAGGAAGCGGCGGGTCGGTCACACCGCCGGCGCCGCCCGCGGTTGGGACACCGTCGTCCGAAGAGACGGCCCGGGTCAACGGCATCCAAGCGCTCGGGCGCATCGGTTCGGATGCGACCTCGGCACTCGGGCTATTGCGGGAAATCGCGGGGAAGGAAGCGGAACCCTACCGGGGTGCCGCGGCCTCGGCGATCCGCGAAATCGTCCCCGGATCATAAACTGCGGACCAACTTCGCGCGCAGTTGGGCGATCTGCTTCCAGCGCAGGTCGTCCGGGCCATCGGCTTGAAAACGCAGGCTTTCGCCGGAAATCGATTCGAGCAGGCGCAGGGCGAGATGCCGGAGTTCCAATTCGCGCCGTTCCAGCGCTTCGAGCAAAACCGGGATCGACTCCTTGCCCCGCGCCGTCAGCTCGTTCCAGGCCGCTTGCATTTGGACGCGGTCGAGCAGTAGATCGATCCAGCGCCTCAACTTTTCCTGCTCGAGCAATTGCGCGGTCGATCCGCCGAAGACCGTCCGATTGCCGGATGGCGCCGCGGGCGGGGGCGGTGGAGCACTCGGGCGATTGGGGCGCGAGACGGGCGCCGACGCGAACGGCGTCGCACTGGCCAGCGGGATAATCGCATCCGCGCCCCCGGCATCCGGCGGGGCCGCGACGGGTCGGGCGCGGCCGGCGGTGCCCGCGCGGCTGTACCCTTCTTCTTCAAACGTGTCGCCGAGGTAACCGTCGATGGCGATTTTGTTCCGCTTGAGTTCGTCGGGCGTGCCGTGGGCGACGACTTTCCCGTTGATGATGAGGTACGCACGGTCGGCGATCTTGAGTACTTCGCGGACGTCGTGGTCGGTGAGCAAGATGCCGATGCCTTGATTCGCCAGTTCGCGGATGTTGTGGCGAATATCTTCTTTGGTCAAAGGATCGACGGCGGCGAGCGGTTCATCGAGCAGGATCAACAGCGGCTCGCAGACGAGGCAGCGGGCGATTTCGAGCCGCCGTTTTTCCCCGCCGGAACAGCGCGCCGCGGTCGTCTTGCGGACTTCGAGCAAGTTGAATCGCGCCAACGCTTCCTCCGTGCGCGCCCAGCGTTCGGAACGGGTGAGCTTCCGACCGAGCGTCCGACTCCGAGGCAGGGCTTCCAAAATGGCCAGCAGGTTCTGCTCGACGGTGAGCTTGCGGAAAATGCTCGGCTCTTGCGAGAGGTAGCCCATGCCGAGGCGGGCGCGGCGGTACATCGGTTGGGCCGTGATGTCGACGCCGTTGAAGAGCACGCGCCCGTCGTTCGCCGAGATTTGCCCGGTGGTCATGCGGAAACTGGTGGTCTTGCCCGCCCCGTTCGGCCCGAGCAACCCGACGACCTCGCCGGGGTTGACGTCGTAGGAAACCCCGTCGACGACTTGGCGCGCCCCGTACCATTTCACCAATCCGCGGGCTTCGAGCAATGGCATCCCGGCAATCTCCTCGATCGAGCGGCTCGCACCATTGTAGCTACCCGAACCCGGCGAATCGAACAAGCGAGACTTAGGGGGTAGACCTCTCGATTTTGCCACGGGCCATCTGGTAGGCTTCACTTCCCATACCCGACACCCGGAGGCACGGATGCCCACCATCAGTTTCCAGT
>JAYSYN010000226.1:0-3919 GCA_043727575.1 Fimbriiglobus sp.
GGTTGCGCGTGCAAGAGCATCACTGTGTCCGCGTCCTGCTCGATGTTCCCCGAGTCGCGGAGGTCGGACAATTGCGGCCGGTTCCCGGTGCGGCCTTCCGATTCCCGGTTGAGCTGCGCGAGGCAGAGCACCGGCACGTCGAGTTGCCGGGCCAAGAGCTTCATCTGTCGGCTCGTGTTGCCGACCTTGACGTGCAAGGGTTCGCCCTTCCCGCCGTCGTGCTGAATCAGTTGCAAGTAATCCACGATGACCATGCCGACGCCGTGCCGCTTGGCCGCGCGTCGCGCCACGGCCGCGATGCTCCCCATCGTCTGGCTCGGTTCGTCGTCGATGAACAGCGGCGACGTGCTGTTGTCCTGCGCCAGCATGAGTCGCTTCATTCGGGCGTCGTCGATGTTCGCCGTGCCGAGGATATGATTCAGCGCGACGTGGGATTCCATCGCCAGCACGCGGGCCGCGAGTTCCGAGGCCCGCATTTCGAGCGAGCAGAACAGCACCGGCGTCCCGCCCTTCGCCGCGGCCAGCGCGAGCGACAAGGCCAGCGCGGTTTTACCCACGCCGGGCCGCGCCCCGCAGACGATGAACTGCCCCCCCCGCCAGCCCTCCACGAGCACCTTGTCGAGATCGAGGAACCCGGTCGTGATGGGCCTTCTTCCGTCCGGCTTGCGGCGGTTTTCGAGATCGTGCATCGCCCCGCTCACGGCGGCTTTCAGCGGGACCAGTTCCTTCCGGTCCCGGATCTCGGCCGCGCGGAAGATGTCTGTCTCGAAGTGTTGCACGATGTCCCGAACCGGCATGACGTTATCGAGGATGAACCCTTGCATTTCGATTAGCACGCGAAGCATCTTCCGGGCGGTCGATTTCTCCCGGACGGTATCGAGGTGCCCCGGTACGTCGGCCGCATGGGTCGCCGCGGCCGTGGCCTCGTTGTAGTAGGCCGGCGTGCGGCCCTCTTCCCAGGTCTTCGCCGCGATCATTTCGGCTTTGAATTCCGGTCGGCCCGCGTGGACGGTCTTGCGCCGGGCCGCGAGCATCGCCCGGAAAATGATCGCGTTGTGGTACATGATGAAATCGTCTTCGGAGAATTCGTCGAACAAGTCATGCGCCCGCTGCCCCCCGATGAGCAGCACGCCGACGGCGACCTTTTCGGATTCGGGGCACTGGGGCGGTAGCTTCGGATCAGCCGGCATGGGATTTCTCAATGAGGTTTTCGGCCATCGCCTTCGCGTACCAGCGGCCGTTGCTCCGCAGCCCTTCGGCGTAGTTGCGGGCGTAGAGCAACAGGGCGAACAATTCTCGGATCATCTCCGGTGGCACCAGCGCCGCGATGCGACCGCAAACGCCTTCGGCCGTGGCGTTGCCCGTTTCCGCGTATTCGTCCACGGCCGCGAGCCACGCGGATCGCAACAGCGGTTCGCGGAAGTGCTCGGGTTGCACCGCGCCGACGTGCTCGGCTTTGGCCTTCGTCAAGTTCGCCGTGTCGAGCGCGAAGTCGGTGGGCAATTCGCGGATCATGGCGCCGATGAACCAGAGCTCGGCTTGCGGCCGTGTGAGCGATAATTTCACCATGTCGGCGCCTCCGATTCGGGTCCGGGTACAAAGTCGCGGGGGGGCGTCGTCGGCGACGGTCTGCCGGCGGGTTTGCCGTTCGCGGGTTTTGGATGGATGCCCGTCCACTCGTTCCGCAGCGCTTCGTCGATGGCCTCGATGGCCTTGGCCGTGCCGAGTCCGGCGAGGGTTTTGAGTTGTCGGCCCGCTCCGATTTCCGTGACCTTCCGCGCCGCGAGCCACGTTGCCCACGCCGTGAGGAAGTCCGGCGAGTTGAGTTCGGACGGAATCGGAATCCGCTCCGGGTGCTGCGGTGGCTTTCGGGGTTTTGTTTCCTTCACCGGCCCTCCCCCCGGTTGCGGGGGGTTAGGGGGGTCTTTATCTTCTTCTCTTCTCTCTTCTCTACTGGTCATCAATTTGTCACCGGGCGGCGGTGACATTTCCGGTGACGGTTTGATGACGAATGGTTGCTTGTTGGGTGCTCGACCATGACCTTCCGTATGACGCTTCTTCTTTTGGTTCTTGGCGTTGCGTGCGCGAGTCTTGGCGGTTTCCCCGTTGTGCCTTCCGAAGTTCGGCAACTCGACACGGCCGTCGCGGAATCTAATCCAATCGACGGCGGCGAGCGAATCGGCGAACCCCGGCGTCCCAACGATGTCATCGACGAAGGTCACGTTGTCACCACGAGACGGTGACAAAACCACGAAGGCCGAACCGTTATCGAGTATCGCGTCTTCCGGAATCGTGCTGTCGCACCACTCCCAAAACTTCATCAATCGACAGGCCACCACTTCGCGCGGCGCCTTCAACGCGGTGGCCATCCGCGCGACTTCGGGCTTCAAAAGCAAGCCACAGTTCCATTTGATCCAGTCGCCGGCCATGATGATCCTCAGGTGTGCCCTTGCGGGCAGGACAACCGCCGCGGGTCGATCCGCGGATTGCCGCCTGTCGGCCGGTGTCGGGGGAATTCAGTCGGGGAGCATACCGCCGTTGGCCGGGCCGTCGTACAGTTGCGACCGCTCGGCTTCCGCCGCCGTGACTTCCTCTTCCG
This sequence comes from Fimbriiglobus sp., assembly GCA_043727575.1. Classification (GTDB taxonomy): domain Bacteria; phylum Planctomycetota; class Planctomycetia; order Gemmatales; family Gemmataceae; genus JALHQU01. The sequence continues at coordinate 2,600 of JAYSYN010000226.1, forward strand.
CCATCTTCAATTCGTCGCGGAAGTTATCGCGCTCTAATTGGCTCATCTTGCCCCGGTTGTCGTTCGCCGTGGCCTTCACCTTGGCGAGGTCGTCGCGGCTCACCGCTAGGCGGAGCGTCGCGGAAAGCATCGTGTAGATCGCACTGGCAGCGGGGGGCGATTGATGCTGACCGCCGGCGGGTTGATCGGCCGGCTTAGGCTGTTGAACGACCGGCGCGGGAACTTGCTGAGGATGGTTGCCGCCGTGCTGAGCGCTGGGGATCGTTTCGACTTCGGTTTCGTCCAGCATCCCGAGACCGCAAATGGAGAGCGTCACCCGGCGTTTCGATTTCGTGACGGCCTTCATCAGCGCGTTGCCGAAGTTGCCTTGCATATCGGACTTGGCCACGACGCCGATGTCTGAATCGGTACGGCCGTGCGAATCGTGGGCGATGACCGTGACGATGATCCATTGATCCTCAAACCGGATGACCGGCTCTTTGATGCTGATACCGTTGAGCTTGCGGAGTTGATCCGTCGCGTCCTTGCGGGCGTACAGGGCCAGCTTGCCGTTGAGCGTAAGGTACTCGAAAGGGCGCGTCAGCGGGTTCATCCCGAGCGATTCGCAGACCGCCCGGTAGTGCTGCGTCTTCTCAGCATCGGTGAGCTTGGCGAGGTTCCCCGTCGCCAAAACCTCGATAGCTTTGTTCGTCATCGTCGCCAGTTCGTTCGTCATGTTCGGTTCCGTAGTTTGTGTCACGATGCCACACTTTGGATTATGAGGCATAATGTCACACTTGCAAGGTGACATTACCGCCTTTTGCAGAATACTTGGAAGTAGTTAGCCGAGCTTGGAGTGAATGAGCGCAGCAGCCGCCGCGCCGATTGGAGTTGTGCCTTGAAGCCACCGGATGAGCGTGCGCCGGTTGACCCCGATGCGCTTTGCAGCGTCGGTCTGATTGAGGTCGTGTTTGTCGAGGAGCTCCTGAAGAGCTTCCTTCGACATGAAGGCGGGGCGAGGGGACATATTTGTCATTGTGGCACCGTGTCACGTTTGGGCAACCTCAGAGATTCAAAACCCGCCGATTTCTTCCGCGTCGAACGCCCCGACATCCAACAAAGTCAGCACCGCGTCCACGTGTCGACAACTTGGCGTGCGGTAGTCGGCCGCGAGGCACTTACACCACGCTTCTCCGTGATGGTCGATTCGCACCGGGTAGACGCCCTCAGCTTCCGGCTTCCCCTGTTCCTTGTCGAGCAGGAACGTGCGGCCCATAAAACCGACCTCCTTGACCTCCGAGACCGCGTACCGGCTGAGTTCCGTCTTCGTGCCGTGCCGTC
>JAYSYN010000227.1:0-11788 GCA_043727575.1 Fimbriiglobus sp.
TCGAAGTGCTCGGGCCCACCGTGGACGACCCGGTGCCCGACGGCCACCACGCCGTCCAACTGGCCTGCGAGTGCCAGCGCGTCGAGCCAATCGGTGGCGGCATCGTTGGGGTCGATCCGATCGACGGCCCCGCGATGGATGCACCGAGGCGGATCCCCGGCGGCGAACAGCGCGAACTTGACACTCGACGACCCACCGTTGACGGTGAGAATCTGGGCGCTCGCAGGGCGGGCCAAGCTGTTCGGGGTGCCCGTGGGCATCGGCTCACCTCGAGAATACTGGTGGAGTACTCACTCCGTAGCAAATTGGGGTCCGACTTCTCTTCGCTCGGTGCGACGACCTCACCACTCCAAAGATTCACAGCTTGCGCTGGTCGACTCGGCAGTAAGTTTCCAGGCCGAGGCCCAAGTGCTGGAGCTTGACCCGGAGTGTCGGCCGGGAGATTCCCAAGATGGTCGCGGCCTTGGTGAGGTTGCCCCGGGTCGATTCCAACACCGCGATGAACAATTCTCGTTCGACGCGGTCGATCACTTCCCCATACAAGGTCGTGCAATCGCCCGCCAATCGCTCGCGGATGAAGCGGGTCAGGTCGTGGTCGCCTGCTGCATCGGTACCGATCTCGGGGTTGGCCGCCCGCCCCACGATTTCAGAGGGGAGGGCGTCGAGGCCCAGCACCGGCCCTTGGACGCGCAAGAGGGACTGCTTGACGATGCTCTGCAACTGGCGGACGTTGCCGGGCCACGGGAACGCCCGCAGCGCCGCCGAGGCCTCCGGCGCGACCGCGGTCACCTTGCGGTCGAACTCGCTAGCGCTGAGCCGGAGGAAATGGCGGACCAGCAGCGCGATGTCCTCGCGCCGCTCGCGCAGCGGGGGTAATCGAATGGTGCAGGTATTCAGACGGTAGAACAGATCTTCGCGGAAGCGCCCTTCGGCGATCATCGCATCCAAATTGCGGCTGGTGGCGGCGACGATCCGGACATCGGCGCGGACGCTCGCATTGCCGCCCACGCGCTCGAACGCGCCGTCTTGGAGCACGCGCAGGATTTTGGCCTGCGTCAGCGGCGTCATGTCGCCGATCTCATCGAGGAACAGCGTGCCACCGTGGCACTGCTCGAACTTGCCAACGCGCTTGCGCTCCGCCCCGGTGAACGAACCTTTTTCGTGGCCGAAGAGTTCGCTCTCCAGCAGCGTCTCCGGGATCGCCGCGCAGTTGATCGCGAGGAACGGCTGTTCGGCCCGACGGCTGTGGTGGTAGATCGCCCGGGCCACCAGCTCTTTGCCGGTTCCGCTTTCGCCCAACACGAGGACCGTCGCATCCGTGGGAGCCACGCGGCCGATGGTCTTGAAAACCTCCTGCATCCCCGGCGCTTGCCCGACGAACAGATCGTCCGCGCCGGGCGGCTCGTCGGACGACGCCATGCGCGGCGGCACCCGCATCAACCGCGCGACGGCGAATGCTTTGAGGACGAGTTCGAGCAGGGCATCCGGGTCGATCGGCTTGAGCAGGTAATCGAACGCCCCGCGCCGCATCGCTTCGATCGCCGTCTCGGCCGTGCCGAAACCGGTCATCAGAATGATGGGCACTTTCGCGTCGATCGCCCGGAGGGACGCGAGCAGATCGAGGCCCGAGCGGTCGGGCAAGCGGACGTCGCTGATCGCGCAGTCGGGCCGGTTTTGCGAAAAATCGCGGATAGCTTCGGCCGCCGTCATCGCGGTGCGGACGGCGATGCCCTCACCGGCTAGGCAGAGTTCGATGGCCTTCAAAACGAGCGCGTCGTCGTCGACGATCAACAGCGTCGGCATGGCGCATCCCCCCGACCGGTGAACTCCGCTCAACCTACGGCAGAGTCCTCAGGATCGCAAGCGCGTCACGCCGTGCCGCGGAGCAGCTTCGTGAGCGTTTGCAGCAATTCGCTATCGGAGTAGGGTTTTTTCAAGAAGGCGATGGCCCCCGCCGCGAGGGCTTCCGCCGGTCGCTGCGCCAGTCGGAGGCCGCTCGCCGCGACGATTTTCACCCGGGGGTCGAGGGCTTTCATGGCCGCCATCGCCGTCGGGCCGTCCATCCCCGGCATCATCATGTCGAGGAGCACCGCCGCGATGTCGCGGTGCCGCTCGCGGAACAACTCCAGGGCCTCGGCCCCGCCCCGCGCCGTCAAGACCCGGTAGCCCGACGCTTCGAGCACGGCCTTCGCCGTGACCAAGATGAGGGGCTCGTCGTCGACGATCAAGATTCGTTCGCCCCGACCTTCCCAAGCCACATCGCCGGGCGGGACGACGGTGACGGTCGCCGGTCCGGCGAGGGCCGGCAGGTAAGCCGTGAAGCGCGTGCCGTGGCTGACCTCGGAGTAGACGTTGAGGAATCCCCCGTGCGATTTGACGATGCCGAGCACGGTCGAGAGGCCCAGCCCGGTCCCTTGGCCGAATGGCTTCGTCGTGAAGAAGGGATCGAAGATCCGCTCGAGAACCTCCGCCGGGATGCCGCTGCCGGTGTCCGACACCGAGAGCAACACGTGGGGGCCCGGCTTGCCTTCGGGGTAGACGCTGGCGACATCGCCGCCGAGGATTCGGTTCTCGGCGGCGATGGTGAGGGTGCCACCTTCGGGCATCGCGTCGCGGGCGTTCACACCGAGGTTCATCACCACTTGGGACAATTGCGTGGCGTCGCCGCTGACGGGCCAGAGGTCGTCCGCGATGCCGACTTCGAGCCGGATCGACTTCGGCAGCGCGTGGTCGAGGATGTCGCGGACCTCGCCGACCACCCGGCCGAGGTGCGTCGGGATCCGCTGGCCGTCGACGCCGCCGGCGAAGGAGAGGAGTTGGCGGATGATCGCCGTGCCGCGCTCGACGCTCGCCGACGCGACCTCCAGCAGGGCCGCGCGGTCGATCCCCGGCTTGTCTTTCTTGAGCAAGCGGACGGCCATGAGGATCGGCGTGAGCACGTTGTTGAGATCGTGGGCGATCCCGCTGACGAGGGTGCCGACGCTCTCCAACCGCTGGGATCGCAGGAAGCGCGCCTCCAGTTCGTTCTTTTCGGTGACGTCGATGTCGATGGCGATCTTGCCACGGACCCGACCGTCGTCGTTCTTGAGGCGGGTCCAGTGCGACGCCACCACGATCCGGCGGCCGTCCCGAGTACTTTCGCGGAACTCCCCCGTCCACTCGCCGGATCGGTCCAATTCGGCCTCGGCGGCGGCGGTTTCGTCGCGCGCGTTCGTATGCACGACCTCCGAAGCGATACGCCCCAAGGCCTCGTCCGCCGGCCAACCGTAGAGCCGTTCGGCCCCGAGGTTCCAAAATGCGATGCGGTCGTCGGTATCCAAAACCATGATGGCGTTGGTGACTTTGTTCAGGAGTTCCGCCTGCTCGCGGATTCGGATCTCGGCTTGCACCCGGTCCGTGACGTCGCGCAGCACGACCGTGAAGAGCCGCTCGCCGCCGACCGTCGAATGCGAGATGGAGGCCTCGACGGGGAACTCGTCGCCGTTGTCGCGCAGGGCCATGAGCCGGCTGACCGTCCCCATCTGCCGGCTGGTGATGCCGGTCGCGCCGAAGCGGGCGATGTGCCGGGGGTGCGCGTCGCGGAAGCGGTCGGGCATGAAGCGGTCGAGCGCTTGACCCAAGGCCTTGTCGGACGTCACCCCGAAGATCCGCTCTGCCGACGGGTTGAACAGCACGATCCGCTGGTCGGCATCGATGGTGATGACCGCGTCCATCGCCGAGGCGATGATCCCGGCCAAACGCTCCTCGCCGGCATACACGCGGACCGGTGGGTGGTCGGAGGGGCTCACATCGTACTCACAGGACAGGAGGGGGTCGGAAGTCGTCACTTTCGCAAATCGCGCGCCGGTCCTCCTTCCCCGCATCGCGGCCCGATGGCCGCCGGTTCCGCCGACCGCCGATCGACCGCGCTGCCAATTCTTTTACCAGCCGAGTCGCCGCTGCGATAGGGATTCTTCGGTTTGCAGGTAGCTCGCATGGTGATTTTGGAAGGATCGGCGGAGCGGCACGACGCTTGCAAAGTCCACTGCCGAGAACCTGTCCGGTGCTGTTCATCAAACAACCCTCGATGGCATTCTTCCCTACAGCGAGCTCGAAATGATTACCGAAGTGACCGGCGATCTCCTGCTGAGTACCTCCCAAGCGATCGCCCACGGCGTCGCACCGGGCGACCATTTCGACCACGGGTTGGCCCTGGCGTTGCGACAACAGTACCCGGCGATGGCCAAGGATTTCCGCCATTACATAGATCAGTGCCACCCGAAGTCCGGCGAGCTGTGGGAGTGGGGCGGCGTCGGCGGCGTCCGCATTTTTTGCCTGATGACGCAAGTCGACGAGACGGGCCACGGCGGCAAGCCCGGTCCGGCCACCGAAGCGACCGTGAACCATTGCCTGCGTCGGCTGCGGCATGAACTCGATAAGGGCCTGATCCGAAGTCTGGCCCTGCCGAAGCTGGCGACCGGAGTGGGCGGGCTGTCGTGGGCGCGCGTGTGGCCTTTGATTCAAAACCACCTCGGCGACTCCGCCGTGCCCATCGCCCTGTACTCGCACTACGAGAAGGGCGTCGCGGCAATCGAACCGCGGCCCGAGTTCCACCCGAACGGGAGAGATTTATGAACGCCATGCGGATCCTTTTGGCCGTCGCGACCGCGATCTTGCTCCTCGCGGTCACCAGCCGCACGGCGGCTCTGCCGCCCGATGCCCCCGAGGTGGGCTTCGACACGAAGCCCCCGGACGAGGAGCGGCTCAAGTTGCCCACTCGCAAGGAGACGATGGTCCTGAAGCTCAAGAACTCCCAAGCGATCCTCGAAGGCATCGCTCTCAACGACTTCGACAAGATCCAGACCGCCTCCGATGAACTCGTGCGCACCAGTCGCGTCGCCGACTTCCTGAACGCATACAAGGGCCCGGAATATCAGTTCCACATGCAAACGTTCCGGCGACCCGCCGAAGCCATCTCCAAGAAGGCCAAGGAGAAAAACATCGACGGGGTGATGGTGGCCTACAACGAGTTGACTCTGTCGTGCCTGAAGTGCCACCAAGCGATGCGGGACAAAACCTTCGAGATCGACTTCCAACGCGACGACGGCCTCCGCAAGGATCGGTGACATCGGGAGGGGCGAAGGCTTGCCCCTGCTGTAATTTCCAAGCCACATCCCACCGGCGGTGGACGATGGGCTATGTCCGGCTTTGGTGATCCCCAAACCAACCGCGGCAACAGACGGTGGGGGCATATGGCATAGCTACACCAGCCCCCGCCGCTGCTGAGCGGTGGTCGGTCGGCGGATCAGCAAACCGAGTTCACTTCTTCTCCGACCTCAACAGAGGTTACCATGACACCTGCGAGCAGAACAGAACATCGGGCGATTGTTGATACCCATCGGCACCCGATCGGCCCCAAGCTCGCAGCCAAGATGGCGGAGCGAGGCCTATACGACCCGAATCAAGCATTCCCAGACCAACCCTGAGGATTTGATCTGCTATCGCGAGTTTTTCGATCTGGAGTATGCCATGCCCAACCAGCGCGAGGGCGGCGTCACCCTCAGCCTGGCCAGCAATGGCGGCGAGGTAGTCTGGTTTTCGCGGGATTTGCTTCAAGTGAGCACAGGCGAGGCCTTCAAATTCTTGAACGACGAATACTTGGAGATGAGAGATCGCTATCCCGGCGAGTTCCATCGAAGAGCTTGGTTTTCAGAGGTGACAGCCGGGCCGGGGTGACATAGGGAATGAGATCCCCAGCGCTGGCTCAGCCTCCGGCGATCCTGTGAGGCACTTTGCCCACTCGACAACTGAAATTGATACGCCTTTCTCCCCGACAACAACTCTTGGGAATTGGGAAGCTCGGTTTATGCCATCTGGCCGATGGTTTTCCGGAATCGGTTCAGAGAGAGATGGCGAAGTACACCGTACCGATCCCGGCCAGTGCCAGAAACTGCGGCCAGACCGCGTCGATGCCGGCACCGCGAAACAGGATGGCCTGGGAGAGCGCGACGTAGTGCGTCGTCGGTGCGGCCAGCATCAGGACCTGCACGAACTCGGGCATACTCTCGCGCGGGGTCGATCCGCCCGACAGCATCTGCAGTGGCAGGTCGATCAGGACCACGAGAAGTCCGAACTGCGGCATCGTCCGCGCGAGCGTGGCCATGAAGATGCCCAGCGACGTGGCCGCGAAGAGGTGCAGCGCGGTGCCGGCCAGGAACAGCGCCGACGACCCCTCGATCGGCACCTCCAGCACCCGCCGCACGACCACCGTCAGCGCCAGGCCGGCCGCCACCAGCACGACCAGCCCCATCGACCAGACCTTCGACAGCATGATCTCGGTCGGCGTGACCGGCATCACCAAAAGATGTTCGATGGTGCCGTGCTCGCGTTCGCGGATGAGCGACGCGCCGGCGAGTATGATCGAGAGCATGGTGACGTTATTGACGATCTCCATCAGCGCGCCGAACCAGAACTGCTCGAGGTTCGGGTTGAACCGCGACCGCAGCGTAAACTCCACCGGCGACGCGGCCCGACTGCGGTGGCGCTGGACGAACTCGTCGACCTCGCCCTGCACGATCTCCTGGACGTAACCGCTGCCGGTGAACGCCTGGGTCATTCGCGTGGCATCGACATTGAGTTGGATTGTCGGCGACTTCCCGGCCAGAACATCTCGCTGGAAGTTCGGGGGGATGTTCAACACGAAGGTATGGGTTCCGGCGTTCATGCCCTTGTCGATGTCCGTCCGCGGAATGACGACTGGCGATTTGAACTGGGGCGGGAGGAACGCCGCGATGACCTTGCCCGACAGTGCCGAACCGTCCTCATCGACGACGGCAATCGGCACCTTATGTAACGTCTCGGGGATCGCCGTGGCGGCCACGTAGATCGACACCGTGAAAGTGAACACGATCATGCTCGGGTCGCGCACGAGGCTCCAGAGTTCCTTGACCCCGAGGCGATAGACGTTGGCTGCACTTGGCACGGCTATTTCTCCTATTTTTTCAGCATGACGATGGCAAGGCCGACAACGGCCGGGGCGGCGAGTGCCAGCGGCCAGAACGAATCGTTCATGTCGGTGAAACCGAGGCCTTTGTTGAAGACGCCGCGGCTGATAGTCAGGAAGTGCGCGGCCGGATGGACCTGTCCGACGGCCGCGCCGAACCCCTCCAGCGAGGAGACCGGCGTCATCATCCCGGCGAACTGGATAGCCGGAATCATGGTGCCGAGCAGCGTCACAAAAATGGCCGCGATCTGGCTGCGGGTGAACGTCGAACAGAACAGGCCGAAGCCCGTCGAGAACGTCACGAACAACATCGCGGCTGCGGCCAGCGTGAGGAGGTCGCCCTTTAACGGCACGTCGAACAGGGTGACCGCCAGCAGCAGCATCAGGGCAAAGTTGATCATCCCTAGCACGACGTATGGAAGTTGCTTGCCCAGCAAGAATTCACTGCGAGTAATCGGTGTCACGTAGAGGTTGATGATCGAACCGAGTTCCTTCTCGCGCACGACGGACAGCGCCGCGAGCATCGCCGGGATCATCAGCAGGAGCAGGGAGATGACCGCAGGTACCATTGCCGGCAGACTGCGTACGTCGGGGTTGTAGCGGTAACGAAGTTCGATCGAGGCCAGTGCCGTGACTCGCCGGCTATCTCGACGCTTCGTTGTTTCCAAGAGCCAACTCTGATGCATACCTTGCGCGTAGCCCCGGACGGTCTCCGCCAGCTGCGGCATGGAGCCGTCCACCCAGGCACCGATCCGCACCGGCTTGCCGCGACCCACGTCGCGGCCGAACCCGGACGGGATCTCGACGACTAGCGCGAGTTCACCGGCCCGCATCCGTCGGTCGAGGTCAGCGTAGTCGGATACTGGGGGTCGCTCGACGAAGTAACGGGAACCGGACAGGTTGAGCGCGTAGTTCTGGCTCGCCCCAGTCTGGTCGCGGTCGAGAACGGCGTAGTTCAGGTTCTCCACATCGAGGCTGATCCCGTAGCCCATGACCAACATCAGGAACACCGTACCCAGCAACGCCATGGTTGCGCGCACCGGGTCGCGCGTAAGTTCCAGCGTCTCGCGGAGACTGTAGCTCCAGGCGCGGCTCAAACTGAACCGGCTCGGGGCACCGTTTGAGGCTGGCATCGCATGCACGCTGGCGGTTACGGCCGTTTCAACGATCGGACCCGTCTCGGCGTCCTTCAGGTGGCCGATGAACGCTTCCTCGAGCGTGGCGGCATTCCGCCCACGCATAACTTCGTCCGGGACGCCCGTAACCAGCACTTTGCCCGCGTGCATTAGGTAAATGCGGTCGCAGCGACCCGCCTCGTTCATGAAGTGAGTCGAGACGAAGATCGTGACTTTGTCGTCTCGAGCCAAGTCGATCATCAGTTGCCACAAACCGTCGCGTGCAACCGGATCGACTCCCGAGGTCGGTTCATCGAGTAGCAGCACGTCCGGCTTGTGCAGCATCGCGACGGCCAGCGACATTCGCTGGCGCAGGCCCAGCGGCAGGTTGCCGGGAAGTGCATCGATCACTTCGCCGAGACCGAATTGCGCGACCAGTTCGGCCACGCGCACGGGGGTGTCTGCATCTGGGAGACTGTATAGCTGCGCGTGCAGGACGAGGTTTTGCCGCACCGTGAGTTCCGTGTACAGGGAGAACGCCTGGGACATATACCCAACGCGGCGGCGGGTGTTCATGCCGTCGGGGTCCACCGCGTGGCCCAGCAGCGAGGTCGTGCCCGCGGTGGCCGGCAGCAGGCCGGTCAGCATCTTCATGGTCGTGGACTTGCCGCACCCGTTGGATCCGAGGAATCCGAAGATCTCTCCCCGTCGAATGCGGAAATTGACGTGATCGACGGCGACGAAATCGCCGAACCGCATCGTGAGGTCCTTCGCTTCAATGGCGATGTCGCCGTCGATGTAGGGCCGGACCGTGACCGGCCGGTGGCCGCAGCGTTTCGGTTCGGGCAGCAACGCGATGAAGGCCGCGTCCATCGAATCGCACCCGGTTCGTTCGAGCAGTTCGGCTGGCGTCCCGGTGGCCAAGACTTGCCCTTCATCCATCGCGATCAGCCAGTCGAAGCGCCGCGCCTCGTCCATGTAAGCCGTGGCGACAATCACGCTCATGCCGGGGCGTTCAACTCGGATACGCTGGATCAAGTCCCAGAACTGGGCCCGCGCGAGCGGATCGACGCCGGTCGTCGGCTCGTCCAGAATGAGGAAGACCGGGTCGTGAATCAACGCGCAGCAAAGCCCGAGCTTCTGCTTCATGCCCCCGGACAGCTTGCCGGCCGGGCGCGAGAGGAAATTGGTCAAACCAATACTGCGGCACAAGTCGTCGATGCAGCGACGGCGTTCGGTCGCGCCGTGGCCGAACAGCCGCCCGAAGAACTGCAGGTTCTCCTCGACCGACAGCGTCGGGTACAGGTTTTTGCCGAGGCCCTGCGGCATGTATGCGATGTGCGGACAGACGCTCTCGCGGTGACTGCGACTGGCCGTGTCCCCGCCCAGAACCTCGATGCGGCCCTGCTGGACTGCACGACCGCCGGCAAGTAGGGACAGCAGGCTCGACTTGCCCGCGCCGTCCGGGCCGAGCAGGCCGACCATCCGTCCGGCGGGGATGTCTTGCGTGACGCCTGCGAGCGCCACGGTCTTGCCGTAGCTCAGGCGGACGCCCGTCAAGCGGGCAACAGGTGCTGGAATAGCTTCGCCCAGGGTCATTCCGGCACCCGGATTTCCAGGTTCGCCGGCCAGGAGGCTTGAGGATCGAGCTTGAGCCACGCCACGCCGGGGACGCCCGTTTTGACCATCTTCATGTGCTTGGCAAGTAATTCCCGGTCGATTTGGGCCTTGACGCGGAACATCAGCTTCTGCCGCTCGCTGGCCGTTTCCACCGTTTTGGGTGTGAACTGCGCGGTGCTGGAGATGTAAGAGACTTTCGCGGGAATAACGAACTGCGGCGCGGCGTCGAGGACAATGCGCACCTCGGCCTCCAGCGCAACCTTGCCGACCACCGTCTCCGGTAGATAGAAGGTCAGAAGCGTCGCTCAAGTCGACGAGGTTCAGTACCTTGCCGCCGCCCGGGAGGACTTCACCGGGCTGCGCGATGCGGTACTGGATGCGGCCGGCACGGGGCGACTTCAAATGGCTGTCCTGGATGTCGGCTTCGATTCGGGCGATGGTCGCCATCGTCGCCGCCGAACTCGCCTCGGCTCCGACGACATCGGCCTGCCCGGCTTTGACGGCCGCCAAGGCAGAAGCCACTTGAGCCTTCGCCGCGGCCATCGCGGCCTCCGAAGACTTCACTCCGGCTCGGTGGACGTCGAATTCTTCTTGGGATGCCGCCCCCGTTTTTGGCCACCACCTCGATGCGAGCAAACTTGACCAGCGCGAGTTCGAGGTCGCTTTTTCGCTGTAGTTCTATGGCCTGTTGTGCTGTCGTATCGCTCTGCAGTGCGAGCACCTTGGCCTCAACACTGGCAATCGCCGTGACATCGTGGCGGTATTTTGCCCGCGCCTCGTCGCGTTGTGCGATCAGCCCGTCGATCCGCATCTCGGCCAAGAGTTGGCCGGCCTGAACGAAATCGCCCTCGTTCACTAATATCTCCTGAACGGGTCCAGCGAGCTTCGTGGCAATGTCGACCTCCGCCGCTTCGATTCGGCCGTTGCCTCTGACGAAACCGTCTCCCGGTCCGGACGGCTTGGACCGCATCCAGACCAAGAGTCCGGCACCGATCACGGCCGCCGCAATGATGGCTGCGATCCCTCTTTTCAGCAGCTTTCCCCACATCGACTTGGGCGGGGCAATTCCCGCAGCAGGGGCCTGCGTGGAGGACTGGGAAGAAGTAAGGGGCAGCCCAGTTGTTTGCGGTTCCATAGTCCGATTTCTCTTGACATGAGTGGCGTAAGTTCGGTTCAGAATGCTCCGGTAAGTTAAAATATTCTCCGCGCATTCATTGAGTTGATCCGGCTCCGACCCTTTGGTACAAAAGGTGTATCGAGCCAGTACTTATCCGCGCACAAATCGTCAAATCGTAGAGGAAAGCCTCACTGAGACATTCCCGCAAGACAAGACTAGCGCGGGAGCAGTCAACTCACGGGTGACGCACCGGGCTACCTCGGACTGGAGAATTTCTCAATTTGGCAAAGCGTGCGCCACAAATCGGATTATTTTCAGCGAACCTTTGGAGTTGAGTTGGATTACGACTGCGCGACGAGCTATTGTTGACAGAAATCGGCGCATCGAAACATGATGGCCTCTGGCAGTTCTTGTCGGCAGACAACTGCTTGAGTTCCCAATGACCTGCTGGTATGAATTCGCGAATAGTAGAACGGCTAGTGTACACTGACAGAGTCTGCGATTCAGCGGACCGTGCCTTCTTATTGTAAGGGTTTCCCCAACAACTTCTGTCCAATCGCCCCTGACTAGCAACTCTTTTGCGGACGGTTAAGGTGTCGGTACGGGTCTCGATTGAGTTCCGTCCCAACGTTCTACTTGGAGGAAACGCATCATGAAACGGACCTTATTTCGCCCCCAGATCGAAAGCCTAGAGGATCGCTCGGTGCCGGCTACTCTGATCATGGGCGTGCTGACTGTCGATGGCGGCATCTGTGCCGACACCATCGTCGTGGGACGGGCAGGGAACGATGTGCTTGTGACAACGGGTGGCGTGAATTCGCTCTTCCCGCTGTCCGATGTCAACAGCGTCAACATTAACGGGAATGCCGGCGACGACACCGTCACTTACACTCTCGACAAACCCGTGACCGTCGATGGTGGCGAGGGCGACGACACCATCACGGCCGGTGCCAC
>JAYSYN010000228.1:0-11741 GCA_043727575.1 Fimbriiglobus sp.
TACTGGAAACTGATGGTGGGCATCCGTGCCTCCGGGTGTCGGGTATGGGAAGTGAAGCCTACCAGATGGCCCGTGGCAAAATCGAGAGGTCTACCCCGGCATCCCGATTGGGCTTGATTCCGGATTCGGGAAACTTCAGGCTAGGGCGATGGACAAGGACGTTCGACCACCGGCCCCGGAGCGCGCCGTGCCCGCCACCCGATCGACCCGCTCGCTGAACCGCGACCGCCTGACGCCATCCGAAGGGCTGACCCCGGTCGCCGCGGGCTGGCACGCCGCTGGCAACCGGGTTGAATTTACCTCCGAGTCGCCGTTGGCGTCGGGCTGGTACCAACTCAAACTCCGGCTCCGTTCCGCGGGGAGCTTCACCATCCGCAAGCGCGCCGAACTGACCTTCGACGCCGCGAAGGGCGAAGGGTTGGGCCGGCCGATTTCCAAAGATGTCCTGGCGTGGAACCGGACGCTCGACGAGCGGTTTTTGTTGCATTTGCCGCGCGAAGCGGGCCGGATGACGCTGTCGCTCTTCCACGCGGAGGGGGCCTTCGACCTCGAGAAGTTCGAACTCGCCCGGATCTCGGATTCGATGGTCGCCGTGGCCGCGTTCCAAGAAAAACTGCGGCTCATCCAAGCGTACCATTGCCTGAAACCGGTGCTGAAGCGCGGGGCCGGGTTGCTACTGCGCGGGAAATTTCGGGCCTTCCGGGCGAAGGTGCTAAAAGGCCTCGCCGATAGCCGGGTGATGCGCGTCGGGGCGTACAAATCGAACGAAATCGACGCCTCGTGGTGGCGCCGGCACGCGTTGGCCCCGGAGGAAGCCGAGGCGATCCGCACGGCCTGCGACGCGATGACCGCCCCGCCGCCGCTGGCGGTGCTGTTGCTGGTCGACCCGAAGAATTTCGACCGCGTCCGCCTCGCGGCGCATTCCGTCCGCCGGCAGCTCTACCCGCACTGGGAGTTGCTGTTGGCTTGCAGCGGACCGGCGTGGTTGCGACCGCAATTGGCGATGCTCCTCGGCGACGACCCGCGTGTAAAGATCGCCCTCGTCGACGAAGACGACGGCCTCGGCGCCGCCATCGCGCAGTCGATCGCCGATACCGAATGCGACCGCGTCGTGGTCTTGCCGCCCGGGGTCGAACTGGCCGAGGGGGCGCTCTTCCACTTCGCCGAGGCGTTGAAGGCGAACCCGGAACTCGAATCGGCGTCCGGCAAGATTTACGACGGCGTGGAGGAACTCGCGCACGACGGGGCCGACACCGCCGTCCGCCTTTGGATGACGAGTCCGTGGCGACTCAGCGATGCGGCGCCGGAGTCGTTCAAACCGGCCGAGGTGGCCCGCTGGGTGAGCGACGAATTGCCGTTGGCGAACCGTTGCACTCTCCAGCCGATTCTCGCGTATCCGCTCGACGACAGCCCGCTGATCGACCGCGCCCGCGTCGGCACGGCGACCCGCGTCCCGCCTCAGACGCTCTTCATCGCCGGCGACCTCCTGGGCATCTCCGGGTGGGATCACGTCGTCTATTCCGTGTTGCGGGGGATGCCGTCGTTCGGCGTGCAACTCCGCCAGCACCCGGTCTCGCAGATCCGCGCGGAACTCGTCCCGCCGCAGTTCCTCCCGCGCATCCACGGCCGCGGGCCGTACCAAAAGCAACTGGCGATCTCGCCGCCGTTTCTCGCGGACCGTTTCGAGCCCGACGCGAACACCGCCCTCTTCACGATGTGGGAAACCGACGCCCTCCCGGCCTCGTGCGTCCGCACGTTGAACAAAGCCGGCTTGGTGATCGTCCCGAGCCGGTGGAGCGTCGATTGCTTCCGGCGCTCCGGGGTGACCGCGCCGATGGAAGTCGCACCCCTCGGCTGCGATCAACTCGTCTACAACGACGACGGCTCATTCCCCGAAATCTGCACCTTCGGCACGGCCGGGGCGCTCGCGGCCGGCGGGGTCCGCAAGAACGCCCAGCGCATGATCGACCTGTTCCGGCGGGCCTTCCCCGCCGAAACGAACGTCCGGTTGCGGGTCAAGATTTCCCCGAGTTCCCCGGCCATCGAAACCCGCGACGACCCGCGCATCGACGTGGTCCGCGCCGTCCTCCCGCACGCCGAATTGGCCGCGTGGTACCGCTCGTTGACGGCGTATGTCAACGGCTCGTTCGGCGAAGGTTTCGGCCTTCACCTGATCGAAGCGATGGCCTGCGGTCGGCCGCTCATCACGTCGAACTACTCGGGCCTGACGGCGTTCTTCGAGCCGAGCCTCGGGTACGCCATCGACTATAAACTCGTGCCGGTGAAGAACGACATTTACATCGGGCAGTGGGCCGACCCGTCGGACGAGTCCATCGTGAAGGCGATGCACCGCGTCTTCGCGGATCGGGACGAGGCCCGCGAACTCGGCGAGCGCTGCGCCGCCCGCGCCAAGAACTTCACTTGGAAGGCCGCAGGCCGGCAGTTGCAAACGGCCCTGGCGAAGCACGGGTTCGTTAGTCCGACGCGCTAACTCGAGGATCCCATGAAAGTCGCCATCGTCATCCCCACCCTCGCCGATGGCGACGCCGTCGGCAACGACGCCCTCGGCATGGCCGCGCACATCCGCGGCCGCGGGATCGATGTGGAGATCTTCGTCACGCGGAGCCACATCGCCGAACCGACGCGGTTGATGCACGACTTCCCCCGGATGATGCGCTCCCCGGACGACGTGCTGATTTACCACCATTCCATCGGTTTCGAGGCCGGGGTGAAGGCGGTCGAATCGGCGCCCGCGCGGCGGAAGGCGGTGAAGTATCACAACGTCACCCCGCCCGAGTTCTTCCGGGGTTTGAACGACGAAGTGGTCCGGGCCTGCGAAGAAGGAATCGCCCAAGTCGGCCGGTTGGCGAAATCGAACGCCACAATTTGGGCCGATTCCGCGTACAACGGCGCGCACATCCACACGTTCCAACCGGGTCGGACCTTCCACGAATTGCCGCCGTTCCACCACGCCGATCAACTGTTGAAACTGGAGCCGGACTACCGCGCCGCGTCGGGTCTCGACGACTGGACGACGAACATCTTGCTCATCGGGCGGATCGTCCCGAACAAGAATATCCCGCTGGCGCTCGCGGCCTTCGCCGAGTACCGCCGGCGCTTCAACCCGCATTCCCGGCTCGTGATCGTCGGCGATCAACCGATCCCGAAACACGCCCTGGAAGTCCACGCGGCGATTGCGGAGTACAAGCTCGATGGGCACGTGCTGATCACGGGGAAGGTCTCGGTACCGCAGTTAAAGGCACTCTACCTAACGGCCGATGCGCTGTTGGTCACGAGCTTGCACGAGGGCTTCTGCGTGCCGTTGATCGAAGCGATGGGGCTGCGCGTGCCGGTGGTGGCGGTGCCAAACGCAGCCGTCGGCTTTACGGGCGGCAATGCGGCGTTCTACGCCGACGGGAACGCCGGCGCCTTGGCGGAACGCCTCGACGCGGTCTTGACCGATCCGGTGGCGCGGGAAGAGCACTTGCACGCCGGTTGGACGCGCTACCGGGACGAGTTCTCGAACGACGCCGTCGAACGAAAATTCGCCGGGCTGTTCGACGAACTGCTAGCAGGATGACGCGACCCGGGTTAAAATCGACGCCGTGATCCGCAGACGACTACCCCTCCCGAGGATCGACCGTGACTCGAATCTATGCACTGCTGTTGGGCGCGCTCGTGCTGATCGCCCCGTTCGGTTCCGCCGCCCCGGTGCCGAAACCGGATACCGCCGAGCAGATCCCGCTGAAGGATCACATCAACGTAAAGTTGGACGAGAATCTGCATTCGCAACGATTCCCGAACAACGACCTCAAGAGCCTGAAGGCGGGCGAGCAGAAGTTGGGCGATGTCACGTACACCATCGGCGACGGGGTCCTCCAACTCGGCAGCTCGGAAGTGAAGGAGAAGCCGGAAAAAATCGAGGGGATCAAGGTCGGCCGCATGGCCGCGAAGCTGCACTTCCTCCAGGGGGCCGGATACAGTGCTCCCGACGACACCGTCGTCGGCAGGTACATCATCCGCTACGCGGACAAGTCGAAAGTCGACGTCGACATCGTGTACGGCAAAGACGTGGTGGACTGGTGGGCCTACCCGGAGAAAGACGCCCCGACCAAATCGAAGGTGGCTTGGGAAGGCGAGAACGAAGCGTCCAAAACTTACAAAGCCAAGATCCGGCTTTACCACATGGTCTGGACGAACCCCAATCCGGAGAAACCGATCGCGAGCATCGATTTCATCGCGACCGACGTGGACCAGATCTGCGCCCCGTTCTGCGCGGCTATTACCGCAGAAGCGGTCACCGAAAAAGACGAACCGAAGAAGAACGACAAGAAGTGACAAATAATTTCGCCTGGGGCATTAACCCCAGGCGAAATACTCTCAGCACTTTGTGCCGCACAGTTGCGCTCGAGGTTATTTCTTCTCGGCGAAAGCCCACAAATGCTTCGCCGTGCGGACGTACAGCGTATCGCCGACGATGGCCGGGGTCGCTGCTGTCTTTTCGCCGAGCTTCGGATTTTTCACGACGACTTCCGGGCTATCGGCGCCGGCCTTCAAGACGGTGAAGGCGCCGTCGTCGAGGGTGACGATGTAAATCAATCCATTCGCGGACACCGGTGACGCGTAGTACCGGCCTTGGGCGGCACCGCGTTCTTGGACGTAAATATCTTTGCCCGTTTTGGCGTCGTAGGCGGTGCAGAGGCCGCCGTCTTTGACCATGAAGAACTGACCGCCGACGAGGATTGCACTCGGAACGTACGGCATCCCTTTGGTCTTCTTCCAAACGATGTGCGTCTTGGTGATGTCGCCTTTGCCGCCAGCCTTCACCGCGAAGGCCGAGTTTTTCCCGATCGACATGAACTTGATTTGGGCATCCCATTCCGCGCGGGTGATGAAGCCGTCTTTGTCGGTGTCGTTGCTTTCAAAGGAGCCCTTCAAGAATGTATTCTCCGATTCGGCCAACGAGATTTTGCCGTCCTTGTCAGCGTCGCCCTGATTGAGTAAATCGTCGAAAGCGGGCAGTTTGAATTCTTTATCCTCCGCATCGCCGGGGGACCAGCCGGAGAAGTAGAGCATGCCGTCGCCGACGACGGCGGTCGTGCAGCAAGCGGAGGGCATCGCCATCACGCTCCATTTTTCGTCGCCGGTTTTGAGGTCGTAGCTCACCATTTTCCCGTAGCCGGCGCAGACGATCTGCTTACCGCCATCGGTATCCCAGACGGTGGGCGTGCCGTAACTCGTCGAGGTCGGCCGCTTCTTCTCCCACTTCCTGTTCCCGTCGGCGGCATCGAGCGCGATCAACTTGGCTTCTTTCATTTCGTCGCGTTGCAAGATCACGGTGCCGTCTACGAGGATCGGCGAAACGCCGGTGCCGAAATCCGCGGCCGTCTGGGCCATCGGCAGTTCGTATTTCCAAAGTTCCTTGCCGGCGAAGTCGTAGGCGAACACGCCGCAGGAACCGAAGTAGGCCACGACGATTTTGCCGTCGGTGACCACGGTCGACGCGGCGGGGCTGCCCTCGGTCTTGTGGAACGCTTCGATCTTCTTGGCCGGGGCTTCGGTCCGCCAAAGTTCCTCGCCAGTAGCAATGCTGTAGGCGACCGTGAACAGCTTGCCTTCGTCGAAGGCCGTGAGAAAAAGCTTATCGCCGGCAATGACGGGCGATGACGCCCCCGGTGGAACGGCGACCTTCCACTTCACATTTTTGTCCGGACCGAATATGACCGGCGGCTTCGCCGTCGCCGCAATCCCCGAACCATTCGGCCCCCGAAATTGCGGCCATTCCGGTTCCGCGGCAAATCCGCAGGAGGCGGCGAGAGCGACGAAACCGGACAAGGAAAAGCGATTCATTTGTGAATTCCTCGAACGACGTGAGTGACGGGCCCGGTGCTGAGCAGGCTGTGACGATACCGGCTGAAAGTGCCGATCTTTCAACGGAATGATCGGTGGAAATTGCTCCGTACTCACCACATCCCCGTGTCCCGCTCGCCCCGGCCTTATAATGCCGGTAGTTCACCCGGTCGAGGCCCACCCCCCGATTATGCCCGTCCCTATCCAGAATGTTTCGCTGGCCTGTTTCGGCCTGAGTTACCTGCTCGCGTTTGCGCTCGAGCTGGGTCGAATGCGTTGGCCGCGGCCGACTCTGCGCATCGCCGGGTTGATCCTCGGTGGCGCCGGATTGTTCGCGCACACGCTGTTTTTATCGATCCGTCAACCGACCCCGGCCACGGCCTTCGGGGCGCTGCTGGCGGTCGCCTGGGTCCTCGCGATTTTCTACCTGTACGGCACCGTGCACCACGCCCGCCGCGCGTGGGCCGTGTTCGTGCTGCCCCTCGTGCTCGGGTTGACCGGGCTCGCGTTCGCCACCGTGTCGACCGAGGAAAAGCAGGAGATGCCGTGGGAATCGGGCGCCCGCGTGTGGGGTGCGGTCCACGGGCTGTTCTTGTTATTCGCCGCCGTGGGGGTGAGCGTCGGCGCGGTCGCCAGCGTCATGTACTTGATTCAAGCCCGGCGATTGCGGATGAAACTTCTGCCGCTCGGCCAGATGAAATTGCTCAGCCTCGACCGGCTCGAAGCGATGAACCGGCGGGCGGTGAACCTCGCCTTTCCGCTACTCACCGTCGGTCTGTTGCTCGGGGCCGTGTTGCTGAAGCACTACCACGGCTTCGCGGACAATTGGATGTCGGTGAAGTTCCTCGGCACCGTCGGCCTCTGGGTCGTCTTCCTCGCGCTGACTTACTTGCGGTACGCCGTCTCGCTCCCCGGCCGGCGGCTGGCTCTGCTCACGATTCTGACCTTCGCCCTCATGCTGTCGGTGTTGATCGCGGGCCACCCGTTCGTGCGGGGGGATTCGCCGTGAACCTCCGGGCCATCGGGTGCAACTTCCGCACGGCCGCCGTGGAGATGCGCGAGAAACTCGCCTTCGACCCGGCCAAGCAAGAGCGCGCCGTCGTCGATCTGTCGGCCCGTTTCGGTTGCGAAGTGGTGCTGCTGTCCACGTGCAACCGCGTCGAACTTTACGTCGCCCGGCAGCCGGGGGAGCAGCCGTTCGACACCGGACTCGCGGCCGAATTTCTGGGGGAAATCCATTCCGTCCCGGCGTCGGTCGTCGTTCCGCTGCTGTACGAACACATCGACGACGCGGCGGTAAAGCACCTGTCCCGCGTGGCGGCGAGCCTCGACAGTCTGATCGTCGGCGAGGGGCAGATCGCGGGGCAAATGAAGAAGGCCTTCGAGTTCGCGCAGAAGCTCGGGGCCACCGGGCCGATGTTGAACGCGCTGATGGCCCACAGCCTCCGGGTTGCGAAGCGCGTCCGCACCGAGACGACCATCTCGGCGGGGCACGTCTCGGTGTCGAGTGTCGCCGTCGATTACGTCCGGCAGGTGTTCGACACGTTCCGCGACAAAACGATTCTCGTCATCGGCGCCGGCAAGATGGCCCGACTGACGCTCAAGCATTTGGAAGCGCTGCGCCCGGGGAAGATCCTCGTGACAAACCGCAGCCCGGAGAAAGCCGCCGAGGTCGCTGCGCTGTGCGGCGGGCAGCCGATCCCGTGGAGCCAACTCGACGACGCGCTGGCGAAGGCCGACATCGCCCTGAGCACCACCGGCGCGGGCGAGCCGATCATGCCGAAGCGCCGCTTCGACGAAAAGGTGCTACCGCACCGCGGCACGCGGACGCTGGTGGTGCTCGACATAGCCGTGCCGCGGGATTTCGACCCGGCCATCCACGACGGCGACCGCGTCTGCGTCTTCAACATCGACGACCTGGCGCGCGTCCGGGAGCAGACTCTCGGCGAACGGCGGAAGGCGCTCGCCCCGGCCGAGGCCATCGTGACCGCGGAGGTGAAGAAATTCACCGACGATTGGAACCGCCGCAAGAGCGGCCCGGCGATCCAGCAACTGCGGACCGAAGTCGACCGCGTCCGCGCCGAAGTGCTCGCCCCGCTGCTCGGCAAGCTCAACGGCAAGCTGACGCCGGGCGACCGCGAGCAAATCGAACGGGCCTTCCGGCTGTTTCAAAACAAACTCTTGCACGCCCCCATCGCCGCCCTGCAAGAAGCCAGCAAAGAAGGCGAAGCCCGGAAGCTGGTCGAAGCGATGCAGAAACTATTCGGGCTGAAGGGATAAGCTTTTCTGGCTGATTGCTGAGAGCTGTCCGCTGACGACTGTTGACACCAATCAACGTGCACACGAAATAGCTGTCAGCGATCAGCTGATAGCCATCAGCCAAGCTGGGTCGCTTTACCGTTCGCGTGGTAGGTCGTCCGCCACGGCGGGGCGGATTGGTGTTTGCGACTCCCGCGGGACGCCATCGCCTTGGAAGCTCGAGATGGGAGGAATCGGTTGCAGGGGTCCGTCGATCCGGCCCGAGCCCGGGGCGGGGTACGGGTAGGGGGTCGGCCCCAGCGGGGCGGTCGGGGATTCTTTCAAGCCGGTGCTCGGGCGCAGCGCCCCGCCGATGCCGATGATTTCGGGCTTGCGGGCGACCTTGTCGGCGAACACTTCCAAGTCCTTGGCGATCTTCTCGGCGCGGGTCAGGGTGCGGTTCAAATTCGACGCCGCGTCGACCAACTGGTTGTACAGCAGCGGGTCGTTGAGGATCTTGCCGACGGTGCCATCGGATTTGTTGAACGCGGCGAGGGCGGCGCGCGCGTCGATGAGCGTCTTCGACAGATTCTCGGCCGCGAGGGCGATGTTCTTCATGATCGGTTCGGCGCTCTCCGCGATCGGCTTGCTGGCTTTGTCGAAGTTCGCGATCACGCCCTTCGCTTCGGCCAAGCGGCCGTTGAGTTCCTTGAGCGTCCCCTCGGCGCGGTCGAGCAGGATGGCCGCGAGGCGGATCGTTTTGGTCAGGTCTTCGCTGCCGGCGTTCACGTTCTTCAAGATCGCGTTGACGTTCTTTTTGTTCTCTTCGCTCAGCAAATCGGCGCTGGCTTTTTGGAAAGTCGCCAAGATTTCGGTGAGGGCTTTGCGGTTGTCGTCCGTCAAGAACAACCCGGCTCGGTCGGTGAGCGCTCGCAACGACTTCAGCGCGGCCGTGAGTTCGGGCGCGGCGGCCTTCAACAGCCCGCGCAGATCCTCGCCGAGGGGCTTGTAGGTCTTCACGAAATCTTGGATTTCGCGGACGAGCGTCTTGAGGTTCGCCGGTTCGGGTTCGTCGACTTTCCGCAGGGCCACGTCTTGATTCTTGGGCTCGGGCGGGCCGTCGGCGCCGATGAAATCTTGGACGCGTTTGTTCGTCTCGCGGAGTTCGGGGACGAGTTCGCGGGCCAAGCGGGCGAAGGCCGCAATTTCGTCGAGGGCCTTCTCGGCCTTCGGGCCGACGGCGTCGAAGCGGGACATGGTCGCGCTGAATTTGATGAGCGCATCCTGGGCGTTCGGGATCGCCCCTTGGGCCTGGTTCAACAGGCGCTGCGTGTTGAGCGGCCGGACGCCGGCGATGTCCGCGTTCGGGGGGATCGAATCGGCCCGGGGCATCGGCTGGCCTTTTTCGTCGGTCTTCGGGATGAAATCGATGGCCGTATCGCCCGAGAGCAAGCCGCGCGAAATGGCCGGTTCTTCGCTCTGCCGGGGGAGGTATTTGTTCTCGACCTCGATGTTCACCCTTACTTCGCCGCTGGATTCGTCGATGTCGACGGCGGTGACCCGGCCGATGCGCACGCCCGATTTGCGCACGGGCGTCCCCGCCGCGACGCCCGGCGCCTCGGGGTACAACACGGTGTATTTGGTCCGCGCGTTGAAGACCGTAGGCGCGCCGCCGAACAGCACGATCAACCCCGTGAGGGCGGCGATGGTCGCGGCCACGAAGACGCCCAAACGCCGGCGGAGAACTCGTTCGGCCACGGTGGAACTCCTAAAGGATACGGACCGTCGCTCACGCGTCCGGCTCCGAAAGCAAGCGCGCGTCGGTGAGGCGTTCGCGCGCTTCGCCCAGCACGAACTGCCGGACGCGGGCGTCGTCGCAGGTGGTCAGGCCGGCCGCGGGGCCGTCGTAAATCACCTGCGGTTCGTGCGCGGCCAACCGGGCGTGCGGGTAGAACATCACGACGCGATCGGCGACCTTCTGCACGGTGCGCATTTCGTGCGTGACGACCAAACTCGTGATCGGCCGCTTGGCCCGCGTTTGCAGGATCAACTCGTTGATCACGTCGGTCATGATCGGATCGAGACCGGTGGTCGGTTCGTCGTAGAGCATGACATCCGGGTCGATGGCCAAAGCCCGCGCCAGGCCGACGCGTTTGCGCATGCCACCCGACAACTCCGCGGGCATTTTCGATTCCGCCGCGAGGGGCAGGCCGACATCCCGCAGGCTGCTGCGCACGCGTGGTTCGAGGTCTTCGTGGCGCTTCCACCCCTTCGCCCGCAGCCCGAAGGCGACGTTGTCGAACACCGTGAGGCTGTCGAACAGCGCGGCACCCTGAAACAGGAACCCGACGCGCTGCCGCATGGCGACGATTTCCCGCTCGCGCATCCGGTGCAGCGGTTTGCCTTCGAAATAAACTTCCCCCTCGGTCGGTTGCAACAGGCCGACGATCAGTTTCAGCGCCACCGATTTTCCGCAGCCGCTTTCGCCGATGAGCGCGAGCGTCTCGTGCGGGAAGACGTCGAGGTGGACGTTGCGGAGCACCTGCTGCCGGCCGAAGCGGACGCAGACGCCGGCGAGTTGGATGATGGGGTCGGGCACGGCGGTTCCTCAGGCGACCTTGGCGCCGACGGCTGGCCAAATGAGGTTATAAAGCGTGGTCGTGAGCATCGCCATGACGAAGTCGAGGAACATGATCGCCACGAACGACAGGACGAAACCTTCGGTGGCCGCCTTGCCGACCCCCTCGGCGCCCGGTTTGCAGTGGAAGCCGCGATGGCAGCAGATGAGGCCGAGCACGGCCCCGAACACGAGCGACTTCGCGAGGCCCATGAGCAGGTCGAAGCTCTTGACGAAACTCGCGGTGTGCTGCCAGTAATGGTCGCTCTCGATGCGGTAGACGTAGAGGCAAATGCCGGTGCTGCCGACGACGCCCATCGCGTCGGCGATGACCGTCAGCAGCGGGATCATCAACACGCAGGCCAGCACGCGCGGGCCGACGAGGTACTTCACCGGGTCGACCCCGAGGCAGGCGATCGCGTCGATTTGCTCCGTGACCCGCATCGTGCCGAGCTGTGCGGCCATCGCCGTGCCGACGCGCCCCGACAGCATCACGGCGGCCAGTACGGGCCCGAGTTCGCGCACCACCGACATGTGGATGATCGCCCCGAGCGACGTTTCGAGGCCGATGGTTTGGAACTGCGAATACGTTTGGACCGCGAGCACCATGCCGATGAACAGTCCGGTGACGCCGACGACCGCGACGCTGCCGACACCGACCTCGACGCAGATCCGCAAGAGTTCCCGCGCTTTGAGGTGCGGCGACCAAATCCCGGAGATGGCCCGCGCCGAGAAGACCGACCAATCGCCGAGGGCCTCGAAGGCGTCGCCGACGGGCGCGAACAGTCCCCGAGCCGGCGCCGGCATTTCGGCGGGCGTCGGCGGAATCTCGGTGAGCGGAACATCGAGCGCGCCGGCACTCACGGGTCGACCATCCTGTCGGGCCAAGGAAACATCCCAGCAGTTTACCATCGACGGGAAGGGCGAGAGGCGCTCAAACCGACTCGGCGGTTCAGGAGCACCCGCGGCGGAACGACCGGAAGAACCGGAATGGCCGGCGCGAAGCCAGCCTAACATCGTATACCAAGACTGGACC
>JAYSYN010000229.1:0-11727 GCA_043727575.1 Fimbriiglobus sp.
TCTCTCGGTCGCCAAGGCACCGGGTTCCCCCGCATCGCGGAATAACGGGCATCCCGCTCCACAACCTCGCCTCAGCCACCCGACGCCCCCGGTTTCAACAGTTCCTCGGCGGTCGGAGTCACCAACGCGGTGGGCATCGCGTAGAAGGGGCTCCTCCCCAAACGCTCGAAGCCGAGGCGGCGGAAGTACCTCCTCACCGCCCCCGGACCCGTCGGTTCCGGGATCCACGCTTCGGGGACGCCGAGCTGCACGTGGGCCTCCCGCCGCAGCGGTGCGATGTGGGAGACCACCAGCCCGCACCCGCCGCCGAGCAGATTGACCATCCTCCTCGCACTCAGCAGGCCGATCTTGAGCCCGCGCCACTTCGGATCGAGCAGGATGTGATCGAGCACGAGCAGGTCGCACTCGCCAGCCTCGAAGCGGCGGACGAGGGTCTCCCGGAAGGAGTAGCCGCCCGGGTTGTACAGGAGTGAGTGGAGCGCGTGCATCTCGTGACTGTGGCTGTCGCACACGTCGAAGAGGGACTCTCGCCCTTCTCCCACGCCAGACCCGCGTGCAGCCTCAGGGCGCGGACGTAGCCGACGACGGTCTCCGCACCCGCGTCGTCGATCGCGAGCACCGTGCCACGGTGTTCGGAGATGAAGTCGCCGGGCTCGCCATCGGCCATCAGCAGGGGCGACCGGGTACTCAGGCTGAGATCGAAGCTGGGCATGGCGGAATCGGGGTGATGCCTGTGGCGACCGCGGAGGCAGGGGAATCATACGGCATCTGCGACACCGGGGAGCGGTTCGAGAGGCGACCGGTTCAGTGGGGCCTGGGGTCGCCCAAGAGGCAGGTATCGCTGCGGTTTTCCGTTTCACGTTATTTCATGAAACGCCGTCGGTTTCACGAAACGTGTCACGATTGCTTGTGTTTACATGCGCGGGATCGTGGCGTTTGCAACTTGACAGTGGAGGGCCGACGAGGTACAAAGTGCCATGAAAACAGGCATTTGAGAGGATTGAGGGCTCGGACGACAGCACGCCTACGGAACCGAAGGTTACAGGTTCGACTCCTGTCGGGTGCAATTTTCAGCACGACTCAAATCGTCCTCAGCGGACAGAACGCGACGGGAAGCCACGAAAACAGGGCATCCCGTCGCTTTTGTCATTTCGTGGCCATTTCCGGCCGCTCCCGTCTGCACCGCATTTTGCACCACCACTGCACCGGATTCTGCACCGCCTTTCGCGCTCCCCCGCACGGCTTTGGCAAAGTCGGAGTCGAGTGTTTGCAGGTAGTGCTGGAGGGCGACATTCGGCGTGTTGCCGATCCAAGCCGTGACGACGTGGATCGGGTGATCCTGCATGAGATCGGTTTCGCAGCTGGCCCGCAAGTTGTGGAACAGCTTCGGCCACTGTACCAAACCCGCGCGGCGGACGATCTTTTCGAAGGTGGTCCGGAGATTGGTGTTCCGCCATCCGTTCGGGCCATGAGAATTGGCCCTGAACGTCGCTCCCGTCTTTCCCCCGACGACGTATTCTTCACCCGGTTCGGCCAGTTCAAAGGCTTCTTCGAGGTAGGGCCGGAGCACTGCGAAGACGGGTGCGACGCGGCTCCCCTTCCCTTGCATGTGCTCGGTTTTAGGCGAAGTGACAACCATGCGGCCGTCGGCGAGATTTACGTCTTGCCATCGCAGGGAGAGCACTTCGGACGGGCAGCGCAGGCCGGCGAAACGGCAGAGCGCGATAATCGTTCGCCAAGTCGGGTTCGCAGCGTCAAGCAGTCGGCGGGTATCGGGCACGGTGATGTAGTGCTGGCGCTCGGATGGCGTGTAGCTCTTGCCCTTCACCTCGGCGAACGGGTTTTCCGAGATGTATTTCGCTTTCATAGCCAAGCCGAAGAACATCTTGGCCCACTTCAATTGGCGGTAGACCGTTGCCGCGGCCAACCCTTTGGCTTGGTAAGCGTCCTTGAACGCGGCGGCATCCTCGGCCGTGATCGAACGAAGCCCTGAGTCGGCGCCGAAGTAGACCTTCAGGTCAAATGCGACGCGGTAGATGTTCGCAATCGTCGCGGGCTTGCTGTCCGCTTTGCGGCGTTCCAAATAGGCATCGAGGAATTGCCCCAGCATCCGGGACTGGCGTTCCGGCATGAGGCCGACGGCGGCGAGCTTCGCAGCCACGTCGTCTCCGATGGCGCCCAGCCAAGCGGCCGATTCCGAATCGAGAGGGATTTTCGATGCCACGGACGCAACCAGCGTTTCGACCTTCAGCTTAAATGATCCGGCCCACTTGGCGTTGACCTTGCCGAGGCGGATCGACCGGCGTTTGCCATCGGCGCCGACGAACTGAATTGTGCGGTTGCCTGAAGCGTCTTTCGAGATGGAAGCCATGATGAACCTTTCGGATGAGAAGGCGGGTTCCGGTGGCCGTCGCTTCTCACGACAACGGCCACCGGCCACGCGCCCGAAGGCAGGGGAAGTATACCTCGGCGATCCGTTCACGCGAGGTCGGTTACTTTCAATCGGGGAGTCCGTTTTGGCTTTCAAAGAGTTGCGATTCCGCAATTTTGCGTCGCGCTTCGGACAGAGCGGCGGCGCGACGGCGTGCTGTTGTCACTTCCGATTCGGGATCGTCTTCGCCGGAAAGTGATCCCGCATGACCCGCTTCTCCGGCACCGCTTGCCGGAGAAGCGGGTTGCGTTTCCGTCGCCTTGGCAGACGGGCCGGCGGGGAACGCTCCCCACCGGTTCGACTTCGTTCGATCTTCCCCGGCCTTGTCGAGCATCGTCCCGCCGAAGTTCCGCCGCTGGAAATGCTTGAACCGGCCGCCGAGTTTGCAGCTGTCGAGCTTTCCGCAGAGTTCTTCGATTGCCCCGCGCAGTTCACCGTTCTCGGCGGAATCACCTTGGCAGTGCTGAATGAATTCCGAAGCGGTCAAGCCGTGGCGGGTCGGATCCAAACGTCGAATCTCTCCGAGGATGATCCCCATGCTCGCGGCGTCGCGGTCGGCCGAGAGTTGCAGCTCTTCCCGCGTTTCGCCGGGGTCGGTCAGGCCGGCGAAGACGA
Source organism: Fimbriiglobus sp. (assembly GCA_043727575.1). GTDB lineage: Bacteria > Planctomycetota > Planctomycetia > Gemmatales > Gemmataceae > JALHQU01. The sequence continues at coordinate 3,047 of JAYSYN010000229.1, forward strand.
CGGCTTCGCGGACGATCCCAGACCAACCTTCGAACGATCCCCAGTTCGGCAAGTTGTGAACCGGCCGGCCGGCCACGTGCCACCCGCGCAGGATCGTGAGCGCGGCGGCCAGGAACTTCCCGCGATTGCGGCGAACGTGGACGCGGAGTTCCTGATGCCGGAAGTTGCCTTTGAGTTCGGGGCGCTCGTCCGGGCTTTCCATGCGGATATGGCAGACACGCCGGGACGTGTCCGCGCCGAGTTGCACGTTGTTCCCCGTGCCGTACCACGTCAAGTGGAGCGGGCCATCGTAGTTCGTGTTCCCACCGAGAAGTCGATCTTTCCAGAACGCCGAAGTGAGGGCGTTATCAAACACGTCATTCCCGACGGCGCCGGCGAGGTTGTCGAGTAGAACAGCACGCTCCCCGGCTACGGCCAGCGAAGTGATCTTCTTGCGGAGTTCTTCGCGGTCGTTGGTGTAGGTCATCGTCGAAAACCGCCTCCCGAAAAGAATGATGGCGATCACGTCGGCCAGCAATCCTTTTCCCGCACCGCGAACGTTGGCGTCGATCAGAAACATCGGGGCGGGGCCGTCGAAGGCGAACCAGGCGAGCGGCGTGAGGAGGCCGGCGAACCACCCGGCTTTGTGCGCCGGCGTTTGGAATGGGAAATCGGCGATGACGTCCTCAAGGTTTGCGACGGCGCGGGCCACGTCGTCGCGCGTCGGGCGTTCCGGCACGCGAACTTTGAGATTCGCTTCGCGGGCCAAGAACAGTCGGCTCGCGGGGTCGTATCCGGGTGTCGAGAGAATCGAGCCGTCGGGCAAGAAGGCCGGATGAGTCACGATGGCTTCGAGATTGCGCACCGGCCACTGCCCCCGGTCGAATACGGCATTCGTGCACCAAACCGGCGGATGCTCGGGACGTTCGACGATCCCTTCTTCCGTTTCCTTGTGGCGGACGAATCGAGCGCAGCGCGTGAGCCGTTCCCGCAACAGCGGGGGCGTGAGCGGCCGAACGACCGGAGCACCGATGGGCCTGCGGATCATCGCGTCCGCCGGGGCTTCTTCCCCCTGTTCCACCACGATCACCAACTGGCCACCGCGTTCGAACAAGTCTTCCTCGCCGCAGAGCGCGGCCGTGGCTTCGGCGTTGACGCGGAATTCGTCCGTGCGGATGACGATCTTCCGTCCGCAGTGCGGCGAAAATGGGGCACCGTTTTCAGCCGGCGGTTCTTCGGGAGTCGCGCTTGCCGTAAGGAGCGCGGCGAGTTCTTCGCCCCGTTGCGGCCAGGGCGTTTCCCCGCGTGCTTCGGCGGTCAACCACTCGCGCACGTCCTTCACGTTTTCTGGCGGAAGCGTCCATTTCACCGGTCGGTCGAGTTTCGCGGCGAGCAACTTCGCCAGCGACTGCGCCCCGTCGAGGCCGGGCCAATCGCCGTTCGGCTTGCGGTCGTTCTCGCCGACGATGAAAAAGTCCCCCACCCACTCGGCGAAGAGCGCGGCGAGATGCTTCAGTCCTCCGCAGTTCGAAGGCCGGCCGACACAAAGCAACCCGGCAGCCGTCATGGCGAGAAAGTCGGTTGAGCCTTCCACCACGAATGCGGTGCCCGTTCTCGCGTTCCAGTCCGTTGGAAGGGTCAATCCGCGCTGGCCACCGGCAACGAACTTCTTCTCGGCTTTCTTGTCCTTCACTTCGCAGCGTGTCGCCAAGCCGATGATGGAACCGGTTGGAGTCGTTTCGGGGAACGTGAACTCGGCGAAGGTGCCGAGCGTGTAGTTGCGGATGCCGAGAAAGGGAATCGAGTCGAGCACAGCCACCGGCAAGCCAAGCTTCCCGGCGAGCGCCGTCCGACAACTCGGCAGTCCGGCCAACGTCTGTGCGAACCGTTCAGCCTCGGCTTGCCAGTTTGACGACTTCGAGGCCTTCCCCTTCTTCGGAGTTGGAGCGGTTTCCGTGAGCTTGTGGAGCCATCCGGCGTCCCCGCAACGCTTCGGGCTTTCGACGCGCTGACAGAGGCACGCCGAGCTGTCCGGGGCCATGAGGCACCAATCAAGTTTCTTGCACACGGGGCACGGTTTCGAGGCACTTACGGCTACCATTTTGGGTAGACTATCCATGTTGAGTTCTCGAAGCGGGTCGGGCGCTGACAGGCATTCCCGGCCCGCTTTTTCGTTGGGTCGTTTGGAAATGGGTTAGAGGCCGGCTTCGGCGACACGCCGGGCTTCGCTATCGGGAACGAGAACTCGGCGGTTGATGCGGATGGCTTTGAGCTTCTCGGCTTTGATGGCGCGTTCCAACGTCTTCTTTGAGACGCTCAGGAAGGTGGCAAGCGATTGCAGTTCCCACGGCCGGCCGGATTCATGGCCACTTGCGGGCGGTTGCTGCGAAACGGTGAGCATGAGTCTTCCCCGTGGACATTGCCGAGCGGATCGCACGGCTTACGGGGAAGTAGATGCGAGCAACCGAGAAACCACTCAAGTCGGTGCGCCGTTTCTCGGCATGATGACGGGGAAAGGCTAGTACCGGCTAGGGAAGAATGGAGCAGACTTTTTTCCAAGAAACGGCCATTGTCGAGAAACGGTTTCTCAAGATTTCAGACGTCGCTCCGCTTTTAGGCGAGCACGCATCCGCGTCAGGCAGGATTTCACGAAGGCAGCATTCAGTTCTTTTCTGCACTCTTTTGCGAGGGCAAAAATCGCCACATCGCAATTCGCCCGTGAGGCGGTGGTTTCATGGCTGTCCCCCGCTTTGTGCAACTCGGCGATCTTTGATTGCAGTTGAAGGAGGTTGAGCACTCTCGGCGATGATTTGGCCGCTCGGGATTTCGAACCCAGGGGGACGGGAGTCTCTGGTAGACTACGATCAGGTTCTACAAATGCCGCACTCACAGCTGCGAGCGCAGCCGACCTGTCTTCCAAAGAATACCAGGGACACACTTCGGCTAGGCTCCGACTGTAGAGTGACACCGTCTCGAGTCCATACGCGCGGACGAAAAGATCTATGGCAAGCACCGATGCCAGGAACGGGTTTCCACCCTGCCAGACGGCCCTTCTTGCTCCGTCGTCGGAAGAATCTAGGCATCGGCGGAAAGATGACGGGCTGGCAGTCCAGAGGAACATGCACCAGTCCAAAACGTGCATTTCGTTGCGCTGCGACGGCAGATGTGAAAAACCACTCGGAAACATGTTCGCAGATGGTTTAAGAAACGAGGGAAGGCTTCGACCCGCTTGAGTCGCCAGGTCGTTGAACTGATTGAACTTCTTGGCCTCGACTACCAACGTATGCCAACCGCTCCGGCCGAAAGTGTCCGGACAGTCGGATCTCAAACCGCGGCCGTGGATGCCTCGCACCGCTTCGTCATTGTCGAAGAGTCGAGGATTGGTGTAGCCGTGCAGTTCGAGCCTGAAGTCCGTACTTTCAAGTGCGAAGGTGTTGAAACTGTTCCGAAGCGTTTCAAACGGCATTTGCCAAGCACCGCCAGTGGGCACAGGAAGTTGCGATTCTGGGACGCGGGACACGCCGGAAAGTTGCTTCGCGACATTCGCCGAGTGGGCGGCCAATCGGCTCAGCCGTGCTTGACCGGAATCCATTTCGGCACTTGTCTGGGATTCACGGAAGACGTGGATGAACCAGTCTCTTTCCGGCCAGACCGAGTTCGGGCGGAGCAAAGTCCCCGCCGCCCATGCGAGCCAAACCAGCCGATTTAGGAGCAAGAATTCGTGGTGGGATAGGGGTGAGCGTCCTTGGATCGTGAGTGCCGTGTGCCCCGTGTTGAATTCCAATCCGTCGGTGTCCCATGTGCGGCGGAGTTCTCGGTGGTTCACACCGACTGGCGGATGAGAATCGGAGTAGGCCCAGAGATTGAAATCGGGTCCGGAGGCGATGGCTGCGAAACGCGTCGCGATCGCTTTCCAGCCCGCAGAGTGGCTCACAACTCAACCTCAGAATCGGCAGGCCGGTATCGCAGGAGGTCGAGGATGGGCACGGCCAGCGATACCGGCTGTCAGCGGGTAGCTACTCCCGTTGTTCCGATGTTGAAAGTATCTCTGTCGAGCCGTCAAAGGGGAATGTCAGTTGCGAAAAAAACAACTGTGGCAGCCTGAATAAACCCCCGGGATCCTGATGAATGGGATTGACCACGGCCTGTCCCCGTCGCGCACCGCCCCGTCGAACACAACCCACTATCGCGGTGAGCACTTTCGCAAATGGCACGGGGCGGCGCCCGAGGTATCGCCCGAGGTGTCGCACGGAATCAGTCTCCGAACCGGTCGAATGGGTTGGTGCCGAGGCGTTCGCATAATCGCAGCCGGGCGGACACCCAATGCTTCCGGGAGGTATCTTTCGAGATGCCCAGCAGCGCCCCGACCTCCTCGTGGGTCAATTCCTGATACCAATGCAAGTCGACCACCTGGCGGTAGTTGTCCGGCTTCGACGGCCTTGTGGAACTCGGTGAACAGCGCCTCCGGGTTGAGCGATTCGGAGCCGGGGTCGTACCCCGGCCCCGCGCCGGCGGAATCGGAGCCGGCGTTGAGGGACACCTGCCCGGGCCGACCGCCGCCCCGGCCATAATGTTGCCGGGCCATGTCGAGCAGCACTTCCCGCAGCAGACGCGTCACCCGGCTCAGGAAGACGCCGGGGTCGCGGAGCGGTTCGCCGAGCTCGTCCTTCAGCGCGGATTCCCATCCCTTCCAGAGGCGGAGGAACATCGTCTGCATCACGTCGTCGGTCTGTTCGAACTTCTCGACGCGGGCGAAGCCGCCGTGGAGCATCCGGCTCGCCAGCCGCCGGAGGCGCGCTTGGGTCTCCTCGAACAACCGCTCCCGCGCCGCGGCGTCGCCGGAGGCCAGCCGGGCGAGCGTGGCGGTCAGTTCGGACGTGGTAGAGTCGGACACAGGGAGGCTCCGGGGGCGGACTGCGGAAAAATGTTTGTGATTGTTGTACCTGTTTGGCCCACCGGAGCCGCAAGGAAGGGTGTGGAGGTCAATCCGGCCCCATGCACACACCGCTGAGGGAGACGACTATGATCCGCTTCAACCCTGTCCGAGTCGAACGCCGCCGCTGGGCCGCCGTCGTGGCCGCTTCTGTCGCCGCGATGCTTTTGGGGGGCCTGGAAGCCCGCGCCCAGTTCGGTCCGCTGACCGACGGCAGCCTTGATCCGACCAACAAGAACAACAATCTTCCGGGGTACATCACGATTCCGGGCACCGGTCGGCCGCCCGAGTCGTCCAAGCTGGGGGTCGAGGAGCCGAGCCGGCTCAACGCGGACGGCAACTTCATCGAATCGGGCTACGGTCCGAACCGCAACAAGGGGCGGCTCGGCGAACTCCTCCGCGACGCCAAGTCCAGCAAGGCATTCTGGCAGTACATCGACGGCAGCGGCAACAAGTACACGGAGTGGGCCGCCCCGAGGTGGCAAGCGGTGTTGGACGCGAAGGAACGCGACCTGGCGGAGTCGTTCCAACTCAGGGCAGCCCAAGCCCAGGTTCAGGCCCGACAACAGCTCCAGTGGCAGGAAATGGCCCGCCGGCAGGAAGCGGCCCGCCAACAGGCCGCCCGCCAGCAGGTAGCGGTCGGACAATACCTCCAGGGGCAACTCCAGCAGCTCCAGTCGACGTTGAACCAGCAGCAAAAATACCAAGGCCGGTCGCCATGGAAGTGACCGGTGGCACCCCTCGACCGCCAGGCGATTGCGTCGGGCGGTTTTTTCGCCCGCTAGCAGGGCCAAAACGACACAACCCGTGAACCCTCGGTCACTTCGCCGCTCGCGGCGTCGGAGCCAATTCTGCAGGATACTTCGCACGCTCGGCACGCCACTTCTTCGCCTCATCCGGCTTCTTCGTGACGTTGTAAAATGCGACCAGCCGATCGAGGGCTTCGGCGACGCGGGTACTGCCCAACGGGAGGATCGTCTTCTCCCGGTCCTTCATGCCTTGGTACCCCTTGACGAGCAGCGGCTCGGCGGTGCCGTATTTCTTCTGTCCTATCAACGCCTCACCGAGCAGAGAGCGCGTGTTGAACGTGGTCCAGGCGTCCGGCTGCGGCTGCTCGCGAATGCCCAGGCACTCGCGGAGCATCTCTTCGGCCGTGGCGTATTCCCGACACATCAACAGTTTCAATGCGACTGTTGCGAGGGCGGCAGCAAATCCGGAATCGTTCCGATTGGCGAGCTTTCGCTGTGAAGCGATGTATTCCCGAAATGTAGCCGACGCTTTCTTTACATCGTTGGCTTCGCAATAGATGGTGGCGAGGTTGCCCATGCTCGTGAGCGTAGCGGGGTGGTTGGCCCCCCTCTTGGCCTTCAGTAGATTCAGGGTCTCTTCGAGTAGCGGCAGGGCCAGTTCGAGCTTGCCGGCCTCCCGGTAGCCCACCGCCAGGTTGTTCATGCTCGTGATCGTTTCGGGGTGGTCGGCCCCCAGCTTGGCCTTCGTGAGCTTCAGGGTCTCTTCGAGGAGCGGCAGGGCCAAGTTCAACTTACCGGCGGCCAGGTAGCCCGACGCCAAGTTGTGCATGCTCGTGAGCGTGTCGGGGGTGCTTCCGGTGCCTCGCCCGCCGGGCGCGGCCTGGCCGGGGCGTGGGGGCTGCCGTGAAGCATACGGAGGGCCGCCTTCACCGGATTAATCAGGTCGGGGGCATCCTCGCAGAGGATCTCCACCGCCACCGGCGCACCACCGTCGCGCGCCTCCTCCCAGCGGGCCACGAGGCTCTCGACGCGGGATCGGTCGGACATGGGTTGGACTCCGAGCGGGGGTGATGCGGCGATGATAACCGAGTGGGGGCGTCGTGGAAAGAAAATCTCCGATTCTCGTACCGCTTCGGGGCGTCCGCTCCGCAGGTAAGGGTGTGGGGGGCACGTTCGTCCCCCTCGAACCCAACCGGCCGACCCGCTTCGGCCCCTTCGGAGGATACTCCTGTGTTCCGCAACTCGATCCTGACCGCCGTCCTCTCCGCCGCCGCCCTCTTCTCGGCCGTGCCGACCGTTCGGGCCGACGACTGCCAAACGTGGAAGCTCGGGGTCGTCATCTCGAACTTGGGAGGCGGCGATCGCGGCTGCGTCGTGAACCAGGTCTTCGACAACTCGCCGGCGATGGAGATCGGCCTGGAGCCGGGCGACGTGCTGCTGACCATCAACGGGCAATTGGCGGCGGATCCCCGAGGGGTTCGGAACACGGTCTTCGCCAGCGACTCGGTGAACCTGGTGCTCAAGCGTGGCAACTCCTACTTCCAGAAGGACGTGACCTTCACGACCGTCATCCCCGACCAGAGCAACAACGGGAGCGGATCCGGTACGGCCGTGACGACCATGATGGCCCAGAAGCAGGTGAAATCGGTGAAAACTTACGCGGTTCAAGCCCCGAAGCTGCCGCCGGCCAAGCCCCCCGTGAAGCGCTAACCCGATCCGCTTTACAACCGCGACGCCAAGCCCCATCGGCCGGGCGACGCGGTTTTTTCGTCGCCCGAACACAACGAAATCTGTTTGGATTGCTCGACCGCTTCGCAACACTTCTGCCTCAGACAGGAGTGTGGAGGACAACTCGGTCCCTGCACCCAAGCCGGCTCCGGTTCCTGCAACCGGTGGAGACAGTCCCAAACCAGTTCCAGGGATTGGGGGAAGCACGATCGGGGGACTCAGTAGCCTCGGCATCACTTTCAATCGCACGGTGATCCGGCCTCCCTATTACTGGCAACCCTGCTGTCCGGCGGACGATCATCTTCGTACCTTCAAACCCCAGTGTGCCCACGGATCCGACTCCGTCCGAGCCGGTAAAACCCGTAGTCGAACCCGAGGAGCCAAGCGAAGCCGAGGTCCTATACGGCGTCGTAGTCACGAATGTCGCCGAAGATGCCGCGACCACCCTGAAGTCGAACGACATCATCTTCCGAATCGGCGATGTGCGGATCGAATCGCCCGAGGACTTGGCCACGGCAGCCAGGCAGAAGGTGATCGCGGTGATCTTGGATGGAAGGAACGACGAAGAGAAACCTGTGGTTATCACCCCCACGAAAGTCGGCTCCCTTGGAGCCACCGGCGAAAAGAAGCGTCTGCAGTGAGGACAAGTGAAGTCCGTTGAAACCGAGGCGCCAGCGGCCTCGATTTTGACATTTTCATCAGGAAAGAGGGATCAAACTAACGAGGAACCATTGCCCGATCGGGAAGCTGTCGGGCTCATGAGGACGTCATGGTCTGCCTCGCGACTGCATTGCGGTTCACCCTCGGGCGCTTCGAGAATCACCGTGACACTACATCCCGAAGCGGCCGCATCCCGGTTCATCGTCGCTCGGGATCCGGTCATTCCGCGCCATGTGGCGAGGACTTTTAGGGCTTTCGTCGGCTCCGCGAATTTCACTTTGAACCGACGCGCTGTGACGTTACCGGTTCGTGGGTTCACCGTCTCCGTCACATCGACGCCGACGACAATGGCATGCAGCTCTTTCGGCCACTCGCTCGGCATAAGTATCGCGCCATCCTCGTCAAAGATAGCAGTACGGTCACCGAATGCTTGGTGCCCCAATGCCTGCGCAATTCGGGGCACTGTGATCATCTCGGCGTCGAGATAGTGACCGAGCGCGTTGCGAATTTTCTCGCCGACGTTAGGTTTTGTGAGCAGCTTATGAGCGAGGAAGCGCAGCCCGTCTTCGCTCGACGACCTGTAACCAGCATCGCGTGCCGCTTGAGTCGCCTTACCGTGTTCCAAGTAAGCG
>JAYSYN010000230.1:0-11709 GCA_043727575.1 Fimbriiglobus sp.
CCGAGAACTGTCGTGGAATACATGCCGAGGAGAATCGCGAGTTCGGTCCAATGGAAGCCCCAACCCCACAAGAATACTATCGCGGTCACCAAACCCACAAATGGTACGGTGACACCGATGAACGTGGCGATCCTACCGCCGAGGGATAACCGAACGTGTTTTTTGGGAATCCGAGGTGTCAATTTGGCGGTCGATGCGGCCGTGGGACGAACAATGGAATGGATCAAGAGGGCCACCCTGCCACAATTTCAGACGAGCTACGCCGGCGACGGACTTCAGAATGAAGCCCGTACCGCCCGCGAAGGTGTCAGTGCAACAACCGTACCGGCGCTGAAATTGGGTCGGCCGTAAATTGGTTACGCACTGTCACCACTTGCTCGCAAGGGCTTGCGGCTTGTCGTCGAAGACCTTCAAATTGAACACATTCCGCAGATCGTCGACCATCCCGGCCAGTTCGGGGCGGAGCCGGCAGATGGCCATCCGGCCGCCGTTCTTTTTCAGGAAGCCGCTGAAGTCCGCGAACAATCCGACGGCCGCCGACGACATCCGGCGCACGTTTTTCAGGTCGAGCAAAACCCTCAGATTCGGGACGTTTAAGTTGTCTTGCAGCTCCTTCTTGATGTGGAGCAACTCCGCCTGTTCGACCATGTAGATGTCGTTGATCCGCACGACGGTGATGGTCCCATCGCGGGAAATTCGCAACCGTCCTCGGATGACTCCCTTCAACGCCGACGCTTTGCCCAGAATCGCCCCGGCGGCGGCGGCGGCGTCGTCGTGATCGTCGTCGGCCTTCTTCATCGCGTTATCGAATTCCTCGAACGCCGAAGCTTTCGGCCCCGTGTCGTCATCGAGGGTTTTGAGCGCCCACTCTTCGAGATCGCGCTGCGAGAGTTGCTTTTCGCTGAACGACACGCGGAACTCCAACGGCCCGGCCGCGACGAGATCGTTCTTGTGGAGGGGCCATTCTTCGCTGCCGGGGACTTCCTCGCCGTTCACCGAGGTTTTCTTGCCGCTGCCGAGATCGCGGATGAAGACTTTTTTGCCGCGCACGACCATGGCGCACTGCTGGCCCCCCATCTCGGGGTGTTGGGCGCGCAACTGGCAAGCTTTGTCGGCGCCGATCAGGAACAGATCGACGTGAATGGGGATTGGCATACCCCGGTGCTTGCCCTTGGACACGATGAGATAAAACTTCACGGGCCACCCATTGGAAAGAGTTGGGAGGGCGGAAAAAGGATCGTGGTGACTCTACCGCGCCGAAGGTGAAGAAACAATGAATTGGACTTGACAGCGCATTGCCGCGGGATTCCGGCGATTCAGGGCCTGACCATGGTCCGATAGATTCCAATCCGGATCGTCCTCGGTTCGGCGTGCGGGTGGGCTGGGAATAGAACGGCGTCGCGCTCTTCGATTTTCTCGAACGGGGCCAAGCCGCGGTATTCGGCTTTACTCTGGACTTCGCCGAAGTCTTCTTCCGGCAGCGCCACCCGGAAGCCGTCGGGGAACTGCAACCAACGTCCGCGCATCGGTTGGGACCGGTAGCCGACGCCGAAAACGACGCGGTCCTCCCCGCGTTCGTAGAGCGTCATGTTGATGTGGAACATCGACATCCAAACGACCCAGTAGTCGCCCCCAACCGCTTCGCATTGCGTCTCGATCAGGACCGACGTCATCGCGCCGCATTTGTCGTCGATCAATCGGCGCACGCCCTCCGGCGAGGGCCAACTGTACCGCCCCGTGGCCGCCGCGAGCAACAGCACGCCGGCCAAGATAATCGCGGGCGTCTCGGTGCGGCTCGGGATGCGCGCTAGCAGCGGGACCAACCCCAGCAATGCGAGCGCCGTCGTCAGCGAGGTCAGCGCGGCCACCAAGTAGCGCGGGTGGAAATCGTTGCGGATCATCCATTCGCGCGTGCCGAGGAAACCGAATTCGACCGACGCCGCAAGCAGGGCCGGGAGAACCGCGATCGCCAGTGTCGCCAACAGCCGGCGCTCGGCGTACAGCGCGAAGGCGAAGCCGACGGAGCAGACCCCGACGACACAAACGGTGAACGCCCCCATCCCCGGCAGTTCGGCGACGTTGCCGATCATGTAGCTCCAAATCGACATCCACAATTCGGGCGGGCTGGCGGACGGCGACGTGCGGACCGTGATCGGATTCGTCCAGCGGATCAACAGCATCGCGAGGCCGACGGCGCCGAGGGCGAGCAGCATCAGTGAGACGGAAGCGCGCGCGCGGGAATCGGTGAACGGGCGGAGCGCGATCCGCTTCCAGTCGCGAAACGGAACCGGGGCACCGGGACCGGACTGCATCCAAGCCCGGAAGACGACCAACGGCCCGAGGTACAAGATCACCCCGAAATACTGGTAGTGGGCGAGCAGCATCAAGAAAGCGCAAACGATCAGGCGAAGGGCGCGGCGGTTCCACGACACCCCCGCCGGTCGGGAATCGAGGAGCGTAATCGCGGTGAACCCGAGCAGTAAGCCGGACGGATAATTGCAGACGAGCATCCAGTTTTCGTGCAGCGTGTCCGGGGCGAAGAACAGGAATGCCGCGTTCATCGCAGTCACGGCCAGTGGTGCCATCCGGTGCGGCGTGAGTACGCGGGCCAGCATTAAGGGCATCGTCAGACCGACGAAAATCGTCGACCCGGTTTGGATCAGCAGATTGTGGAAGGGGCTGTCGCACCACGACGCGACCAACGGGACGAGCATGCCGATGCGGTCTTGCTCCCAGAAGAAGAGTCGCATTTCGTAGAGGCTGGCGAGAACGAAGACGATGGAGTCGGATGTGGCCAGACGGTGGAACGACGTGAAGTCGAGCCAAACGGCCGCGACGAAGTTGAGGACCAGGTACGGCCAGATGCGAAACGGCGGGGCGGGTTCCATCCCGCTTTTGTACCAACCCCCGGCTCAGGTGTACCGGGTCGATAACCGTTCGGGATCGAAAAACGTCGGCAGGTGCCGGTCGATCTGGAGCAACCCGGACGGTGTCACGTCGACGCCTCGCGGGGTGACCTTCAACAACCCTTCGCCTTCGAGCTTCGCGTAGCCGGTGCGGAACTCATCGGTGATGTTCACCGCGAACTTGTTTTGGAAGTAATCGCGCTCGAGGTGGCCCGTTTTCAGTTGCAGGATCATCTCGCGGATCAGTTTCTCGCGATCGTTCACCGGCAGCGCCCGGCCGATGGGGATTTCCCCGGCTTCGAGCTTGGCGATGTACGCTTCCCACGTGTCGACGTTTTGGATGTGCACGCCGTTGACGTGCCCGAAGCTGGCGACGCCGGTGCCGAACATGTCGGCCCCCGTCCAGAGAGCATCGCGGTAGACGAACTGCGTCTTCGCTTTGTTCTTCACCACGGTATAGGCACTCGAGATTTCGTACCCGGCTTTCACGAACTCGTCGAAAGCGTACTGCACCCAAGCCCGTTTGGTCGGCCAATCGGCGATCGTGTTCGATACCGGCGAGACGCCGGTGCCACCGGTTTCCAACTCCCCGACCATCTTCAATTCTTTCGAGAAGGTCGTGTTGTACGGCAGTTCCATCTGATACACGGTCACGCTCTCGGGGGACATCGCGATCGTCTTGGCGATGCACGATTTCCAGTTGTTCCAATTTTCGCCGACCATGCCGGCGATAAGGTCGATGTTGATTTGGTCGAAGCCGATCTCGCGGGCCCAGCCGTAGGCCCGGTGGACTTCGTCTTCGAGGTGCGCCCGGCCGTTGTACTGCAAAATCTCGGGGTTGAAGTTCTCGACGCCGAGGCTCAAGCGGGTCACGCCCATTTCTTTGAGGGCTTCGAGCTTGTGCCGTTGCAGCGTCCCCGGTTCGCACTCGAAGGCGACCTCGCGGGCCCGATCCCACGGCATGATTTGCTTCAGCGAGGTCATCAAACCCTTCAGTTGATCGGCGCTCAGATACGATGGCGTGCCGCCGCCGAAGTAAACGTAGTCGAGGTGCCGCCCGCCCACGCACTGCGTCGCCGCGAGCAGCTCGACTTCCTTCAAGATGGCGTTGAGGTAAACGCTCACATCCTTGGCGTTCTTATCGGTGTAGACGCGGAAGTAGCAGAATTTGCAGCGTTTCCGGCAGAAGGGGATGTGCAAATACAAGCCGAGGGGCGTCCCCGGTTTCGGGGCTCGATTCAACGCTTCCATCGCGGCGGGGACTTCGCCACCCGTCCAGAAGGAGAACGGCGGGTAGTTGGCGATGAAGTAGTTCCCAAGGCCCGTCTTTTCTTGATCCGGTGCGCTCATGGTCGGGCTCGAATCGGGTAGGGCCGCAAAATTGAGACTAGAGTTATTCTATCTGGCACAGACGATACCGGAAAATTGCAAAGGCTCTTACACCGGCGTGCGTTACTGAAACTTGGCGCCCGGCCAAACGTGAACTAGCGTTTTCTATTCATTGCTCCGTCGTTATCGCATTGGGTTCCGATGATCGCCCCGAAGCCCGCTCGCGAAGCCGACCGGTTGAACGCCCTCCGCCGCTTGGCCGTGCTCGATACCCCCCCGGAGACGGACTTCGATGACATCACGCGCCTCCTCGCCGCCATTTGCGGCGTCCCCATCGCCCTCGTCAGTTTAATCGACCGGGATCGCCAGTGGTTCAAATCGAAAGTCGGCCTCGACGCGACCGAAACGCACCGCGATGTCGCGTTCTGTTCGCACGCCATCCTCGGGGATGAATTGTTCGAAGTGCCGGATGCCGCCGCAGATCCCCGATTTTGCGATAACGCCCTCGTCACCGGCGAACCGAAGATCCGCTTTTACGCGGGCCACCCGCTGACGACGCCCGAAGGATTCAACCTCGGCACGCTGTGCGCGATCGACCGCGTGCCGCGGGAACTGACGCCGTTGCAACGGGACGCGCTCGCGGTGCTCGCCCGGCAGGTCGTCGCCCAACTCCTGCTGCGCCGGCGCGCGAACGACCTCGCGGTTCAACTGGCCGAGCGGAATCGGATCGAAGCCGACTTGCGGGCCGAAAAAGAGCGGTTCCAGGCGTTCATGGATCACGGCCCCGCCATGGCCTTCATGAAAAATGCGGACGGTCGGTTCGTGTACGTCAACGAACCACTCACGCGGAAATTCGGCCTTTCCGAAGCCGATTGGCTCGGGAAAACCGACGCCGACCTTTGGGGCGACGAGATCGCGCGGCCGCTGCGCGAGATCGACCTCCGAGTTCTCGCCGGCGGGGACGTGTTGAAACAGTTGGAAACCGTCCCCACCCCGGACGGCTCATCTTCCCATTGGCAGTCGTACAAGTTCCCCCTGACCGATGCGGGCGGGCAGCGCTTTTTGGCCGGGATGGCGGTCGATGTGACCGCCGAAAAGAAAGCGGAACTGGCCCTCCGGACGAGCGAAGCGAAGTTCCGCAGCACGGTCGATCGACTGGCCGAGGGCGTATTCATCGTCGACCCGACCACGGGCCGCTACGTCGATGCCAACTCCGCCGTGTTGACCATGCTCGGATACACCGCGGCCGAATTTTTCGAACTCGATCCGCTCTCGCTCGAAACGCCGGGCGCGATCGCGGGAAACCTCGAACGCATGCGGGTATCCCTCGAGCGCACCGGGCGCTGCGACTTGGGCCGCAAGCATCTCCGCCGAAAAGACGGCACCGTGATCCCGGTCGAAGTCAAGGTCTCGGTCGTGCCGGACGGGGGCGCGGGGCTGCACGCGTTGATCGTCCGCGACATGACCGAGCAACTCGAATTCGAGAACCGCCTGCTCGAATCGCGCGAGGAACTCGAAGCCGCCAACGCCAAACTCTGGGCGCTCTCCGCGACCGACGCACTCACCGGCCTCCAGAATCGCAGGTCGTTCGACGCCCGCCTCAACCAATGCTACGGGGCCAGCCGCCGGAACGGCCGGCCCCTTTCGCTATTGTTGCTCGACGTTGACCACTTCAAAAGTTTCAACGACACCTACGGCCACCAAGCCGGGGACGACGTCCTCCGCATCGTGGCCCGGGCCCTGCGAGACTGCGTGCGGACGACCGATGTCCTCGCCCGTTACGGCGGCGAGGAATTCGTCGTGATCCTGCCGGATACCGACGAAGACGGGGCCGTGGCGCTCGCCGAGCGCTGCCGGCGCGCCGTCGCCGCCGAGAATTGGACGCAGCGGCCCGTGACGGTCAGCATCGGGGCGTCGACTCTGGCGGATGCCACCGGCGATGCGGCCGCACTCGTCCGCGAAGCCGACGAGGCGTTGTACCGGTCGAAAGAATCCGGACGGAACCGCGTGCTCCACGGCAGCGGGGCCGTCCCGATGCTACTCACCCGGCGGGGTTAAAGGGTACACTAATGCTTGCGAATCCGCTGCACGCATCCGACCCCATGCACCTGAGCGTCACCGAAATCGTCCACGACCTCATCCGGCCGCACTTGCGGCCGGGCGACACGGTCCTCGACGGCACCGTCGGAAACGGGCACGACGCGCTCTTCTTAGCGCGGTGCGTCGGCCCGACGGGCCGGGTGATCGCGTGGGATATCCAACCGCTGGCCATCGATCGGACGGCGGCGTTGCTGGCGAAACACGGGGTGACGTGGGTCGGATTGAATCTCGGCGATCACGCGGAATTGGATCGCGCCTCGCTGACGCCATTGTCCGCCGCGCTGTTCAACCTCGGCTACCTCCCGGCGAGCGACCGATCGATCCTCACGAGTTCCGCGAGCAGCGTGCGGGCCATCCGCGCGGCAGTCGGCTTCCTCCGCCCCGGCGGTATTTTGACGGTACTCGCCTACACCGGGCACCCCGGCGGCGCGGGAGAAGCCGAAGCCATCCGGGACCTGCTGACTTCGCAACCGCCGACGGAATACGAATTCCGCGAAGTGACGATCCCCGCCGGCCGAACGGCCCCGCCGAAGCTATTCGCGTTGGTGCGCGGTCGAGGTTGACACTGCTCCGCGAAAAGCGACGATGCTCGCCCGCGGCTGGCGGAATTCATTTGAACCATGCGGAGAAAGTCGCTTTTCGCTCCGCGAAAAGTGGTTGACGCCAGTACTCTGGTTCAGCCAGTCGCGGGCGAGCCCAGCTACTTTTCGCGGAGCGAAAAGCGACTTTCTCCGCTCGGCTCCGCTTTCGAGGCCATTTCGACTCACGATCCCGCAATCTGCAAGAACTCCGAGAACGGCCGGACCAGCGCGCGGAAGGCCTGCACCGGCAAGTGGACCGTGCCCCATTTCGCACTGCGGACACGCATGTGCCGCCGGTACTCGCCGACATCGATGGCCCGCATGAGGTAACTCTTCTTTTGGAATTGGAACAGATCGGGCGTGCCGGGCGTCAGTTCGTAGGGCGGTTGAATCTGGTAGACAAAAGCCAACACTGGTCGGAAGGGCGGGCCGAATTCGGTGGCCCAGCGCGCGAGGCCGTCGATATCTTGCTCCTCCGCCCAGTTCTGCCAACTCTTGCCGCCACAGGTACCGCTGGGGAACTTGCGACCCTTCACATCGACGACGAGCTTAGCCGTCTCCGGGCCGACAATGATGAAGTCGGCACTCTTGATGTTCTGCTTCCCGAGGATGCTACGCTTGGCTTCGTCGATGGCGATGAACCCGACCCGCTTCTCGCGAAGGTAAGCCTCGAACGCCGCTTCGTAATGGTTAGAGCGGATCATAGTGTCGTCAGGGAACCTCGATGTTTTCATCCCATGTGGACCGCAGATGTCAGCCAGGGGTATTGTACAGCGAGTTGACGGGCGATTGTTATCCTACAAATTCCCGGGCTATTTTGCTTTAGGCAACGGGGCTCGCTTGAATGTCCAAAGCAAAAGTCCCGAACCCGATTCGGCGGATTTAGGCCGGGGGCCACCGTTGCGGTCAAAAGACATTTTGAGGGTATCGCCAGATATTTCATACACGCCGGCCAAGGATTGTATGGCTTCGTTGGCGTTTATGTAATCGACGGATCGAGACGAAACAGTGAAGGCAAGTCGAATGTGAGTTTGTGTCAGTTCTGATTCTTGGGGAACCAATTCGGAATGCACTATGACTTGCCCTTTGGTATTTATCGACCAATATGGATTGTCAGCGAGCAAGCCTTCTTCGCCATCAATAACAACGGAATTTATTTGCCATGTGCCAGCGAAGTCGGAATTTTTCAATTCTTTGGGAACAGGCGCAGCAGGCGTGACAGCAGGATCGGCTATTAGTATTACCAGCATCATTAGCACGTATCGCATACTGATCGACCCAGAACGTAGGCGCAATGTTCTAAAAGACCAGATTTAAGCCGTGTGCCAACTTTGAATATCCCGCGTGGATGCATGAAGCAACAGAACAATATTCATCATTCGATTCCCGACCCTCAACCCTCAATGCCCAGCACCTTGTGCACCGCACCTACCACGTCCGCCTCCGTTACCGTCACTTCCTCGCGCTTCGCCAAGTCTTTGATCTTCCAGACTCCCTTCGCGAACTCCTCGGAGCCCGCGATCAGCGCCACCTTGAATCCGCGTTTGTCCGCATACTCGAACTGCGCCTTCAGCCGCTTGACCTCGGGGTAGACTTCGGCCCCGATTCCGGCGGCGCGCAGGCACCGGGCGACGCGCTGGTAATGACCGAGCCAGGTGTTCTCGAATTGCAGTACCAACACCGGGGCCGGGGTGCTCTGGCCGGTCATCCAGGGGTGTTTGATTTCTTCCATCGCCGCGAGCAACCGATCCACACCTAGTGACGCTCCGACCCCCGGCAGGACTTGCTTCGTGTAGAGGCTGGCGAGGTTGTCGTAGCGGCCACCGCTGCAAACGGAACCGATACCGGGCAGGTCGGTCAGGAAGGTTTCGTAAATGGTGCCGGTGTAATAATCGAGCCCGCGGGCGATGCTGAGGTCGATGCGGATGCGGCCCTCCGGGACGCCGGCGATCTCGGCGATGCTCAGCAGTTCCCGCAAGCGCAGCAGGCCCTCGCGGGCCTTTTCGTTGGGGTTGCCACCGAAGATCGCCTCGGCCGCGCCCAAGATTTCTTCGTTCGTGCCGGTCGCTTCCGCGAGTTTCAAAACCCGGTCCGCCTGCTCCGGTGACACCCCGGTGTCACCGGTCATTTCTTCAACCACTTTCCCCCGGCCGAGCTTCGCCAACTTGTCGAGGCTCCGCAGCAACGGCACGGCCTGGTCGAGCACGCCGATGCTTTCGAGCAGCCCGTTCAGCAGCAACCGGTTGTTCACGCGGATCTGGAAATTCGGAAGCTCGAGCGCCGTGAACAGGTCGTTGATGACCAGTGCCACCTCGGCATCGGCGGCGTTGCCGAGGGTGCCGATGGTGTCGAAGTCGCACTGACAGAACTCGCGGTAGCGCCCCTGCCCCGGCCGCTCTCCTCGCCAAACGGGGCCCATCGCGTAGCGCTTGAACGGCGTGCCGAGTTGCGGCACGTGCACCGCCGCGAAGCGGGCGAACGGCACCGTGAGGTCGAAGCGCATCGCGACGTCGCGCTCGCCGTGATCCTTGAAGCGGTAGACGATGCGGTCGTTCTCGCCGCCGCCCTTGCCGAGCAACACGTCGGCGTATTCCAGCGTCGGCGTATCGATGGGGGCGTAACCGTAACTGCGGTAAACGGTGCGGGCCGTTTGCAGCACCCGCTCGCGCGGGATCATCAGAGCCGGCGGGTAATCCCGGAAGCCCTGCAAAGTCCGGGGTTCGATCAAGGTCGACATACTCGGGAACCTTTCCAGGGGCCGAACCGACTGCGCGGCCCGACTGCCAAACTATCCCGGCCGCGCCGCCCCGCAATCCCTAAAATTGCAATGCGTCCGTCCGCGTTCCCGTCCCCAGTACTGGCCCGATCCATGCGCATCCTCGTCACCGGCGGAGCCGGGTACATCGGCGGTTTCACGGCCCGGCGGCTCGCGGCCAAGGGCCACACCGTCCTCGTCTACGACAACTTAACGGCCGGGCACCGCGCCAATATTCCCCCGGACCAGCTCGTCGTCGGCGACCTCAAAGACATCGACCACCTCGACCATTTGCTGGTCGTCCACCGCATCGATTCGGTCCTCCATTTCGCCGCGAGCACGAGCGTCGGCGAGTCGGTCACGCACCCGGCCAAGTTCTACCAGAACAACTTGCTGAACAGTTTGAACTTGCTTGAGCGCGTCCGCCGGCACGCCATCCCGCGCTTCGTGTTCAGCAGCACCGCGGCCGTGTACGGCACCCCGGAAACGATCCCGCTGACCGAAGACCACCCGCTGAAACCTGTGAACCCGTACGGCCAAACGAAGCTCGCCTTCGAGGCGATGCTCGCCGATTACTCCGCCGCTTACGGCCTCGGCGCCACGGCGCTGCGCTACTTCAACGCGGCCGGGGCGTCGATCGATGCGGCCTACGGCGAGGCCCACGACCCCGAGACGCACCTGATCCCGCTGGTCCTGTTCGCCGCCCTCGGCAAGCGACCGAAAATCGACATCTTCGGCACCGATTACGACACGCCGGACGGCACCTGCATCCGCGATTACGTCCACGTCGAAGATTTGGCCGAGGCGCACGTGCTGGCCTTGGAGAAACAACCGGCGGGGAAACTGGTGACGTACAACGTCGGCAGCGGCACTGGCAATAGCGTCCGCGAGGTGATCCGCACCTGCGAAGCAGTCAGTGGCAAAACGATCGTCGTGAACGAGGCCTCCCGCCGCGCCGGCGACCCCCCGGTGTTGGTGGCCAGTGCCGACAAATTGAAGCGCGAGCTGGGCTGGAGCCCGAAGTTCCCGGATCTGCGTTCGATTGTGGAAACCGCTTGGGATTGGCACCGGAAGGGGTAGGGCCGTACACTCCGGGAGTTCGAATCCGGTATGATGGAATCGACGGCAACCCGCGTGGAGGATGGGCGATGGGAATGCGATGGGCCGGAGTGCTCGCCACGGTTTGGTTCATGGCCGCCTGCGGCTGTCAACCGAACCCGTCGTCCGCCGAGGAATCGACGAAAGAGCCCCCCAAGGTCGGCTTCGCCGAAGATCGAGTTTCCAAACCGGGCGACGACAAAAGCTCCGTCGACGGCGACCGGGCGATGAAATACTTGAAGCAACTCTGCGACCTCGGCCCGCGCATCAGCGGCAGCGAGGGGATGACGAAGCAGCAAGAATTGCTCACCAAACATTTCGCGGCGATGGGCGGCAAAGTCGCCCGGCAGGAATTCGCCGGCCAACAACCGAGCCAAAAGGCCGAGGTTGCGATGGTCAACCTCATCGCCTCGTGGAATCCGGAGCGCAAAGAGCGCATCGTCCTCTGCTCCCACTACGATACCCGGCCCCTCGCCGACCAAGAGGCCAACCCGAAAAACTGGGCGAAGCCGTTCGTCAGTGCCAACGATGGCACCGCCGGCGTCGCACTGCTGATGGAACTCGCCCACGGGATGAAAGACCTCGCCACCGGCGTCGGCGTCGATTTCGTGATCTTCGACGGCGAGGAGTACGTTTTCAATGCCCAGGACAAATACTTCCTCGGCTCCGAGTATTTCGCCGCGGACTACGCCAGGAAACAAAAAGCCAAGAAGCCCGAGTTCAAGTACACCGCCGCGATCCTCCTCGACCTCTGCTGCCACACCGGGGCCAAGTTGAACGTCGAAGGCCATTCGTGGGACAACGCCAAAGAGCTGGTCCTCGAAGTTTGGAAAGTGGCCGAGGCGAACAAGGCAAAGTCGTTCAAGTTCGTCCGCGGCTTCGACCGCTCGACCCACGTCCTCGACGACCACATCGCCCTGCAAAACGCGGGTATCCCCGC
>JAYSYN010000231.1:0-11627 GCA_043727575.1 Fimbriiglobus sp.
CTGGAAACTGATGGTGGGCATCCGTGCCTCCGGGTGTCGGGTATGGGAAGTGAAGCCTACCAGATGGCCCGTGGCAAAATCGAGAGGTCTACCCCCGGCGAATCGACGCCTTGCTTTGGTTCAGTCCATCGGTTACCTTGCGATTTGTATCGATGCGAGACGACGGCTCCCAAACCGAGATTCTCCGATGACCCGTACCTTGCTATTGGCACTTCTGCTCGCGTCCCCGCTGCTGGCGGCCCCCATTCCGCCGGACGAAAAGCCGAAACCCCGGGTCAAGTTGCTCGGGACGGTGAAACTCGACAAACGCGTGCAAGAAGTGTGCTGGACGCCCGACGCCAAGCACCTGATCATCGTAACCGACGAGAAAGCGTCGGTGATCGGCCGCGATCAATTGGGCGAAGATGCCCCGGTCAAGCCGATCGCCGAGTTCGCACTCCCGGTCGGCGGGATGTGCAAGTTCGGCGTCACTCCGGACGGCACGGAGTTATATGCGTTGGTGTCTGCGGGACGGATCAACGCCGAAACCCGCCTCTGCTATTGGACTCTCGAAGATTTGCTCGACGGCAAGAAGAAGATCAAGCCCGACCGCGTGGTGAGCTTGGAGGTCGATGACCTGAATCAGTTCGCGTTCTCCGCCGATGGGAGAAGCCTATTTGTGGTGGTCAGTGAGCCGCGGGCCGACGCGGCCTTGCAACCCAACAGCCTGCCGCAACAGATCGGCAAGGTGTACCGGTTGAGTCCCAAAACGGGGGACATCGCGGAGGAATGGATGACCCTCGATCTGCCGAACGGGACCCTGCTCGGGGCGGCGGTCCATCCCGGTTCCGGCAAAGTCTTCGCGCATTTTCAGACGGCCGAGGAACACGTCGTCCGATGCTTCGACCGGACCGGAAAGAAAGAGAAGTGGGAGCGGACCTTCGCGCAACCGGCGCCGAACCTGGTTGTTGGTAACAGTCCGAAGGTATCGCCCGATGGCCGAGTGGTGGTGGCATCTTGGAACCGCCAGTTCACGGCCGTTCAACCCGGTGCGGTTCCGCAACCGGGGCAAGCGCCGCCAATGATCGTCGTCCAGACCATCAACCCGCAACTGCTCAATGCCGGCACCGGCGACGTGATCGCCGACTTGGGCGGGGACGACGTTCGCAACAGCGAGGTGATCGACTTTTCGACCGACAGCAAATTGATGTTCGGCTGGTTGAGCCGCAACGCCGGTATTCAATACGTCGTGTGGGATGCGAGGACTGGCAAGCCGCTCAAAACGTGGAACCGCGGCTCCGGCGACGTGACCGCCGCATTCGCCCCCGGCCGCCACGAATTGGCCATCGTCGAGCGTTCCCAATCCCAAGTGCCGGGGCATCTCACGCCGGAGCGGATCCACGGGGGAATCCTGATGGAGACGAATGGTTTGCCGTCCCAGATGGTCCAAGCTCAACTCCAACAATTGCCAGTACTGCTGCCCGATCACACGGCCATCATCGGCATTTGGGATCTGGCCCCGCTGGTGAAGTGAATTAGGCGCTCGGAGGTCCGCAGCTCAATACACGTCGTCGTGGGTGCCGAGGAACAACAAGACAATGGCCTCGCACCCCCGATGTTGCGCAAACTCGAATACGATGCGGAGTTCGCGGCCGACACGACACGCCAGCCGGCCCGATAGCCTCCCGTGGAGTTTGTGAGTTCGCAGCGATGGTGTGAAAGCATCGGCCGAAAGTGCATCGAGAACGTGTTGTATGTCGGTCGCCGAGCCGGGATGTCGCTTGACCCACGCGGTCAGGTCGCGACCGAACGAATTCGCTTGCAACAGCCTCCGCTTCATTGAGTCGCTCGAGCAATAATTTCAGCTGCCGTGAGCTCTTCAAATTGTCCGGCGAGGAATTCGGCATGGGACTGTTCGACACGTGCGACGAGCCATTCACGGGATGATTCGGCGAGGCGTTTGGAAAGCACAGATACCAGTTCGACACGCGAATCGTGATCCAGCGTCTCGGCGGCGTCGAGCACTTCGTCCAAAGTAACAGTAGTGATGGCGGTGGACATGAATCTGCCCCCAAAAGGTGAATCAACGCCGGGGCGGGGAGGGGGTGGGGGTGCCCTGAGCAGCACCCTCCAGCACTTATGGCTGCACCTTCCGGCCTGACCAGGTTCACACCTTCAGGTCTGTCAGGCCCCCACCCTTTCCCCGACCCGGCGACTCTAATTTCGGATTTGAAGAACCCGGACGCTGACCCCTACTTGTACTCGGTTCGTTATAGCCGTAGTTGCGGATCAGGCGAGCCTTCACCACGTCGATTTTTTCCGGCGTCCTCCGGTCAACCACGTTGCTTACCGTTTGCACCTTGAGTGACTCGCTTATCAAGAAAGTCCATCAACGATCTCATGCCCCGAGGGGTGCCGTTCCTTGTCAACCACGCAGCCGAATCTTTCTTGTCGCCAATGGCAACTGAAACGCCAGTTACACTTGCCCCGACTAGACCTCCTGTCGAATCGCCAAATTGACTCTTCCGGATGCTGTTGAAAGCTGTCTGGTAATCATCTTTGGAAGTGGAGTTCGATTCGAAAACCTCCCCTGACGTGCCCCGGGCGACTTGCCACCCCGTGCGGGTATGTTTGCAGTTGCCATTGGATTGGAGTTCCCAAGTTTCACGTCTGGAGTGCGTCCCGGGTGTACTGGATCCTTGCGATCGAGTCACATGGATCGTTTGCCCATCGACATCTTTACTTTGAAAATCGTTGACGGGAAACGTAACACACCCGGTCAAGAACAGTAACCCACCGCAAGTCGCCCGTCGGTACATGGCTGAAACCAGCTTGGTCAAGGTGCCCCTGTCTGCCATGTTTCCATGCATAAATCAAGTGCAGATGACACCGCCGCCATTCTGCACTCTGGACTCTGGACTCCGCACTCTCTACTTTTTCGTCTGTCCCCGAGCGAAGATACTGGCGACGAAGTTGAGCACGTCCGTCGCACTCGATTCGTTGTAGCCGTAGTTGCGGATGAGGCGAGCCTTCACCACATCGATTTTTTCTTGGGTCGCCCGGTCGACGACGTTGCTCACCAAACTCGTCAGCTTGATCGTGTCTTTTTGATCTTCGAACAGCTTGAGTTCGAGGGCTTTTTGCAGCCGTTCGTTGGTGCGGTAGTCGAACTTCTTGCCGTCGATGGCCAGCGCCCCGATGTAGTTCATGATCTCGCGGCGGAAGTCTTCCTTGCGGCCCTCGGGGATATCGATCTTCTCTTCGACGCTGCGCATTAGGCGCTCGTCCGGGTCGTCGTAGGCGCCGGTGTAGCGGTTGCGGACTTTCTCGCGCTGGGTGTACGCCTTCACGTTATCGATGTAGTTCCCGCAGAGCCGGGTCAGGGCTTCCTCGTCGGCGGCGATGGCGCGTTGGACTTCGTTTTTCACCACGTCTTCGTACTCTTCGCGGACGGTCGAGAGCAACTCTTTGAAGTGGCGGTGCTGGTCTTCGTCCTTGATGAGGGCGTGGTGCCGCAGGCCGTCTTCGAGCTGTTTGATGACCATGAACGGGTTGATGTTGTCTTCGTCCGGGTGGGCGACGAGGGCGTTGCTGATCTTGTCTTGGATGTAGCGCGGGCTGATGCCGGTCATCCCTTCGTGGATCGCCTCGCGCTTGAGGTCGATGACGTTGTCCTCGGTGAAGCCGGGCATCGTCTTGCCGTTGTAGAGCTTCAACTTCTGCATCAGGCTGAGGCTGGCGTTCTTCGGCGGGTTCAACCGCGTCAGCACGGCCCACATTGCGGCGACCTCGACGGTGTGTGGGGCGATGTGCTTGCCTTTGACCTTGGCTTCGTTGAAGTCCTTCTCGTAGATCCGCACTTCGTCCCGCAGCCGCGTCACGTACGGGATGTCGATCTTCACGGTGCGGTCGCGCAGGGCTTCCATGAACTCATTGTTCTGGAGGCGCTTGTATTCCGGCTCGTTGGTGTGAGCCAAAATCACCTCGTCGATGTCCGTCTGGGCGAACTTTTTCGGCTTGATCTTGTGTTCTTGGCTGGCACCGAGCAAGTCGTAGAGGAATGCCACGTCGAGCTTCAGCACTTCGATGAATTCGACGATGCCGCGATTGGCGATGTTCAGTTCGCCGTCGAAGTTAAAGGCGCGCGGGTCGGAATCCGAACCGTATTCCGCGATCTTCCGGTAATTCATGTCGCCGGTCAGTTCGGTGCTGTCTTGGTTCTTCTCGTCCTTCGGCTGGAACGTGCCGATACCAATGCGGTCCTTCTCACTCAGAATGAGCCGGAAGATGCGGACCTCGTGCTTGAGCATCTCGAGCCAGTCGCCGTTGTAGTTTTTCAGGCGCTCGCGGAACTCGTACCGGCTGGCGGGGCAAAGGTCGCCCTTGATCCGGATGCCGTAGGGGTTCGGTCCGGTGGCCTCGGCATTCAACTGGCCGAGCAATTCAGTGCGGTATTCCTCCGGAATCAGTTGCAGCGGCTCACCGTGCATCGGATCTTTGGCGTAGGTGCCGTCGGCGCTCTTCCAACTGAAGCTGAACAACTGCCCGGCGTCGCTGCGGCTGTATTCTTCGAGCCCGCGCTTCAGCAATCGGGCGATGGTCGATTTGGCGCTGCCGACGGGACCGTGCAGCAGGATCACCCGGCGCTCGGTGCCGTAGCCGAGCGCGGCGCTTTTGAAGGTGTTGACGAGCGTCATCAGCGGGCGGTCGAGGCCGTAGATGCCGTCGC
The DNA here is from genome assembly GCA_043727575.1 of Fimbriiglobus sp. GTDB lineage: Bacteria > Planctomycetota > Planctomycetia > Gemmatales > Gemmataceae > JALHQU01. The sequence continues at coordinate 4,709 of JAYSYN010000231.1, forward strand.
CGTGGCGGGTGGCGAACTCGGTGAAGAACTTGTACCGGGTGAGCTTGTCTTTGTTTTCGTAGATGTCCTCGGTGCCGTGGGCGAGGATCATGTCGAAGAGCCGCTGGTAGGCGGTCCGCGTCACGGTCGGTTGTTTCATCACGATTTCCAGATACTCCGGGAAACTGCATTCCCAGTGGAGCTTCTTGAAGTCGGACAAATCCATCTGCGATCGCAGGCCGTCGAGAATGCCTTGGGCCGTGGCCATCTGGTTCTCCTAGTTCAATGGCCGGTGCGGGGGCACCGGGGAATGATCGAAGCCGATGATGAACGGAAAGAAAGCGCCGCCGGCGGTTCGCGGCGGAGCCGATGCATTATAATCCGAAAGTGGTGTCCTTTCCAGAAAGAGTCCGGGCCGGGGCGCGAAGCGGATGAAATACCCGCCCCCCCGGCGGCGTCGGAATCTCTAATGGACCCCGAGGCGTTTGCCAATCTGGTGGCGGCCCACGGCCCGGCGCTGACCCTCTTCGCCCGGCCGTGGTGCCGCACTCCGGAAGACGTCGTGCAGACGGCCTTTTTGAAACTCGCGCGCCTGCGCGTCCCGCCCCACAAGCCGGTGCCGTGGTTGTACGCCGTGGTCCGCAACGCCGCCCGCGACGCCGCGCGGGCCGAGCGCCGGCGCCAAAACTACGAAACGAAAGCCGCCGAGGCGACGGAGACGTGGTTCGTGCCCTCCGCCGACCCGACGGGGTTGGACGCCCAACTCGCGGCGGAGTCGCTATCGACACTGCCCGAGGATTTGCGCGAGATCATCGTGATGCACTTGTGGGGCGGGTTGACCTTCGAGCAGATCGCGGGCGTGCTGGGCAGTTCCGCGAGTACCGTATTCCGACGCTACGGGACCGGGTTGGCCCGGCTCCGCGAACAGTTGAGGGCGCCATGTCCGACCGAATGACCGATTCTTTCGAATTCAAACTCGCGGCGTTGCGACCGGCCCCCGCCGGTGTCGGCCAAGCGAGTTTTTACTACCGCGCCGGGCAGGTGAGCCAAGAGCGCGCCGTGCGACGGTGGCAATTCGTCGCCGCGGCGGCGTTCATCTTGATGACGGCGACGGTGGGCCTCTGCGGCTGGCGCGTCGCGGAGGCCGAGGCGCGGGTGGCCGAAGCCGAGGCGAAGCGCGTGTCGCCGACGGTCGTCATCGTCCCCGCGGAGATTCCCCCGACCCTTCCACCCCCGAGCGCGAGCGCCGACGAAGACGTGCGACCCTACGCCCCGCCGATGGTGCCGCCGAGACCCGAAGCGGGGCCGACATCGGGCGAAGTCGCCAGCAGTTTGGAACTGCGACGGAACATCCTGACGGCGGGGGTTTCGTACTTGGACGCGCAGCCGAAGCGAACCCAGAGCCACTTCCCGGAATCGTCCGGCGGGCCCGAACGATAAATTTTCACGGAGCTTCTCATGCGTTCATTTTTCGCCTTGTTACTGCTCCCGGCATTGGCATCGGCGCAGCGGTCCCCGGTGGTCCTCGTCGTCGATCCGGCCCCCGAGGCCAAGCCGGCGCTGCGTTACGGATTGATGCCGAGTTCCCGGGACCGCGTGGCGGGCAACGCCGTGCTGCATTACCGCAATGCCTACGCGGCGAGGCCGAGCGAGGAGCGCGAACCGGCCAAACGCACCGCGGAGAATGAAATGGTCATGCGTTGGGAAGAGGCGAAGATCGGGGACCTGCCGATTAAAGACGTGGCCGAATACCTGAAGAAGTACAAGGCCGTCTTCCGCGAACTCGAGTACGGCGCGCGTTGCACGCAGTGCGAATGGGCCTCGGCGCCGACCTCGGGCGTCGAAGCGGTCGCGGCGATCGTCGGCGGCCCACCGTGGCAGCGCGAATTGGCCCGTTGGTTGTCGCTGCGTTGCAAACTCGAACTCGCCGAGCAGCGATTCGACGATGCGCTGCGGACCATTCAAACCGGTTTGCAATTCGGCAAACACGTCGCCGAAGGCCCGTCGTTGATCCAGATGCTCGTCGGCAACGCACTCGTGTCGATCTTTCTCGCCCGCATCGATTCGCTGATCGAATTGCCCGATTCGCCGAATCTGTACTGGGCGCTGAGCTCGTTGCCGAAACCGTTCCTCGACCCGAGGCCCGGACTCGATGGCGAAGACCTCCTCAACGAGAGCTTCCTCCCCGGCTTGGCGGAATTGCGCAAAGGCCCCGCGACCCTGGAGCGCGCCATCGAACTCTGCTTCGCATCGATGAAAGCGTTCCAGGGTGTCACGGAAAGTAACGGGCTGGGCGATTTCGCACTCCGGATCGCGTTGATCGCCCGCGCGGAGTCAACTCAAGACGATGCCCGCAAAGATTCCATCGCGCGCGGCCGCGCGGTCCGAGACGTCGCCGCGATGCCGGCCGTGCAGGTCGTCTTCTTGAACAGCTTCGAGCGCTACCGCGACATCGCCGACGACTACCGCAAATGGTTCCTCCTCGGCGGCCCGGAGGCATCCGCCGGCATCGAGAAACTCGGCGAACGCGTCAAGAAATTGAAAGCCGATGCGAAAGACGACCCGATCACGCAAGTCTTTTTGAACGTCCTGGCGGGGACGGAAAAAACCTACCAAAGCCTCGCCCGGACCGAGCGAAAGATCGCGCAGTTGCGAGTGCTCGAAGCCATCCGGCTGCATACGGCGCTATCGACTCAACTGCCGAAAGAACTCGCCGATATCAAGAAAGTCCCCGTGCCGAACGACCCGACCACGGGCCGTCCGTTCGAATACACCCTCACCGAGAGCGGCTTCGCACTCTCGCCCGCCGGGTTGAAGGACATTCCCTCGGCCGCGACGCTCAAATACGATGTGACGCTGCGGGTGAAGAAGTGAGCTTCGGCGTCGAACAATCAGTTTGGCGAGCGGCACGGCGTCAGCGTGCCGTGGAATCGAAATCGGGAAAGCCATTGCCCCCGCGATGCCGCATCCACGGCAAGCTCACGCGGTGCCGCCAGCCCGGGAGTGTCGAGAGCACGCGGGGGTTCACTCGTCCGCTTTCTTCGCGGGCTTGGATTTCTCGTTCGGCTGGAAAGAAATGAAGAACCGCTGGACGTACCAGAGTTCGGGGACCAAGTTCTGCCCTTGAGCGCCCAAGATGTAAATGCGCGAACCGGCGAGGATGATCCGCACGACCGTGCCGCGCTTCATGATTTGGTTGCCCTGCTCCAGGTGCACGTCGAGGCACGGAAACCCCGCGTGCGTCTTCGCTTCGCGCTGGATTTCGGTGCCGGCCGCGAGTTGGGCGATTTCGGCTCGCAGCGCGTCGGTCAAAATCAACTCGGCATCGCTCTCTTTGGTCGCCTTCGGCGACTTCGGCAGGTCGTAGTATTTCACGAAGAAGCGCATCTGTCCGACTTCCTCCCGGCGGGCTTCGACGCCCTTCACCGGTACGCCTTTTTCGCCGGTTTGGCTGAACGGCACCGGGTCGTCGGGGAACTCGACTTGGAACTTCCCCTCCTCCGACTTGTGGACCTGCATCGGCGGGTTGTACATCCAGATCGTCACGCCGGCGCAGAGTGCGCTGGTGCCGCCGGCGATCAACAGCGTGCCCGCCAGCAAGAACCAGACGACCCCGTTGGACCGCTTGCGCGGTGGGCGATCCGCCTCGAATTCCTCGCGCGGACGACCGCGCGACGGCCGTGCCAATGGCGGTTCGCCGAGCGGTTGCATCGGGACGGCGAAGACCGTCTGGCAGGTGGCGCACTTCACCGAACGACCGCGGAATTCGACCGGCACGTCGAGTTGATCGCGGCAATCCGGGCAGGTCACGGGGTCGGTCATGCGTGGCATCCCGCAAAAGGGCGTACGGCGTCCCCCTTCAGTTTACGGAGGCCGGGGCTAAACTGTCCGCACAGCACCCGGAGATCCCCGTGGCCGAAGCGCCGACTTTGCCGCAGCAGTTGAAGCAGTACCTCGACGCGCTGCGCGCCGCGGGGGTCGAGTACGTGCCGAAGGCCGGGCCCGCGCCCTTCGTGAAGGCGGCACCCCGGCAGACCGCGGAGGCGGTCGTCGCCGACGATCCGCTCGCCGCGCGGCGGCGGGGCTTGCAGCTCTTGGCCGACGAAGTGCAGAATTGCGCGAAGTGCTTGGAACTGTTCTCGATGCGGACGCGGGCGCTCTCCGGCGTCGGACCCATTGCGGCGCGGGTCGCATTCCTCGGCGACGGCCCCGACACCGTCGACGACCGCGAAGGCCGGCCCTTCCTCGGCGAATCGGCCGCGTGGCTGGGGCGGACGCTCGAGTTTCTGAACCTGACCCGCGACGAAGTTTACTTGTTGAACGCCACCCGCTGTCGAGCGCCGAAGCGCTTTCCGACGGCAAAGGAATGCGCGAACTGCCGCGACTATTTGGTCCGCGAATTGGAACTCGCGCAGCCGAAGGTCATCTGCTGCCTCGGCACGACCGTCGCGCAGACGCTTTTGCAAACGACCGAGGGTATCGCCACCTTGCGCGGCCGTATCCACGACTACGCCGGCACCCCCGTCATCTGCACATTCCACCCCGCGTACCTGCTGAAGAACCCGAAGTCCGAAGCCGACGGCCGGAAGGATTTGGAATTGATCCGCGGCGCGATGGGATAGGTTCACGCACGGCCGAAGGCGAGCCGCAGCGAACCGAGGGCGGCGGCAGAAACGGCGATCAGCAGCATCGACACCGCCACGGCGGTTTCGACGTTGCCCACGCTCAGTTCTAAAAACACGGTCGTCGGTAGCACTTCGGTGCGGTAGCGCGTGACGCCGGCGAAGATCAGCACCGGTCCGAATTCGCCGATGGACCGCGCCCAGGCGAGCGTGAAGGCGGCGAGGATTCCCCGGCGCGCTTCCGGCAGCGTGATCCGCCGGAAGGCCATCGCGCGCGTGCAACCAAGGCTCCGGGCGATTTGTTCGGTCCGCGGCGACAACTGCTCGAAGGTGTCCCGCATGGTGCGGGTGGCGAAGGCCGCCGCGATGGTGAATTGCGCCAACACGACCGCGGGTACGGCGAAGGTGATCGTCACGAATTCCTGCACCGCCCGACCCGGGGCGCTCTGGCACAGAATCAACAAGCTCAGGCCGACGACGAGCGGCGGTAGCACCACGGGGACTTCGAGTAGGAGTTCGAGCGACCGCCGGCCGGGGAATTCGGTGCGGGCGAGGAGATAGCCCAGCGGCACCGCGACCCAGAGGGCCAGGATCGACGCGGCGGAACTGCTGATGAGGCTGAGCCAAAGGGCGGCGCGGATTTCCGGGACCCGCAGTGCCGCGAGCAAATGCTCTGGCGACGTCGCGGCGAGGTCGGCGACGAGCATCGCGAGGATCAACCCGGCGTACAAGCCGCCGAGCAGGGCCAATCCGAAGAAGAAAGGCCAATCGCGGCGCGGCTTCATTTCAGCCCCGCCGCGCGGAAGTGTACCCCGCCCCTCAGCGGATCGGCGGCGAAATTGACGAACGCCTCCGCGTCGGCCGGTCGGCGGGATTGTTTCAGCGCGGCGATCCGCACGGTGGCGATGCAGCCCCGCAATTCGGGCGGCTCCAGCGTCTTCAAATTCGGGTACCCTTGCGCCACGACGTTCCAAACGATGGCGGCGTGGACGGCTTTCAATTTCGCGGCATTCGCCGATTCGGTGACGGTGCCGGTATCGACGACGCGAGGGGCCAACTCGTCCCAAAGCCCGCGCTCGCGCAGGTGCTCGCGGGTGAGTTTGCCGATGGCGCTCCCCGGTTGGCCGAGCGCGACGCGGAGGCTCGGCTTCAGGAGGTCACTCCAGTCGCGGAGGTCATCCGAACTCAACACGACTGCCCGCATTGTCCCCAGATACTCGGCGCGTTCGACGAGCCGGCGATCCTCTGCGATGCGGACGTAACTTTCGTCCGCGGGCAGAAAGACATCGGTCGGTTCGATCCCGGTGGGATACGAGACGCGCGCCAGCAAATCTTCGGAGGCCCCGTAGCGGAGTTCGACCCTTTGCCCCGTCGCGGCGCCGTAATCGCGGGCCACCGTTTCCGCCGGCGTCCGCAATCCCGCAGCGACGGCGACAATCAAAGGCCGGTCGCCGGTGGCCCGCGATTCCACACGGGCCAATCCGGCGAACAACGCGGCCAAGGCGACCGCCGAAAGGCCGGCGACGACGGGGGTGCGCACGACGAATTTCATGCCGTTATTGTACGAGATCGCCCGTTGGGCCAAACGTGTCCTAGGGTTCTACCGTCTCGCACTCCGCGGTTCGGCGGTACCCCCGGATGTATTTGTTCTGCTCGAAATGCCAGACGCAATTCCCCGCCACCAGCCGGTGCCCGCGGTGCAGCAGCCGGCTGTTGGCCCCGGCGGAAGCCGCGGAAAGCCTGTCGGTGACGGCCGCGATTCCCCCGCAGCCGTTGCAATCCACTCTGACCGGCCGGATTCTGGTCGGTTCGATCTTGTCCCTGGGTCTCCACCTCGCCCTGCGCGAGTGGGGCGCCGCCGTCGGCCTCTTCGACGAGTCGATTTCGGAGACGGGGTATTTGGCCGGGTATTTCCTCCGCATCGCGGCGGCGATGGTCGGCGGTGTCTTCGCCGGCGCGGGCCGCAGCCGGGCATTCGGCGGCGGGGCGACGGTCGGTTTGATCTCCGGGGTGGCGTGGCTGGTCATCGATTCGTTCCCGCACCTGCGCCTCGATGCTTTGAACATCGGCTTGATGATCGCGCTCGTCTCGCTGGCCGGGTGCGGCGCCTCGATGGGCGGGCGCATTTGGCCGGCGGTCGTCGAAATGCCGGAGATCGAATCGCCCCGGCGCAGTTCGCTGTTGAAATTGGTGGTCGACGGCAAGAAGCCGATGCTCGGCCGTCCGACGCGCTGGGGCCGCATCATCGTGGCCTCGCTCGTCGTTTTGTTCGCGGTGATCGCCGCCGACAGCGGGCGGGAGTCGGTCAAGCGGCTCCC